>NZ_LT827010.1:160000-460000 GCF_900119315.1 Actinoplanes sp. SE50/110 | reverse complement strand
GCTCACGACAGCGGCCTGAACATCCGGGTCCTCAACCTCTCCTACGGGACCGACAGCACCCAGTCGTCCGTGCTGGACCCGCTGTCGTACGCGGTCGAGCAGGCGTGGCGGCGCGGCATCGTGGTGGTGGTGTCGGCCGGCAACGACGGAACCACCCGGGAGGAACTCGCCGACCCGGCGTCCAACCCCTATGTAATCGCCGTCGGTGCCGAGGACCCGAAGAACACCGCCGGCGCCGCCGACGATCTGATCCCGGCGTTCGCGCAGCGCGGTACCGGCACCCGGCACGTCGACGTCGTCGCGCCCGGCGTCCACATCCTCGGTCTCCGCGTGCCCAACAGCTACGTCGACCAGAACAACCCCGCGGGACGGGTCGGCACGCGGTTCATCCGCGGCAGCGGCACCTCCCAGGCCACCGCCGTCGTCTCCGGCGTCGCGGCCCTGCTCGCCCAGAAATACCCGGCGGCCACCCCCGACCAGATCAAGTGGCTGATCACCGCGAAGGCCAACCCGTTCCCGCTGGCCAAGAGCATCTGGCAGGGCACCGGCCTGGTCGACGTGCACATGTCCCTCGGTCTCAACCCGGCCAGCGCCCCGGTGCAGAACTTCACCGCCACGACCGGGCTGGGCACCCTCGAAGGCGCCCGCGGCAGCGGACACGTACTGATCGACGGCATCCCGCTCACCGGCGAGAAGGACATCTTCGGCCAGTCCTGGAACGTCGCCAGGACAGCCTGGTCCGGCGGCACCTTCAACGGCACCACCTGGACCGGCACCGGATGGGACCCGTCCACCGCCGGCTGGACCGCGCCGTCCTGGACCGGCTCCGACTGGACCGGGCGGAGCTGGGCCGGCCGGAGCTGGGCCGGACGCAGCTGGGCCGACAACGGATGGGACGGCCGCAGCTGGGCGAGCAACTGCTGGTACGGCCGGAGCTGGGCCTCGGACGGCTGGGCCGACGCTTCCTGGAGCTGATCGGACCGGGTCACGCCCAGAACAGAGAAGAAGAACGCGCCGGCCAACAGGACTGTTGGCCGGCGCGTCATCTGAGCCGCCTGACGGAATCGAACCGTCGACCTACGCATTACGAGTGCGTCGCTCTAGCCGACTGAGCTAAGGCGGCAACGGTTCCCAAGTGTACGACATCGCCGGCTCGGCTCGGCGGGAGGGCGGGAAGTCGGCGGGCAGCCGATGTCGTACCCCGGGGCTAATGTGCCTTCTGTGACGGACGATAAGTCGATGCCTGTCGTTCCCCCGCCGGCCGGTTGGTCCGGGGCCGAGCACACCGTGCCCACCCGGCCGACCAGCATGGATCCGCAGGAGCTGGGCTTCACGCCGAAGCAGCCGATCGGCTGGCTGGCGCCGCTGCTGCTGCTCAGCACCGGTCTGCGCGCGCTGCTGGCGATCCTCTTCGGGGCGTACATGGACAAGCGCGAGCTGCAGAACGCGCTGGACGCCGACTTCTTCGACCACTCCGCCACCGCTGACGGCGAGATCTGGCTGGATTACGTCGCCGACCTCGGTGACGGCTTCGACGCGACGTATTCGATCGCCTGGTTGCTGGCCCAGCCGCGGCTGACCGTGGACGGGGCCGCGCTGCCCCGGGGCCGGCTGCTGCTGATGGGCGGCGACCAGGTCTATCCGCTGGCCAGCGGCGACGGCTACGAGAGCCGGATGAAGGGGCCCTATCGGGCGGCGCTGCCGGAGGCGCCGGCCGGCGAGCCGCGGCCCACGCTGTTCGCCCTGCCCGGCAACCACGACTGGTATGACGGGCTGACCGCGTTCCTGCGCCTGTTCGCCCGCCGCAAAGACGGATTCATCGGCGGCTGGCGCACCGAGCAGCGCCGGTCCTATTTCGCGGTCAAGCTGCCGAACAACTGGTGGTTGTTCGCGGTCGACGAGCAGTTCGGGGCGTACATCGACGATCCACAGCTGCTCTATTTCGAGAAGGCCGCCCGTGAGGTCACCCCGGATGACCGGATCATCCTGATGACCCCGTCTCCCACCTGGGTGAAAGCGAGAAACGACCCGGAGGCGTACGACGCGGTCGACTACTTCCTGCGGACCATTCTCGCGCCGACCCGGGCGCAGGTCCGGGTGCTGGTCTCCGGCGATCTGCACCACTACGCGCGGTACACCGGCGAGCAACGCGAGCTGATCACCTGCGGTGGTGGCGGAGCCTATCTGCTGGGCACCCACAACCTGCCGGAGCAATTGGTCGTGCCGCCGCGCGAGACGCTGACCCGCAGCCGCAGCCTCAGCCGGGTCTACGACCTCGCGGCCCGCTTCCCGGCCCCGGCGGCCTCCCGCCGGCTGGGCTGGGGCGCTTTCCGCCGGGTGCCGCGGCGCAACGCCGGCTTCGCCACCATGCTGGGCATCATCCACACGCTGACCATGCTGGCGATGGCCGGCGCGGCCAGCCAGGGCGGCATCATCCAGCGGCTGTTCAGCATCCCGCTGCTGCTCATGCTGGTGCTGATCATGCTGGGCACGGTGTTGTTCGCGAAACCGCCGGGCGCCGCGTCGGCGAAACACGCCCGCCACTGGATCCTCGGCGTGCTGCACGGCCTGGCCCAGATCGGCCTGGCCGCCGCCGGTGCCTGGGTCTGGCTGCGGCTGCCCTTCCAGGAGTGGGCGTGGCCCGGCCCGTTCGCGGTGGCGGCGGTCCTCTACGGTCCGGTGATCGGCCTGGTGGCCACCCAGGTGCTCGCGCTCTACCTGGTGATTGCCAGCATGTTCGACGTCAATTTCAACGAGTTGTACGCGGGCCAGGGCATCGAGGACGCGAAGAGTTTCCTGCGGCTGCACATCGACGCGGCCGGCACGCTGACCATCCACCCGCTGGGCGTCGACCGGATCTGCCACCGGTGGTCCGCCGACCCGGACGGCGAGCCGCACGCGCCGTGGCTGCGCCCCGAGCAGCCGCTCGACGTCCAGCACATCGAGCCGCCGATCATCATCAGCTGAGGCCCGTCTCCGGGGAAAGGGGAGGTGTTGCGGAACAGGCCGCGCCGAGGCAGCGGACACCGCCGCCGACGACCGTCACCGGCGGTCGTCGCCGTCCGCGGGCCGCCTGCCGCCCGGCTTCGGGTCGGCCTGTGCGCGGGAGTCGCGTTCCAGATCTCCGGTCAGGGCGCCCGACCGGGTGAGCGCGTCCAGTCGTACGCCCAATTCCTTGATGTCCATCTTCTCGCCTCGCACCAGGGCGTCGCGGACGAACTCCCGGTAGGCCGAGCTCCGCAGCACTTCGCGCGGCTCGATCGCGCCGGTGAAGAGCTGCTCGCCGACCTCGCGGGTCATCGCGTCCTCGCTCTGCGCCAGGGCTTCGAAGACGAGCCGCCGGCGGCGCAGGTCATCGCCGAGCACGACGCCGTACGGGCTGGCGTCGAACGCCGCCAGCAGCTCGCGGGGATCTGCCGCGTCATCGTCGGGCATGTCGCTCCCCTAGCGCATCGGAAGGTCGGGCACGGTGGCCGTCGGCGGAAGATCGGCGATCGGGCCCAGACTCCCGATGAAGCCGAGATCTCCGGCCGCCGAGGCGACCGCGCTGCTGGCCGCATCCGCGCGCCCCATGAGATCCATGATCTCCTTGGTGATGTCCCACATCCTGTAGGCCTCGTAGAGGGACGCACCGCCCAGGACCAGGGGGCCGATACCGGCCTCCGGGGTCCCTCCGGCGCCGGTCATCGCGGCCGCGAAAACCATCGCGGCATCGCTGAGGTCCATGATCAGGGACCCTACTACCTTGCCGATCTCGAACATCGCTTCCGCGGAGGTCTGATATCGGTCCGCGGTCTCCTGCAACAAAGGCGTCCATTCGATCATCTTCTTGCCGTTGGTCCAGCAATTGACGATCAATGCGTCGGCCCCGTTGCCACCCCATACCGCGTCGACGCCGAGCGCGTGCCATCGCGAGTTCTCACCCATGTCCCGGACGGCCAGCGCGACATTGTTGAAGACGTCGGCGCATTGACGCACGCCAGTCCAGTCACCGGCGAGTGGCTTCGTCCACTCCTCGAAGACGTCGTACGGCCGGTCGAACACGCCGATCTTCGCGGCAAGCCAGGTCGCTCCCCAGATCGTGTCGCGGATCCCCGAGGTGGGACTCGCGGCGTCCCCTACGGCCGGCGCGTACCGATACTCGTCGGTGTTGTCGTAGTCGGGCAGCGCGGTCAGCCGGGCCTGCGGCTCGAACCGGTCGGTGAAGGCCTGCGCGCCGCCCGGGGTGTCGTAGGAGTACGGGCCGAGCTCGGTGCGATCGACGGTGGCGCCCGGCCAGGAGTCGTCGAGCTTTCCGGCGTTCTCCCGGTCGGTGTTGTCGTACCAGTTCAACGCCGAGGTGATCATGGCCGCGCCGCAGAAGGCGACGTCGTATTCGATCCGATGCAGATAGGTGTGCAGATGATCGACGATCGCCTGGTGACTGCCCCGAGCCTGAGCAAGGAGCCCATGGCCGTAATTCAACGCGGTGTTGGCCTTCACGTAGTCCTGGGCCGCCTTCGCGTCCTGCTCCATCCGCCGGAACGCGGACGGCAGGCCACGCGCCGCGGGGATGTCGACCCAGAACCTCACGCGTGCCCCCGATCACTGGTTACCGGCTTCGCTGATGGGTATAGCCCATGACCAATGCGTATGGCGTAGATCCGGATCGTACTGTCGCATATACGACCCAACCGCGGCTCGGATGCGTACAGTAACTTTCGTGCGGATGACCTTCGAAGTCGGCGTGACCGAACGGCACGTTGTCGAGTTCTATTTCAGCAAGTTCTGGGGCGGCGTCAAGATCACCGTCGACGGAGTCGTCGCCTTGCGCACCGTTCAGCTTCTGTCGTTCAGCGTGGTCAAGAGGTACAACCTCACGGTGGGCACCAGCGAACAGCATGCCGTCACCATCGAGAAACGCCGGGCTCTGCTCTTCTCCGCATTCCGGCAACAGCCGGTCCGCGCCTACGTCGACGGGACGTTGGTCGCTGAAGGCGCCGCATGACCTTCTACTGATTTCCGCCCGACTCATAGGCGCGGCGTGAACCACAGACGTCGGCGACCGGGCAGCGGCGCAGCTGGCCGTCCTCGATCCCGCGGACGGTGACCGACTCCGACGGCGGGTGGCGGGCCACGACACGCCCCTCGGCGCCGTCGGCCGTCTTCACCCGTTCGCCCGGGCGCGGATACGTGTCGCTGCTTCCCGAATACAGCGGGTGCTCATATTTCAGGCAGCACATCAGACGGCCGCACGCGCCCGAGATGCGCAGCGGATTCAGCGGCAGATCCTGATCCTTCGCCATCCGGATGGTGACCGGCTCGAAGTCGGTGAGGAACGTGGCGCAGCACAGATCCCGCCCGCACGAACCGATGCCGCCCTGCACCCGGGCCGAATCCCGCGCGGAGAGCTGGCGCAGCTCCACCCGGCAGTGCAGGGTGGCACCCAGGTCACGGACCAGCGACCGGAAATCCACGCGGTGCGGGGCGGTGAAATAGATCGTCGTCCGGTCCCCGTTCGCCCCGGCCGGATCCAGGACATGATCGACGGCGACCACCTTCATCGGCAGCTCGTGCGCCTTGATCAACTTTTTGGCGGCGACCTTGGCCTCCGCCTTGCGCTTGCGGAGCAGCTCGTCGCGGCGCAGATCGTCGTCCACCGCCAGGCCGAGGATCTTGGGAAAACCGTCGGTCTCCTCGCTGACCCATTGCGGCGGCCAGACGCACTCCGCCACCTCGGGACCGTCATCGGTCGGGACCAAGACCCGGTCGCCGACCGACGGGCTGAACTCACCCGGGTCGAGGTAGTAGAGGCGGCCATACCGGTTGAAGCTGACCGCGCACAGCATGCCCATGGGATCAACCCTACGACCCCGGGACCGGTGCCGACGACACTGCGGCTGCCGCGTACCAAATGCCGGTTTTGAACTACCCGGGCGGGTTGTCGCATAGATGCTGCGCAACCGCCCCAATCGACCCTCGTTGGCCAGTCCCGTAGACGCCGCACCGCCAGCACCATCCCGGCTTCACCCGCCCGCCTCCGCCCTGCCCTGACACCGCCCCGCCGCCGCCTTGCCCTGCCACGAGGCTTCGCCCCGTCTCGTCCCGCCCCGTCTCGTCCCGCCCCGTCTCGTCCCGCCCCGTCTCGTCCCGCCTTGCCTGCCCCGCCTTGCCTGCCCCCGCCTCGAAAGGACTTGCCATGACACCCGCCAGGTCGCTGGCCGCCAGCGTCGCTGCGCTCGGGTTCGCGAGCACGCTCACCGCGCCCCTGCCCGCGCATGCCGCATCGACACTCGCCCCCGCCCCGGCACCGTGCCAGCAAGCCCACCGCTATGCCGCCCAGTCCGAGGCCGAACTGCTCCGCATCGAACGACTCGACCTGCGCCCCACGCCGAACCGGGATCACGGCGCCGGCCTGCCACGCCACGACAGCGGCGAACGCCCGTCGATCGCCCCCACGGAAAGCGCCGGCGAGGTCCTGCAGCAGCTCACCCCCGACGATCCGGCCGCCACCGCCGGCAGCGGCAGCCCGGACAGCCCCGCCGCCGGAGAGGACGCGGACAGCGCGGACACATCCGACGCCACGGCCATGCCCGCACCGGGCGTCGTCCCCGCGGCCTACCACCCCGGCCACCGCGCCCGGTCCGGCCTTGACGCCGCCGGCAACCGCGACGTCCGCTGGAAGCGTGACGCCGCCGGCAACCGCGACGTCCGCTGGCAGCGTGACGCTGCCTACAACCGCGAGGTCCGCTGGAGGCTTGACGCCCTCGACAGCAGCCACGCCGACCGCGACGCCCGCATCGAGCTCGGCAAACCCGGCGCCACGGGCGGCGGCGACGCCAACGGCGACACGAGGCCGGCGACCGCCGGTGCCGGCGACACGACACAGGTGATCGGCGGCGTCGGGGTCGGCGACGCCCGAAGCGTCATGATCGCCGACGGTCCGGTGAAGTCCGCCGCCGCTGCCCAGACCCTGGACGGCCGGGTCGCCGGCGCTCCCGCCGCCGAGCAGGTGTTGCAGCAGACGCCGCCGACCCACTCCGGACCGGTCGAGCAGCACACCGCCGCCGAACGTCTCGGCCCGATCCAGACCGGCACGACGACGTTGTCCGCCCACGCCCGCTGGACCGACGCGATGGCCTGCGCCGCAACCGCCGGCGAAACCTCCCGCGCGGCGACCGCCCTCGACCGGGTCACGCTGACCGGGGCCACCGGCGAGCTGATCCGCGTCCCGGCGAAGTCCTCTACCATCAGCAACACCGCCCTGACCGGCCACGGCACCACCGCGAAGGCGGTCGCTTCGGCAACCGTCAGGGCCGCCGAGTTCACCCTGGCCGGCGGCGAGATCCACGTCCGGGTCCTCCGCGCCCCCTCGCTGCAGGTATCCATGTCAGCCGCCACCGGCGGCGAGGTCCGCTATCAACCCGCGGCCGTCGAGATCTCCGGCCCGCATTTCCCGCGTACGCGGTTGAGCACGGCCACCGACCACGCAGACATCACGGTCAGCGACGCAGCCCGGCCCACGGAGTCCGCCACCGTCCCGGTCCTCCCGTCCCGGGGTCCGGCACTGCCGTCGATCCCGAATCTCCCCGTTCCCTCCCCCACCACCGGCCCCGGTTCCAGTACCGGAACCTCGGCCCGGTCCTCCGACAAGACCTCCACCCGAGCCGGCAACGGACCTGACGCCGGCGGAACGGTTGCCCGCGGCCCGGTGTTGGAGAGCGCTCCGGCCGGACAAGCCCTCGTCCGTATCTCCCTGGGTGACGTCCGGCAGGCATCGAAGGGCCACGCCTTGGCCGCCCGAGCCACTGCCATCAAGATCGCCGTCCTGCGCTCCCAACACTCCTCGAAGGACCGCGGCAACCCCGGCTACGAATCATCCGCGGTGATCGCCAACCTGGGAGTCGGCATCCTGGAAGCCGCCGCCGTAGCCCCCGAACAAGGCAAACGCACCCTGGAATCCGGAGTCCAGGGCGGCACCCTTCCGGTAACCGGCCCCCGCTCGGCCCCACTGTTCATCACCGGCGCCGGCCTGCTCATCGGCGGCCTCTGCGCCTTTCTCCTCGGCACCCGTCGCCGCCGCCCGACCCCGTAACACCCACCACCGCCACCCACACCCGGGCACCCGCTGCACCACGACCCCGGGGTCGTGGTGCAGCGCCACAACCCCGGATCCCAAGCTGCACCACGACACCGAATCCCAAGCTGCACCACGACACCGGATTTCAAGCTGCACCACGACACCGGATCCCAAGCTGCACCACGACACCGGATTTCAAGCTGCACCACGACACCGGATCCCAAGCTGCACCACGACACCGGATTTCAAGCTGCGCCACGACCCCGGGGGTCGCAACCCTGCGCCGCGACCCCCGGGTCGCGAGCCGGTCAAGACCCGGGTCGCACCGGCTTTCCGGGGTCGGCGCGGCGCCAGATCTGGCGCGGGGCGTAGCCGTCACGGCGCAGCCAGTGTTCGGTGTAGACGATCCGGTCCGGGTCGAGGACGACGAGCGTCTCAGCCGGCGGTTCGCTGAGGAGACGCCCGCGTTCGGCGTGCTCGTTCTCCCAGCGGAAGGCCTCCCAGTAGGGCACCTGCCCGGGGTCGCCCGGCCCGAGCACCCGGGCTCGGCCGAAGAGCTGCGCCCCTCGGCTGCTGGCCAAGCCGACCAGCGGCGCGAAGATCCCGAAGGACACCCTTGGGTCATCAGCGATGTTCCGCATCTTCGGCGACCGGGGCGACGCCGTGAACATCACCGCCAGATCCAACGAGTAGTACCGCACCGGCGTGGCCACCGGCCCCTGCCCACCGGCAGTGGCGAGCACACCCATGTTCTGACTGGAGAACAGGTTGCGGATCCGCTCCTCAAGCCGGTCCTTCGGCAACCGCCGGTCCGGCACGTCCCCGGCCAGCCACGGATTGTTCAACGGCATCGACGAACCATAGCGACCCTTGGACTCCCGGCGGCGACGGGCAAGCATCTCAGCGCGGCGAATCCGGGAGTGTCAGCGGCCCCTGAGACCACATCGGGACGGCAACCATCCGTCCTGCAAGACGACCCCGGGATGGGGCGCCGGCGTGCGGACGGACGACTTCAGGTCGACTGTGGAGTTGTCAAAGATGAGGAGTCGTCGAGGAGATTCTCGGCGCGGTCGTAGCTGTCGGCGATGGTGCGGAGCACGTGGGTGGCAATGGCAGCGGCGGCGCGGGTTTCCGCGGGCTGCGGGAAACCGCTGCTCACGGTGACCGTCAAAGCCTCGGCGGAGTTCAGGCTGTCGGCCAGGGCGTAGGCCAGCGCGGCGCGGGTGTGCGTCATCCAGTCGTGCAGGGCGCCGGCCAGGTCGGCCGTGGCGGTCATCCGGCGGGACAGGCTGTCGGGGCCGACGTTGAGCTGCTCGGCGGTGCGGCGGCGGGTGGCCTCGTAAGCTTCGGCGGCGTGGCCCGTCCAGGTGGTGGCCAGCGGCAGGGCGTCAGCGGTGTCCGCGCAGACCCGGGCCTGTGCGCGGAGCTCGGGGACGGCGTCGGCCAGCGCGGCCGGATGCAGGGCGGCGACCGCGCGGACCGCGTCGCCGGGTAGCAACCGGACCCGGCGCAGCTCGGGCCAGACATCGTGGCCGGCCGGCGCACCGACCGACGTGAGCAGTTGATCGACCCGGCTGAGCAGCGGATCCGCAACGGTCAGAAGTTGATCGAGCCGGTCCATCAGAAACCTCGCCGCACAGGGTCGCGCCACCCCGTCGACGCCACCGCGGAGGCCCACCGAGCCGATCGCCGCACACGTGGCAGCGAACGCCGGGGAGGCAAAGCGCACGAAAGCGGGCGCGAACGAGGCAAAAGGCGCGGAAGCAAACACGGACCAGGCAAGACGCCCGGGCGCGGACGTGAGCCAGACAGGACGCCCAGGAGCGGGCGAGGCAAGACGCGCGGAAGCGAGCGTGGGCCGCGCATCAGAGACCTCGCAGCAGGCGGTGACGAACGGACTCGTCAGTCTGGCTGTAGTCCCGGGAGGTGCTGCGGACGGACTGGGCCAGATCGGTCAGGCGCCCGGACAGACCGGCCGCCTCGTCGGCGCGGGCCTGGAGCACCGCGGCCCACCTCTCGTGCAGGCGGTGGCCGAGCCGGCCGGGCCGGCCGACATCGTCGGCGCCGAACGCCCCGGGTCCGGGCAGCAGGTGGGGCGCCCGTCGGTCGATGGTGCTCAGTTCGGCGGCCGCCTGGTCGATCCGGTCGGCGATGCGGTCCATGTCAGTGGTCCTCCAGGGAGCGGAACGCGCCGAAGACCTCGGCGTGCAGCTTGTCACGAGCCCAGCGGGCGGCCTCGGTGGCGCTGGCGATGACGGCCCGCAGCTCACGGGAGAACTCGGCGGCGGTGCGCTTGACGAACTCGCCCTGCACCCGGACATCCACGATCTCGCCGGTCGCGGTGACCACCACCTCGATGGTCTGGTCGGGTGAGTGCACCGAGACCTGGTGCGTCGCCACGGCCTTGTCGAACTCGGCACGCAGGCCCTCGACGCGCCGGTAGCGATCGATCGCCTCATCGATCCACGTCTCGTCGATCTCTCGGGCCATGCACCTGGCTCCTCACCGCGCGTCACGTTGCCGTCGCGTTCCGGCCATGAATCTACCGGCCTTTCGCAGCTCGCGGAGTCCTCTGTGGATAACTTCCGGTGCGGCACCCGGCGTCACCCTGACACCGGTTGCTGAGCACGGTGCGTCAGTGCTGGCCGGACGCCTGGTGGAGGACCCGGGCCGAGGACCGGCCGGCGGAGGTGGGGCGGCACAGACACCCGGCGACGGCGTGGTGTCACCCGGCGGGGACGACCGGTCCGAGGAATGTCGGAGGGTGGCCATACCATCGGCGGGTGAGTTCGCATGACGTGTTCTCCGACCTGGTGGGCCAGGCGGAGCCGGTGGAGACGCTGCGCCGGGCAGCCGGGGCGGCGGCCCGGGTGGTCGCCGGGGAGCAGGTGGCCAGCGGCGCGATGACGCACGCGTGGATCTTCACCGGGCCGGCGGGCGCGGGGCGGTCGGTGGCGGCGCGGGCGTTCGCGGCGGCGCTGCAGTGTGAGCGCGGCGGCAGCGGGTGCGGGGAGTGTCACGGGTGCCACACCGTGCTGGGTCGGACTCATGCCGACGTGCGGTTCGTGGCGCCGGAGGGGTTGTCGATCGGGGTCAACGAGATGCGCGCCCTGGTGCTGCGCGCGGCGACCGCGCCGTCCGGTGGCCGATGGCAGGTGGTGGTGATCGAGGATGCCGACCGGCTCACCGAGGCGGCCGGCAACGCGCTGCTGAAGGCGATCGAGGAGCCGCCACCGCGGACGGTGTTCCTGCTGTGCACGCCGTCGACGCATCCGGACGACATCTCGGTGACGATCCGGTCCCGGTGCCGACTGGTGGCGCTGCGCCAGCCGCCGGCCGACACGGTGGCCGCGGCGCTGGTCGAGCGGGACGGGATGGCACCGGACACGGCGGCCTGGGCGGCCGCGGCGGCACAGGGGGACATCGTCCGGGCGCGGCTGCTGGCGGCCGATCCGGAGGCGCGGGCCCGGCGGGAGGCGGTGCTGGCGGTGCCGAAAAGGCTGACCGGGGTGGGCGCCGCGTTCGAGATCGCGGCGGGCCTGGTGGCCGCGGCCAAGGCGGAGGCCGCCGGGAGTGTGGCCGAGTCCGACGCGAGTGAGCGGTCGGCGCTGGAGCAGGCGCTCGGCGCGGGCGGCACCGGCCGCGGGGCGGCGGGCGCGATGCGGGGCGCGGCCGGTCAGATCAAGGACCTGGAGAAGAGGCAGAAGTCGCGGGCCACCCGGGCGCAGCGGGACGCGCTGGACCGGGCGCTGGTCGACCTGGCCGGGTTCTATCGGGATGTGCTGGTCACGGCGATGCGGGCGCCGGTTGCGGTGGTGCACGGCGATGTCGCGCAGCAGTCCGGGGCGGCCGCCCGGAAGTGGACCGCGGAGAGCACGCTGCGGCGGCTGGAGGCGGTCCTGGCCTGTCGCGATGCGATCAACGCGAACGTGAAGCCGGAAATCGCCGTCGAGGCCATGATGCTGACCCTCTGGAAAGGCTGACCACGCGAAAGGCCGGCAGCGGGCAGCAGCGGGATGCGGCCGGTAAAGGCAGGAGCGGGAAAAGGAGGCTGCGCCGGCGGACGGGGCCGGCGCAGCCTGGCACAGGGATGAGGGGACGGCAGTCAGCGCCGAGCGATCAGGAACGTCTCCCGCAGGGTGCGATAGGCCGGCTTCGGCTCGAAGGTCTCGGTCATCGGCGTCGCCGACCCCTGACCGTCGAAGACGCCCGGCACCCAGGAGTACTTGTCGCTGAAGCCCCACACCGTGTACGAGATGCAGTGTTCGGCCAGCAGGCAGGCCCGCAGCAGCAGCCCGAAGCCCTCGCTCTGCCCCGCCACCTCCGCGGTGTCCGCCGGCAGCTGCATCCGCACGTCGACCTCAGTGAACGCGGTTTTCACGCCGAGCCGGTCGAAGCGTCGTACGTTGTCCGCCGCGGTGATCGGCAGGTCGTACTGCAGGGCCAGATGTCCCTGGATGCCGAAGCCCTGCACCGGGACGCCCTGCCCGCGCAGCTTCTTGATCAGTGCGTAGTAGGCGTCGCTCTTGGCGTTGAGCCCTTCGACGTTGTAGTCGTTGAGGAACAGGATTGCTTTCGGGTCGGCTTGATGCGCCCACCGGAACGCGTCGGCGATGTAGTCGGGTCCGAGTGCCCGCAGCCACAGGGTGTCACGGAGGGTGCCGTCCTCGTTGAACACCTCGTTCGCGACGTCCCAGGCCCAGATCTTGCCTTTGAAGTGCCCGACCTCGGCGAAGATGTGCTGCCGCAGCAGCGTGCGCAGCTGCGCGGGGGTGTACGCACTTTCGGTCAGCCAGGACGGGTTCTGGTTGTGCCAGACGAGGGTGTGCCCGCGGACGAGCTGGCCGTGGTGACGGGCGAAGTCGACGAGCTGGTCGGCGGCCGCCCAGTCGTGGACGCCGGGTTGCGGTTCGACGGCCTCCCACTTCATCACGTTCTCCGGGGTGACCGTGTCGAATTCGCGCGCGACCGTCGCCTGGTAGGGCGCGTCGGCGGCGAGCGCCGTCATGTCGACGGCGGTGCCGATGCGCACTCCGGTGCCCCGGGCAGCGGCCCGCAACGAGCCGGGGTCAAGGGCGGAAAGGACGGATCGGGCGGACGTGGCGGAGGGTCGCGGGGAGGCCACCGCCCGCAGGGGTGCGGAGCCGGCCACCACCAGGCCCACCGCGAGGAGCACGGCGATACGAGTGGATCTCATCTGAAGTGCCTCCGAAACTTACGGTGACATGCCGAAACGTTATGCACGATGCATGTCCCGCGTCAACGATGTCCATTGATGAACATCGGAGCATTCGGATGGCGCGGCAGCCGATATTCCGCCCTTGACGCCATAGATCGACAGCTCTAGGTTACAGAGACCTGTCGCAACAGTTTCCGAAACTTTCGGACGACGGTAAAAGGCGACGGTAAAGAAACGATACGAGACGCGGCGACTAAGCGGAGGAGGAGGACGGGCTGGCGGCGGGCCGGCTCGCGAGCAGCCCCGACATCCGATCCACCACCATCTCCGCCAGATCTCCGGCCGGCCGCGCCGCATCCAGCACCAGATACCGCTTCGGGTCCGCCGCCGCCAGGTCGAGGAACGCATACCGCACCCGGTCGTGGAACGCCTGCGATTCGCTCTCCAGCCGGTCCACGCCCGCACCCCGCGCACTGGCCCGCTTCAGCCCGATCGCCGGGTCCACGTCGAGCAGCACCACCAGGTCCGGTTTCAGCCCGCCGGTCGCCCAGGAGGACAGCCAGGAGATCTCCTGCACCGGCAGCGTCCGCCCGGCCCCCTGATAGGCCAGTGACGAGTCCACGTACCGGTCGCTGATCACCACGGCGCCCCGGGCCAGCGCCGGCCGCACCACGGTCGCCACATGATGGGCCCGGTCCGCCGCGTAGAGCAGCGCTTCGGCCCGCGGCGACGGCCCGTCCTCGGAGTGGTCGAGCACCAGCCCGCGGATCCGGCCGCCGAGGTCGGTGGCTCCCGGTTCCCGGGTCACCACCACGTCGCGCCCTTCGGCGCGCAGCACGTCGGCCAGCCGGTCCACCTGGGTGGATTTCCCGGCCCCCTCGCCGCCCTCGAAGACCACGAACAGCCCGCTGCGCAGGAACTCCTCGGCCGGCGTGAGCGGCCGGCCGCGGACCGACCCGATCAGGTCGGCCAGGATCGGCACGCCCTTCTTGTCGTCCATCTGCCGGAACGACCCGATCCCGACCCAGATCCCGATCGCGCCGGCGACCAGCAGCAGCACCCGGGTGGACGAGATGTCGAAGTGCACCGGGCCCAGGTTGACCCGGCGGGAGCTGCCCAGGCCGACGAGCAGGCCGGCCAGGGTGATGGCGAGCAGCAGCACCATCCGGACGCCGATCTGCACGACGGCGAAGACCCGGCCGCGGACCGTGTCGTCGACCTCGCCGTAGAGCAGCGTGGTGCCCGCCAGGAACGCCATGCCGGCGCCGGCGCCGACGAGCAGCGCACCGACCAGGGCCATGGACAGGTGGAAGGCCAGGCCGAGGAACATCACCGAGCCGCTGGCCAGGACGATGTTCATGCCGAACCAGCGGCGCCGGGAGAGCTCCTTGACGATCATCGGACCGAGCCCGATACCGACCGCCAGGCCCAGGAAGATGGTGCCGAAGAGCAGGTAGAAGGCGGCTTCGCCGGCGCCCAGCGAGGTGGCGTAGGTGCGGGCCGCGCCGATCACCACGCCGCCGGCCGCAAACGCGCCGAAGATGCCCAGTACCAGGCCGCGGACCAGCGGGGTGCGACCGATGTATTTCCAGCCGTCCAGGAACTGGTGGAACATGCTCTGCTCGGCGGCCTGCTGGCGTTCGGCGCTCTTGCCGCCG
The DNA here is from genome assembly GCF_900119315.1 of Actinoplanes sp. SE50/110. Lineage (NCBI taxonomy): Bacteria > Bacillati > Actinomycetota > Actinomycetes > Micromonosporales > Micromonosporaceae > Actinoplanes > Actinoplanes sp. SE50/110. The sequence continues at coordinate 445,104 of NZ_LT827010.1, read as the reverse complement.
ATCTCCCGGATGCCGAAGAACACGGTGAGCGCGGTGGCCAGCCGGGACAGCGCGTTCATGTACAGCGCGAGCTGGACCGGCTGCGCCCAGGCGGGCAGCGAGACGCCGGAGTGCTGCACCCCGGCGGTCAACGCGGACAGGGTCAGGGCGCCCAGGATCGGCGTGATGCCGTACGTCGTGACCAGGGTCAGCTGGTTCGACACCTCGATCTGGGACTTGTGGTGGAGCAGGTTGGGGACCGCCGCCTCCTTGGCCGGGATCCAGATCAGGGTGATCGTCTCGCCGATGAAGGTGGCGATGGTGGCCCACGTGACGGTCAGCGCGGGTGAGCCGCCGAGCAGCGGCACCAGCGGGATCGACCCGTAGAACACGAACCGGATCAGGTCGGTGATCACCATCGTGTAGCGCCGGTCGAACCGGTCGGCGAACACCCCGGCGATCGGGCCGAGCAGCAGCGCCGGCAGCAGGCGGACGGCGATCGTGCCGCCGAACGCCGCGCCCTGCGCCGCCGAGTTGCTGAACTGGGCGGAGGCGAACAGGCCGGTGGCGAGCAGGCCGATCCAGTCGCCGAACGAGGCGGCGCCGAGCACCAGCCAGAGGCGGCGGAACGGCCGGATCCGGAGGACGGAGCGCAGCGCGGCCGCACCCGTGAGGTCGACCGGTGCGGTCTCCTGGCGGCTTTCCGTGTTGATGGCCCCTACCTCCCCGTGGTCACTGCTCGGGGAGCACTGTATCCGCCCGCCCTGGTCATCGGGGGTTCCCACCATCGGGTAAGCCAGAGATGAATGTCTTTCGCGTTGGTCGGGATCGAGATAGCGTGCCGGTGTGCTCACTGACCGCGATGCCCTGCGCCAGCGCCTGGAGCGCGCCACCGACCACCTGGAGACCCCGGTCGCCGCGGTGGACCTGGCTGCCTTCGACGACAACGCGGACCGGCTGACCGCCCGGGCGGCGGGCAAGCCGATCCGGGTGGCGAGCAAGTCGGTGCGCTGCCGGGCGCTGCTGGAGCGGGTGCTGGCCCGCCCCGGCTGGCACGGTGTGATGGCTTACACACTGCCGGAGGCGATCTGGCTGGTCCGGTCCGGAGTGACCGACGACGTGCTGGTCGCCTACCCGACCGCGCACCGGGCCGCGCTGCGCGAGCTGGCCGGCGACGAAAGCCTGGCCGCCGCCATCTCGATCATGGTGGATCACCCGGCCCAGCTGGACCTCGTCGACCAGGTGACCGGTCCCGGCGACCGCGCCACCGTCCGGCTCTGCATGGATCTGGACGCCTCCTGGAAACCGGCCGCGGCGCTGCACGTCGGCGTCCGCCGTTCCCCGGTGCACTCCGCGGTCCAGGCCGGCGAGCTGGCCCGCACGATCGCCGCCCGGCCCGGGTTCCGGCTGGTCGGGCTGATGTCCTACGAGGCGCACATCGCCGGGGTCGGTGACGATCCGCCGGGGCAGGCGCTCCGCGCCCGCGCCATCCGGCTGATGCAGAGCCGGGCCTTCCCCGAGCTGCTGCGGCGCCGGGCCGCGGCGGTGCGGGCCGTCCGGGAACATGCCGATCTGCGGTACGTCAACGGCGGCGGGACCGGCAGTGTCGCAGCGACCAGCGCCGACCCGTCGGTCACCGAGGTCACCGCCGGTTCGGGGCTGTACGGCCCGACCCTGTTCGACGCCTATCGCAACTGGCGGCCCACCCCGGCGGCGTTCTTCGCCCTGTCGGTGGTGCGCCGTCCAGCTCCGCGGATCGCCACCGTGCTGGGCGGTGGCTGGATCGCCTCCGGCCCGGCCGAAACCTCCCGGCTGCCCCAGCCGTACCTGCCGGCCGGCCTGGCGTTCAAGGCCGACGAGGGTCCGGGCGAGGTGCAGACCCCGCTGCTCGGCGAGGCCGCCGAGGTTCTGCGCCCGGGCGACCGGGTGTGGTTCCGGCACGCCAAGGCCGGCGAGATGTGCGAGCACGTCAACGAGGTGCACCTGATCGACGGCGACCGCAGCACGCCGGCCCCGACGTACCGGGGCGAGGGTCATGCTTTCCTGGGCTGACTCAGGCCTGCACGTGCCGGTGCAGGTACTCCCGGATCAGTGCCTTCACCTCGGTGAGCACCGCCTCGTCGCCGGACGGGTCGCGCCGGAAGGCCAGCTTGATCAGCGCGTCGGCCGCCTCCACCGAGATCTGCAGCGCGAACCGCACCCGGTTCCGGTCGACCAGGCGGAACTGGTCGGTCAGCAGCTCGGCCAGGCGCTCGGCGATCACCGCGTTGTTGTCCCGGTCGGAGTCGAGCAGGTGCAGGTCGACGACGTCGCCGAAGTGCAGCGTGCGGAAACCGGGAACGCTACGGTGCATGTGGATGTAACCGTCTATGGCCGCGTCCACCGCGTCCCACCAGTGGGCGAACGTCTCCGACGCGAACCGGTCGGAGAGGCTCTGCAGATACGCGTCCATGTTGCGCAGTGCCAGGGCCTGCACGATGGCCCGCTTGTCCGGGAAGAACTGGTAGACCGAGCCGATGGCGACCTCGGCCCGCTCGGCCAGCAGCGTCGTGGTCAGGCCCTCATAGCCCACCTCGTCCACCAGCTCGGCGCAGGCATCGAGCATGCGTTGAACTCGGGCAACGCTTCTGCCCTGCACCGGAACCCGCCGCAGCGGTCCGGTGCTGACGGTTGGTGTCGACACGCGTCGCCACTCCCTCTCAGCAGTGAGATTCGTTCACGACGACGGAATTCATACCTGGTCATGAATAAATCTCAGTGATAAATCGAACGTTACTCGGATCAACGAGCGAGGCGCATCGACGGGACGCCAGGTGCTGGTGTCCGCTCGGACGGAGGACAAGAGCCGGAATGACTACACCCGTGAACGCCCGCCGGTGGACGAACTGGGGACAGAATCAGGAGTCGGTCGCGGAGGTGCTCGCGCCGGCGGGTATCGACGAGGTGGCCGCCATGGTGACCGCCGCGGCGCAGGCCGGGCGCCGGATCAAGACGGTCGGCACCGGGCACTCGTTCACCGCGATCGCGGTCGCCGAGGACCAGCGGATGCTGCTGCACCGGATGACCGATCTGGTCGCGGTCGACGGGCCGCTGGTGACCGTGCAGGCCGGGATGCCGCTGTCGGTGCTCAACGCGGTGCTCGCCCAGCACGGGCTGGCCATGCCGAACCTGGGTGACATCGACGTGCAGACGGTGGCCGGGGCCATCTCCACGGCGACCCACGGGACCGGCATCGGGCACGGGACGCTCGCCTCCTGCGTGGAGGCGGTCACCCTGGTCACCGCGGCCGGCAAGGTCGAGCGGTACGACCCGGGCTCTCCGGAGTTCCCCGCGGTCCGCGCCGGGCTGGGCGCGCTCGGCGTGCTGGTCGAGGTGACACTGCGCTGCGTGCCGGCGTTCACCCTGCTGGCCGACGAGAAGCCGATGGCGCTTGCCGACGTGCTGGCCGGGGTCGAGGAGTGGGTGGACGGCAACGACCACGTGGAGTTCTTCTGGTATCCGTACACCGACCGGGCCAGCGTGAAGATCAACAATCGGGTGCCGGAGCACGATCGGCCGCTGTCGCGGTTCCGCGGCTGGCTCGACGACGACTTCCTGTCCAACACGGTGTTCCAGGGCGTCTGCAAGGTCGGGCAGCGGTTCCCAGGATCGGTGCGGACGATCAGCTCGCTGACCGCGCGCGCGTTGAGCGCCCGGAGTTACACCGACCGCTCGGATCGGGTGTTCTGCTCGCCGCGCCGGGTCACATTCACCGAGATGGAGTACGAGATCCCGCGCGCCGCCCTGCCCGAGGTGATCGACGCGCTGCCCCGGCTGATCGACGCGTTGCCGTTCAAGGTGCTGTTCCCGGTCGAGGTGCGGTTCACCGGGCCGGACGACGTCTGGCTGTCGCACGGCTACGGGCGGGAATCCGCCTACATCGCGGTGCACCAGTTCCGGGGCAGCCCGTACGAGCCGTATTTCAAGGCGCTAGAGGCGCTCTGCGAGCCGCTGGGCGGGCGGCCGCACTGGGGCAAGATGCATTATCGGTCCGCGGCGGATCTGCGACCCGCGTACCCCCGATTCGACGATTTCCTGGCCGTGCGGGACCGCCTCGACCCGGCCCGGGTCTTCACCAACGCGTACCTGGACCGGGTGCTCGGCGCCTGACTCACTCGGAGGAGGCCGCGGCCTTGCGGGGTGCGGCCTTCTTCGCCGGCGCGGCCTTCTTGGCCGTCGCCTTCTTGGCCGGCGTGGCGGCCTTGGCCGCGGCCTTCTTCGCGGGTGCGGCCTTCTTGGCGGGTGCCTTCTTCGGTGCCGGCCCCTTGGCCCGCTTCTCGGCGATCATCTCGATCGCCTCCTGCAGGGTCAGCTCCTCCGGCGTCTGCCCGCGCCGCAGCGTCACGTTCGTCTCGCCGTCGGTCACGTACGGCCCGAACCGGCCGTCCTTGACCAGCAACGGCTTCTCCGACACCGGGTCGACGCCCTCCAGGTCGCGCAGCGGCGGTTTGGGCGCCCCGCGCTGCCCGCGGACCTTCGGCGCGGCCAGCATCGCCAACGCCTCGTCCAGGGTGACGGTGAACAGCCGCTCCTCGCTCTCCAGCGAGCGGGAGTCCTTGAGCCGCTGGATGAACGGGCCGAACTTGCCGTTACGGGCGATGATCTCGTTGCCCTCGGGGTCCTTGCCGACCACCCGGGGCAGCGACAGCAGCTGCAGCGCCTGCTCCAGGGTGAGGGTCTGCGGCGACTGGCTCTGGAACAGCGACGACTTGCTCTCGCCGGACTGCACGTAGGGGCCGAAGCGGCCGGATTTGACCAGCACCGGCTCGCCGGTCGCCGGGTTGTCGCCGAGCGTCCGGTCGCCGTTGCCGGCCAGGAACAGCTCTTCGACCTTCTCCCGGGTCAGCTCGTCGGGGGCGACGCCCTCCGGGATCGAGGCGCGGTCCTCCGACGCCTCCTCCGCCCCGTCGGCCACCTGGGTGTTACTGCGCTGCAGGTACGGCCCGAACTTGCCGACCCGGACCACGACCTGCCGGTTCTGGTCGTCGGTGAAGAGCGGGATCGAGTTGACCTCGCGCGCGTCGATGGCGCTCAGATCCTCGGTCACCATCTTCTTCAGACCGCCGGCCTTGGCGATCTCCTCGTCCGCCCCGCCGGCCTGGCTGCCGAAGTAGAAAGAGGTGAGGAAGTCGACGGCGGTGTGGTCACCGGACGCGATGTCGTCGAGCTGCCCCTCCATGGCGGCGGTGAAGTTGTAGTCGACCAGCCGGCCGTAGTGGTTCTCCAGCAGGCCGACCACGGCGAAGGCCGGGAAGGTCGGGATCATCGCCTGGCCGCGCTTCTCCACATAGCCGCGGTCCTGGATGGTCTGCATGATCGAGGTGTACGTGGAGGGGCGGCCGATGCCGAGCTCCTCCAGCATCTTGACCAGCGAGGCCTCGGTATACCGCGGCGGCGGTGAGGTGTGGTGGCCCAGCGCGTTCAGCTCGTCGGCGGTCAGCGGCTGGTCCTTCACCAGGTTCGGCAGGCGGCGCTCGGCGTCCTCGGCCTCGGCGTTCTCGTCGTCGGACGACTCGACGTAGGCGCGCAGGAAGCCCGGGTCGGTGATCGTCTTGCCGGAGGCGGCGAAGTCGGCCTCCTCGTTCGCGGTGGAGACGGCGCGGATCCGGACGCTGATCGAGTTACCGATCGCGTCGGTCATCTGCGAGGCGATGGTCCGCCGCCAGATCAGCTCGTAGAGCTTGAACTCGGCGGTGTTCAGCTCCTTGGCCACCTCGCCCGGGGTGCGGAAGTTGTCCCCGGCGGGACGGATCGCCTCGTGCGCCTCCTGCGCGTTCTTCGACTTGGTGGTGTAGCGCCGGGGCTGCGGCGGCACGTTGTTCGCCCCGTACAGCTCGGCGATCTGCCGGCGGGCGGCGGCGATGGCGGTCTCGGAGAGGTTCACCGAGTCCGTCCGCATATAGGTGATGTAGCCCTTCTCGTACAGGCTCTGCGCGGTGCTCATCGTCTGTTTCGAGGAGGACCGCAGCTTGCGGGACGCCTCCTGCTGCAGCGTCGAGGTGGTGAACGGCGCGTACGGCCGGCGGCGGTACGGCTTCTCCTCGACCCGGCTGACCGTGAACGGGCGGTCCGCCAGCCGGGCGGCCAGCCCGCGGGCGCCGTCACCGTCCAGCTGGACCACGGCCGCGCCCGGCTTGAGCTGTCCGGTGGTCGGCTCGAAGTCCTTGCCGCTGGCGATCCGGTCGCCGTCCAGCGCGATCAGCGTGGCGGAGAAGTTGCGCGGGCCGTCGACCGGACCCTGCACGGCCAGCAGCGCCTGGATGTCCCAGTACTCCGCGGAGCGGAACGCCATCCGCTGCCGCTCACGCTCGACCACGATCCGGGTGGCGACCGACTGCACGCGACCCGCGGACAGGCCGCGCATCACCTTTTTCCACAGGACCGGGCTGACCTCGTAGCCGTACAGCCGGTCCAGGATGCGGCGGGCCTCCTGCGCGTCGACCAGCGAACGGTCGATGTCGCGCGGGTTGGCCACGGCCGCCTGGATGGCCGGCTTGGTGATCTCGTGGAAGACCATCCGCTTGACCGGCACCTTGGGTTTGATCGTTTCGATCAGGTGCCAGGCGATCGCCTCGCCCTCGCGGTCCTCATCGGTGGCGAGGAAGATCTCGTCGACCTCCTTGGCCAGCCGCTGCAGCTTGGCGACCTGCTCCCGACGGCCGGCGGAGACCACGTACAGCGCGTGGAAGCCGTTGTCGACGTCGACGCCGAGCCGGGCCCACGGCTGGCCCTTGTACTTGGCCGGGACCTCGTCGGCGTTCTTCGGCAGATCGCGGATGTGCCCGACGGAGGCCTCGACCAGATAGTCGGGCCCCAGATAACCGGCGATCGTCTTGGCCTTCGACGGAGACTCGACGATGACCAGACGGGTCGTCCTGGCGTCACTCGGCACGGCGCTCCCTGCTTTTCGTTCCTGTCGGGCCCTCGGTGTTCCCCGCCCGGCTTCAAGCACAGACGTTCAACGTAACGCGCCGGACGAGTCCTCATTCCCCGGGAACCCCGCAGTCGGATGGTAACGGTCCGGCCACCGCTTGCGTCCGACCGCGACACCGTACACCGGAAGGACACTGTTATGTCGGACACAATCCGGGAAGATCATGCACCCGCGCCGCCGGGCCACAATTCGGACGGGGCCGCCTCCGGCCGGATCCCGACCAGCTCGGTGAGCCGGGTCAGGCGGCGCCGGCCGGCGATCACGTAGGCCCGGCGGTCCTCGGTGACCCGGCCGGCCAGACCGGCCCGGACCAGCGCGGCGTCCACCTCGACGGGGTCCTTGCCCGGGTCCAGGCCCAAGCGGTAGCCGCCCGGGTGGGGGTGGCCCGCGGCGGCCACCCAGAGCCGCAGGCGCGGGCCGGACAGGAACAGCTGGGCGGCGGCCGCGGGCCAGGCCGTCGCGAGGGCGTTCAACCTTCGGGAGTACGCGGTGCGGACCTCGAAACGGGGCGGCGGCTCCTCCGGCGTGTCGGAAGTCTCCCCCTCGGCGGAGCGCTCGTCGCGTACCGCGTCAATCGGGTCTTGATCTTGATCTTCCACCGGGGCCCAGGTGGTCGCCAGACCGCGCGCGACCAGCTCGGCGACCAGCACGTGGACCCGCCAGGCGGCGTCCACGACCACCGACACCCGGGCGGTGCCGCCCATCCGCCCCAACTGCCCCGGACCGGCCAGCAGACCGGCCAGGTCGGCCGGCGACGCCTCGGTGGTCTCCGCGCCGAACATCGACAGCTGCCGCCCGGCCGGCCGCCCGGGCGCGCCACGCTGCGCGGACCGCCGCCCGGCCACCGGAATCGGCGGGGGCAGGGTCTCGCGCGGAATGAGCGGCCAGCCGGTCTCGGGCAGCGACGTCATTGGCACTCGGGCAGCGACTCGAAGGCCCGTCTCAGCTCGACCGAGTCGAGTTTCGAGGTGTCCAGGCCGCTCTGCTCGTACTCACTGTTGAGCCTGTCGACGACCTTGCCGACCTCGGTGTAGAAGCTGGCCGACGGCGCGGTGGCCAGCGCCTGGATGCCGTCGTGGGCCGAACCGTAGGCGTCGCGCATGCCGGCCAGCGAGCCGACGAACGCGTCAGCGATCTTCTTGCCGTCGGTGACATCGGGCACACCGGCGCGCTCCACCCCGGCCCGCGCCGTCTCGCTCGCCGACCGCGCGCCGTCGAAGAGCCGGGCCAGATTCTCCTTCGCCTGACCGGGCGTGGTGCGGGTGGTCATCTGCTGCTGGGTGCGGCTGGTCAGGCTGCTGATCTCGCTGCGCCACGGGCGCAGTGTGCCGCACACGGCAGCCGCCCAGGCCTCGGCGCCGTGCCCGGAGGAGCAGGCGGCCAGCGGCGGGCCCAGCACGAGGACGAGAGCGAGAGAGATCGTTCGGACCGCGCGCATGGGAGCAGCGTACGGCCTCGGTAGGACACTCCACACACCTCGATCAGGTCAATGCGAACGGGCACCCGGCGCGTGCCGGGTGCCCGTCGGGGTGCAGCGTGGACTCAGCCCACGTTGTCCTTGATCCGCGACTGCGCGGCCGCGTCGCTGTGCTGCGCGTCCTGCACCGCCTTGGCGGTGTCCGCGGCGCCGACCGCGGTCGCCCCGGCCGGCTCGTCGCCCATCGCGATCGACTTCCGCTTGCTCCACACCACCGCACCGGTGACCAGGGCCACCGCGATCAGCGCCACGATCACGCGCAGCGGGGTGTTCGCGTCGGCGCCGACGCTCCAGGTCACCACGGCCGGCGCGATCAGCAGCGAGACCAAGTTCATCACCTTGATCAGCGGGTTGATCGCCGGGCCGGCGGTGTCCTTGAACGGGTCACCGACCGTGTCACCGATCACCGTGGCGGCGTGCGCCTCGGAGCCCTTGCCGCCGTGCGCGCCGTCCTCGACCAGCTTCTTCGCGTTGTCCCAGGCGCCACCGGAGTTGGCCAGGAAGACCGCCATCAGCGTGCCGGTGCCGATCGCACCGGCCAGATAGGCGGCCAGCGCGCCGGCGCCCAGCCCGAAGCCCACCGCGATCGGCGCGGTGATCGCCAGCAGACCGGGGGTGAGCAGCTCGCGCTGCGCGTCCCGGGTGCAGATGTCCACCACCCGGCCGTACTCGGGCCGCTGGGTGCGGTCCATGATCCCGGGGAACTCGCGGAACTGCCGCCGCACTTCCATGACCACCGCGCCCGCCGAGCGGGACACCGCGTTGATCGCCAGGCCGGAGAAGAGGAACACCACCGCCGCGCCGATCAGCAGGCCGACCAGGCTGCGCGGGTTCGCGATGTTCAGCAGCTGGTAGATCTGCCCCTGCACGTCGGCGACCTTGGCATCGGTCAGCGAGCTGACCAGGCTGTTGGTGTACGAGCCGAACAGCGCCGTGGCGGCCAGCACCGCGGTCGCGATCGCGATGCCCTTGGTGATCGCCTTGGTGGTGTTGCCCACCGCGTCGAGCTCGGTCAGGATCTGCGCTCCGGTCTCGTCGACGTCACCGGACATCTCGGCGATCCCCTGCGCGTTGTCCGAGATCGGACCGAACGTGTCCATCGCCACGATCACGCCGACCGTGGTGAGCAGGCCGGTGCCGGCCAGCGCCACGGCGAACAGCGACAGGGTCAGCGACGAGCCGCCGAGCAGGAAGGCGCCGTACACGGCGGCGCCGATCAGCAGCGCCGAGTAGACCGCCGACTCCAGGCCGACGCTGATCCCGGCCAGCACCACGGTGGCCGCGCCGGTCTGCGACGACTTGCCGATGTCCTGCACCGGACGCTTGTTGGTCTCGGTGAAGTAGCCGGTCAGCGCCTGGATGGCGGCGGCCAGCACGATGCCGATCACGACCGCGCCGATCGCCACCCACTGCGGGTTGCGGCCGCTGTCCACGATGTCCTTCGCGATCCCGGCATCCCCGAACCCGGCGAACGAATCCGGCAGGTACAGGAAGGTGACCACCGCCACGGCGACCGCCGACACCACCGCGGACAGGTAGAACGCCCGGTTGATCGCGGTCAGGCCGTTGCGGTCGGACGGGCGCAGCCGGGTGATGAACACCCCCAGGATGGCGATCACCACACCGATCGTGGACACGATCAGCGGGAAGATCAGGCCGTCCTGACCGAACGCGGCCTGGCCCAGGATCAGCGCGGCGACCAGGGTCACCGCGTACGACTCGAACAGGTCGGCGGCCATGCCGGCGCAGTCACCGACGTTGTCGCCGACGTTGTCGGCGATCGTCGCGGCGTTGCGCGGGTCGTCCTCCGGAATGTTCTTCTCCACCTTGCCGACCAGGTCGGCGCCGACGTCCGCGGCCTTGGTGAAGATGCCGCCACCGACCCGCATGAACATCGCGAGCAGGGCGGCGCCGAAGCCGAAGCCCTCCAGCACGGTCGGGGCGTCGCTGCGGAAGATCAGCACCACCAGCGCGCCGCCGAACAGGCCCAGGCCCACGGTCAGGAAGCCGACCACACCACCGGTGCGGAAGGCGATGCCCATCGCCGTCTCCCGGCCGCCCGGCTCCCCGGCGGCCGCGGCCACCCGCAGGTTGGCCCGGGTCGCCAGAGCCATCCCGGCGCCGCCGATGAACGAGCTGAAGACCGCGCCCACCACGAAGAAGAGCGACCTGCCGATCTTCACCCAGGTCTCGTTGTCGGTGTCGTGCACCGGCAACAGGAACAGCAGCACGACCGCGATCACCACGAACACGGCGAGCGTCTTGAACTGCCGGAAGAGATAGGCCGAGGCGCCTTCCTGCACGGCGCCGGCGATCTCCTGCATGTTCTTGGTGCCCCGGCCGGTGCGCAGCACCGACTGGACGAACATCGCGGCGAAGCCCAGCGCGATCAGGGCGAACACCAGAGCGACGATGACGAATACGACGTTGGATCCGCTGAGGGACACTCCGCCGCCCCCGGCGGCGAGGTCTATCGAGGTCCCGGACATCAATGTCCTCCTACACACACCGACCGCACCCGGTGGTGGACGAGACCATCGGGTGCATTCCCCTTCAGAGAACGGGGGAACGAAACGACCGGCCCCGCGGGCGCGGGACCAGCGAGTAGCTGATGACTCGCGTACTGTATAGGTCACACGTGGCGATCGTCACACGGCGACCCGGCCGTGTCGCGGTGATGTTCACCGCTGTGTTAGGCCTCTGGTTCGCGGGTATCCGCTTCGGTTGATCTTTTGCCTGGCCAGCGGTCTGCGCTCGCCAGCAGTCAGATATAACCGAAATGTCAGAATTTAAGATAGCGAGAGGCCTGGAGATCGTTTAGCTCCCACGCCGAAGCTCGGTCAAAGATCGAATCGGCGGGCCGGACGGGTGGCAATCAAAGATCAACAGCGAGTTCAGATCTTGATGTCGTGCGCTGCGGCCGATAATTGATCGCCGCTCCCGCCGAGGCCGGGTCACGGCGATCAGGCCGCTGGCGCGGCCCGAACAATCGCCGCCACCCTTCATTGCCCGTGGGTGGTCACCGAGAAACCCGGCGTGCCGCCGCTTCCCTCACGTTGCCGCCTCGCTCGGCGACTTCGTTCAGCCGCCTCGCTCAGCGATCTCGTTCAACCGCCTCGCTCAGGGTTGTTCAGCCGCCTTGTTCAGCGTTCTTGTTCAACCGCCTCGCTCAGCGTTGTTCAGCCGCCTTGTCAGCCGCCTCGCCCAGCGGCTTCGTTCGGCGGCTTGTTCAGCGGCGGGTGACCGGCCAGACCATGCGGACCTCGGTGCCGGCGCCGTCCTCGACCGGGCGCACCTGCAGGTCGTCGACAAAACCGGCGAGCAGGGCGAAGCCCACCCCGGTCGTCAGGTCGTCCTCGGTGAGCGACTCGGCGGCCAGTTCGTCCGGCGGCAGTTTGGTGAGACCGATGCTGGCCTCGATCGGGGCGTGGTCGATGACCCGCACCGTGTACGACCCGGAGTCGGACATCTCCACCGTGACCAGGTCAGCCAGCCCGTATTGCCGGTGCAGCGCGACCGCACGGGTGCAGGCTTCGCCGATCGCCAGGCGCACCTCGTCGAGCAGTGCCTCGTCGACACCCGCCCGGCGGGCGACCGCCACGCCGACGAGCCGGGCGGTGCGAACGTGCACCGGCGCCGGCGAGAAGGACAGCCGAACCGTAGCCATCACGAAGCGGGACCGCTGCCGTTGCGTTCGGTCGCGGCCTCGACCGTCGAATAGATCGGGAAGACCTGGTCCAGCGCGGTGATCCGGAAAATCTTGAGAAGTGGCTCCTTGGCGCAGACCAGGCCGAAGGTGCCCTGCGCGGTCCGCAGCCTCTTCAACGCACCGACCAGCACGCCGAGTCCGGTGGAATCGAGGAACTCGACCCGTTCCAGATCGACCACCACGTCCCGGGCGCCGGCGTCGACCAGCTCGATCAGGCGCTCGCGCAGCCGTGGAGCGGTGTAAACGTCGACCTCACCACCGACCTCGAGCACCGTGTGCCCGGCAACGGTCCGGGTCGCCAGCGACAGCTCCATCGGTCCTCCTCCCTGATCTCCCCCGCGAATCTAACCACCGACCGGCATCGGGCGACGCGTGGCACCCACCGTCCTACCCGTTTGGGGCCGGGCGCATACCGACGTCCGCCACTCCCTTCGCAGCACCGGAACGGTTTGGGAACGGCGGGTCGATGGTGTCAGAGTGCTTGGCGTGACTGCCACCGCCTCCGGTCCCGCCGAGCTCCTGCACCGCCTCCGGGCCCGGGCCGGCAACGCCGGGCAGTCCCCGATCACCCACGTCGAGCGGGTCCCGGCCCGCACCGGCAGGCCCGCGCCGTGGCCGTCCTGGACCCACCCCGAGGTGCGTGAAGCCTTCGCGCGCCAGGGCATCACCGCGCCGTGGCAGCACCAGGCGGACGCCGCCGGCCTCGCCTTCGAGGGCACCCATGTGGTGCTGGCCACCGGCACCGCCTCCGGCAAGTCGCTGGCCTACCAGCTGCCGGCACTGACCGCTCTCACCACCGATCCGAAGGCGACCGTCCTCTACCTGGCCCCCACCAAGGCGCTCGCGGCCGACCAGCTCCGCAAACTGACCCGCCTCGGCCTGGCCGACATCCGCCCGGCCGCCCTGGACGGCGACGTGCCCCGCGAGGAGCGCGAGTGGATCCGCCAGCACGCCCGTTTCCTGCTCACCAACCCGGACATGCTGCACCACTCGCTGCTCCCCGGCCACTCCCGGTGGGCCACGTTCTTCCGCCGCCTGACCTACGTCGTCATCGACGAATGCCACGCCTACCGGGGCGTCTTCGGTTCGCATGTGGCCCACGTCCTGCGCCGCCTGCGCCGCACCACCGCCCGTTACGGCGGCTCCCCCACGTTCATCCTGGCCTCCGCCACGTCCGGCGACCCGGCCGGCAGCACCTCCCGCCTGCTCGGCACCCCGGTGACCGCGGTAACCGAAGACGCCTCCCCCCGCGGCGCGGTCACCTTCGCCCTGTGGGAGCCGCCGCTGCTCCCCCCGGAGCCCGCCACTCCCACCTTCGTGCCCCCGCCGACGATTCCCGTCCCGGCCCAGCCCACCGCCCCGGCCGTTGCCCCGGCCCGGCCCACCGCCGCGGCCCGGCACACCGACTCCTCCCGGCCCACCGCCGCGGCCCGGCCCACCGACTCCTCCCGGCTCGCCGCCGCGGCCCGGCCCACCGAGCCGCTCACCCCCGCGGCGCTGTCTCCGCTGGCCGTTCCGCCTCCCGAGGCCGATTTCGACGAACTGGATCTGCCGCCGGTGCGACGGTCGGCGCTGCGGGAGACCGCGGATCTGCTCACCGACGCCGTCATCGCCGGCACCCGGACGCTGGCTTTCGTCCGGTCCCGGCGCGGCGCCGAGGTGGTCGCCGCGGTGGCCCGTCGTTCCCTGGACGAGGTGGTTCCCGGCCTGGGTTCCCGGGTCGCCGCCTACCGCGGTGGCTACCTGCGGGAGGACCGCCGTGCCATCGAACGCGCCCTACTCGCCGGCGACCTGCTCGGTCTCGCCTCCACCAACGCCTTGGAGCTCGGCGTCGACCTGGCCGGCCTGGACGCGGTCCTGATCTGCGGCTGGCCCGGCACCCGGGCTTCGCTGTGGCAGCAGGCCGGGCGCGCGGGCCGGGCCGGCGGTGCGGCCCTGGCCGTCCTGATCGCCCGCGACGATCCGCTGGACACCTACCTGGTGCACCATCCGGAGGCCCTGTTCGGCCATCCGGTCGAAGCGACCGTCCTGGACCCGGCCAACCCGTACGTCCTGGGCCCGCAACTCTGCTGCGCCGCCTCCGAAGCCCCGCTGACCGAGAAGGACCTGCCCCTTTTCGGCCCCGCCACCCGCCCGGTGATCGATCAGCTGGTCGCCGAGGGCGCCCTCCGCCGCCGCCCGTCCGGCTGGTACTGGACCGAACGCGGCCGCCCCGACGTGGACCTGCGCGGCTCGGGCGGCGCCCCGGTCCAGGTGGTCGAAGCCGCCACCGGCCGCCTGCTCGGCACCGTCGACCAGGGCTCCTCCCACGTGATGCTCCACGAGGGCGCGGTCCACCTGCACCAGGGCACCACCTACGTGGTCGACGAGCTGGACCTGGAGGACGCGACCGCCCTGGTCCACCAGGAGGACCCGGACTGGAGCACGCACGCCCGCGACGTCACCGACGTGTCGGTGGTCCGGGTGTTCTCCTACGCCGACGCCGGCCCGGTCGGCCTGTTCCTCGGCGAGGTCGACGTGACCAGCCAGGTCGTCTCCTACCAGCGCCGCCGCCTGGGCAGTGGCGAGGTGATCGACATCCGCCCGCTGGATCTGCCGGTCCGCGAGCTGCGCACCGTCGCCGTCTGGTTCACCGTTTCCCCGCAGGCCCTGGCCGCCGCCGGCATCGAGCCGAACGACGTCCCCGGCGCGCTGCACGCCGCCGAGCACGCGGCTATCGGCCTGCTCCCGCTGATGGCCACCTGCGATCGCTGGGACATCGGTGGCCTGTCCACCGCCAACCACCCGGACACCGAGGCCCCCACCGTCTTCGTCTACGACGGCCACCCGGGCGGTGCCGGTTTCGCCGAACGCGCCCACGCCACCGCCGCCGCCTGGCTCACCGCCACCCGCGAAGCCATCGCCGCCTGTGCCTGTGACTCCGGCTGCCCGTCCTGCGTCCAGTCCCCGAAGTGCGGAAACGGCAACAACCCCCTTTCCAAGCCCGGCGCGCTCAAAGTCCTCGACACCGTCCTCGCCGCCCTCCCCGAAACCCCCTGACCGCCCCGCCCTCTCTCCGGGCCGGCCAGGATCCGTCGCTGTCACCGGCCCGTCAACCGGGCCGGCACGGGCCACGGCTGTGGCGGCCGCGCGCACCGAGGGAACCGGCACTTCCGTCCGGACCACCACCTCAAGCCCGGTCACCTCGCACGAGGTCAGCCGCGCACCGTTCGCCCCCGCGTATCGCGCCGCGGCCGCACAAGCCGCCCCCGCCCCCTCGACGGCATGACCGGCTCCGGCGAGCGCCGCGAAGTCCGCCGCATTGCGCGCGGCGTGCCGGGCCACCCTGGCCTCCGCCACTGCGGCGCCCGCCATCCCGGCCGCCACCAGAAACAGCCCCACCGCCAGCACGAAGATCGAAGCCGACCCCCGATCACGGCCACCGGCCGCCACCGGCCTCACCCGCCGAGCCATCGGCCTCATCCCCTTTCCCAGGCCCGCCGCGCTCCCCCTGCCTCGCGGTCACCTCAACGTCGACCTTCGATGGGCTGCGGGCCGGGTTCCCGGGCGGCGACCGCGGAGCCCACCACCCGGATCCCGGGCAGCCGGGCGCCGAGCACACGAACCCGCACGGTCACCGTCGCCGTGACGCTGTCCCGATCTCCGACCACCCGGATGTCAGCCCCGTCCGGAGCCGTCCGGGCCGCCGAAACCGAATGCTCGCCCCGCGCCTCGGCCAGAGCGGCCTCCCGGGCGGCATCCAGGCATTGCGCCTTGGTGACCACCGCGGTCACCGCCGTGATCCCGGCGAACATCAGCACCACCAGCGCCGGCAGCCCGGCCGCGAGCTCCACCGTGAACGCACCCCGATCCCGGCCGGGCCCGCGTCCTGCGCGCCGATGCCCGTCCCGTCCCCGGCCGGCCCGCCGGCGCCCGATCACTTCAGCGCCCGAAGAATCATGGTGTTCAGTGCGCTCTGGATCGACGTGCTGGTCAGCACCTTGCACAGGAGCAGTGCGAGGCCGGCCGCCCCGAGAACCCCCACCGCGTACTCCACGGTGCTGTATCCGGCGTCGACCGCCTCCATGCGCAGCCGCCGGAACGTCATGACGAATCGATGCAAAAGAATCCTCCTGAGTCGGGAGAAGCGGCCGGATGCCGCGCCTCGGGTCACGCTTCAACGCCTTCACAGCAACCGGCCGAGCACGGCGATCAGCACCGGCACCAGGCCGGCCAGCAGGAAGGCGGGCAGAAAACACAGTCCGAGCGGCAGGACGATGAACACCGCCGCGCGTTCCGCCGCCGCCTGCGTCGCCACCGCACGGTCGGCCCGCAGATCACCGGCGAGCCGTTCGAGCGCTGCGGCGAGCGCCCCGCCGCTGGCGCTGGACCGGATCGCCGTCGCGGTCAGCCGGTCCGCGCCGGGCAGGCCGGCCAGGTGCGCCCACGCTTCGGCCGGCCCGGCACCGAGTCGCAGCGACCGGGCGGTCCGTTGCATGCGCGCACCGAGCGGCCCGCCCACCGCGTCGGCGACCGCGGCTGCGGCCCGGTCCACCGGCGCGCCGGCCCGCAACGCCGCGGCCAACAGGTCCACGCCGAGTGGCAGGTCCGCACCCGCCTGGTGACGTTCCCGCCGGACGTCGGCCGGTTCCTGGTTCCGCAGCGCGCGTTCCACGCCGATCGCGGTCACCAACCCGACCGGCAGGCCCCACCAGCCGCCGACCAGACCGGCGGCCGAGGCACCGGCGAGCAACCCGAGCAAGGCATGCCGTCGCCGCGCCGGCACCGGGTCGGCAGCCACATCCGGCGACCTCGACCGGGCCGCATCGGAAAGCCCTGCCGATCGCAATCGCCCCAGCCGGCGTCCGGCCCGCCCCCACCGGCTCATGTGCCCACCTCCATCGGATGGCCCGCTGCCGACGGCGAAGCTCTCCACCGGACCATCCGAACCACCCGGAGAGTCCGGCCGGCCCGAACCGACCGGGCCCGCTGATCGCGCCGAGCGGCTCGGGTCCGCCGCGGAGCGGGCACGACCCGGCTCCCCCGGCGCACCGGGACAGCCGCTCGACAGGCGCTGCCTGAACCGCCCGCCCCGAGCAGCGCCGCGACGCAACACTCGCGCAGCGGCACCCGAACCGGCCCACCCGGCCGCAGCACCGCCGACGCCCCGCACACCGCCGGCTCTCCACATCCGGCCGCCGCTCCCGGCGACGCGGGCACCCCGCACGGCTCGGTCATCGGCGCGGCCCGTTCGCGATCCGCCGCGCCCACTGCAGTCCGGCGAGCTGCAACGCCAGCGCTCCGATCGCGCAGACCGCCCCCAACCGCGTACGCAGCAGGATGTGCAGCGAGTCGGCACCGATCGCGTACCCGAGGCCGAGGCCACCCACCGGAAGCACCGCCAGCAGCAGGGATGTCGCCTGCACCCCCGCCGCCTGGGCGGCGGCCGACGCGCGTGCCCGGTCCGCGGCCCGCGCGTCCGCCTCGATCCGCTCCAGCAGATCGGCCGCGGGCGCCCCGGTGCGCTCGGCGAGACGCCACACCGTGGCGCTGAGCCGCGCGATCCGCTCGTCGCCGTCCAGCCCGGTCGACGGCACGCCGAACCCCGGCGGCAACCCGGCCCGCAGATCCGCCACCAGGGACGACAGCGCGTCCAGCGCCGCCAGACGGCCGGCCGCGGCCCGCTTCTGCCGAGTCCGGCGCACCCATGCGGCCCCGCCGATCCCCGCGTAGACCGCCCCGCCGACGGCCGCGACCGGCCCGCCGGCCACCAGCGCGACCAGTGCCGTCGCTCCGGCGAGAGCGGCCGCCCCGCGCCGGTCGGGTTCCGGCAGCCGCGGCCGAGGCAGCCGGAGTCCGGGTGACCGCCCGGAGAGCCGGGCCAGCGTCCCGGCTCGTGGCCAGGCGATCACCACCGCGCAGCCGAGCAGGCAGGCCACCAGCACCGCGATCATGACGCCGCCGGCACCGGTGGAGCGGTGATCCCGCGGGCCCGCAGCATCCGCGCGAACGGACCGGGCCCGGGGCCGGTGGTCCGGTCCCAGGCGGTCACCACGGAGGTGAGCCGTTCGGTCCCGGCGGGCACCAGGATGCCGATCGATTCCAGCAGCCGTGCGCCACCGACCCGCCGGAGGTGCAACACCACCTGCAGGGCGGCCAGCACCTGCGCGTGCAGCGCGGCCCGGGGCAGCCCGCCGAGCAGCCCAAGCGCTTCCAGCCGGGCCGGTACGTCGCCCGGGGCGTTGGCGTGCAGTGTTCCCGCGCCGCCGTCGTGCCCGGTGTTCAGCGCCCCGAGCAGGTCGACGATCTCGGGGCCACGGCACTCCCCGATGACCAGCCGGTCGGGGCGCATCCGCAGCGCCTGCCGCACCAGGTCGGTCAGCCCGATCGCGCCGGCGCCCTCCACATTCGCCGTGCGGGCCTGCAACGCCACCACGTGCGGGTGCACCGGGCGCAGCTCGGCCGCGTCCTCGACCAGCACGATCCGCTCGGTCGGCGGGACCAGCCCGAGCAGGGTGGCGAGCAGAGTGGTCTTGCCGCTGCCGGTGCCGCCGGTGACCAGGTAGGCCAGCCCGGCGGCGACGACAGCTTCGAGCAGTGGCGCGGCCGCGGCCGGCACCGTCGCGTGGGTGACCAGGTCGCCGAGGCTGAACGGGCGCTGCCGGAAGGTCCGCAGCGAAAGGTACGGCCCGTGGGTGGCGACCGGGGGCAGCACGGCGTGCAGGCGGGTGCCGTCGGGCAGCCGCGCGTCCGCGTACGGCTGGCCGTCGTCGAGCCGCCGCCCGCAGGCCGCGACCAGCCGCTGGGCAAGCCGCCGCACGTCCTCCGGATCGCCGAGCCGCACCGCGGCCCGCTGCAACCCGGCGCCCCGGTCGACCCAGACCTGCACGCCGTTCACCAGCACGTCGGTGACCAGCGGGTCGCTGAGCAGCGGCGCGAGCGGACCGGCCCCGATCATCTGGTCGCGCACCCGGTCGGCGAGGCGCAGCACGGCGTGGTCACCGAGGACCTCACCGTCCCGGCGCACCGCGCTCACCACGGCCGCCGGGGTGGCTTCCACCCCGTCGTAGGCGAGCTGCCGCCGCACCCGGTCGACCACGCTCATGCCGCCACCGCCGGCGGCCGCATCAGTTCGTCGACCAGCCGCCGGCAGAGCTCGGCGAGCGGCCCTTTCCCGCTCGTGGCCGGCGCTGTCCCGCGTTCGAGGTCCTGGCACATCGCCGGGTCGGGCCGCAGCGCCCCGGCCAGGGGCAGACCGAGCGTCTGCGCGATGTCGCGGGGCCGCAGTCGCCCGGGGGCGGGCCCGCGCACCACGACCGAGACCTGCTCGCAGTGCGGCCGGATCTGGGCCAGGGTCCGTGCCGCGGCCGCTGTGGCCCGCAGCTCGGCGGGGACCACCAGCAGGGTCCGGTCGGCGGCCTGCAGGGCCAGCGCCGCGGCGTCGTCGAGTTGCCGGGGTAGGTCGGCGACGATCACGTCGCGACCGCGCCGGGCGGCGTCCAGGGTGGCGGCCATCGCCTCGGCCGGCACCCCGGTCATCTGGTCCCGGTCGAAGGAGAGCAGCACCAGGTCGCCGCGGTGTGGCAGTGCGTTGAGCAGGGCCGGCGGGTCGACCCGGCCGCCGGCCCCGGCGAGCCCGGGCCAGCGCAGGCCGCTGACCTGCTCCCAGCCGAGCACCAGGTCGAGGCCGCCGCCGAGTGGGTCGGCGTCGATCAGCAGGGTGCGGCGGCCCGCGGCGACCGCGGTCCCGGCGAGTCCGGCGGCGAGGATGCTGGCCCCGGCGCCGCCGCGGCCGCCGATCACGGCGAGGGTGCGGGAGACGGCGGGCGGCCGGGGCCGGGTGGCGAGTTGCTCGATCAGCCACGGCTCGGCCTCGGGCAGCGCCGCGACGTGCTCGGCGCCGAGGGATTCCGCTGTGGGCCACAGTCCCTCGGGTGGGCTGCCGCGCAGCACGACGATCACCCGGGATCGGCGGGGCAGCCGGGCCCGCGCGCAGGCCACGGCCAGGTCGGCGCCGATCAGCACGATCGGGGCGGACGGGAAGCGGAGTCGGGCGGCGGCCGGGTCGGCGGCCACGTCCGCCTCGCTGTCCGCGGCCGCGGCCAGCCGCAGCAGGTCGTCGAGGAGGTCGCCGTCGGCGGTGACCAGGAGTGGGCGGAGCGGCTGGGGCATCGCGGCCTCCGGTGGTGAGCGCGGGTTCGGGCCCGCCCAACCTCCCGGGCGGCGCCGGTCCCGGGCAATCACGATCTGCCGGCCTGTGGATAACTCGGAGCGCTGTGGACAACTCCCGCGGGTCGGTGGGATCTGCTATGCGGGCGGGCTCTCCACCTTCGGCGAATGGACCGGCCCGAGTTGGGTATGTTGTGCCGACACGGACCGATGGAGTGGGGTATGGAGAGCTCGATCCGGACCACGCTCGCGGACGACGGCACGGTCACGATCACAGTGTTCGGAGAGATCGACTTCTCCAATGCCGACGAGGTTGCCGACGGCATCCGGCACGCGGTCGCCGACTGGTCACCGCCGCTGGTCCAGATCGACCTGCGGGATGCGTCGTTCATCGACTCGACCGGCCTCGGCGCACTGATCGACGGCTACCGAACCGCCACGGAGAGCAACGTTCGATACCTGGTGATCAACGCCAGCCCCACTTTCCGGCGCGTTCTCACCGTGACCGGGCTCAGCGGTTTCTTCGGGGTCACGGACAGCTTCGAGGAGAGCGCCGGCCAGGCGCACGCGACCGGCGCCTGAGCCCCCATGAAGGGAACGACCCCCGCCGGGGGAGACGGGGGTCGTCCTGGGATTCGGCTCCGGGGGGGTCGAGCCGAATCAACTCGGCCACCGCGGGGGCGCGGCCGCCGAGAGCCATATCGGTGAGGCATACGGGACGCGACGGTAACAACACTCTTCCCCATCGCAAACACAAGTCTGCCTCAGACTGAGGCAGCCGTCGAGTACCGAATGTGACTCAATGAAGCGTCCCTGCCTGTCTGCCCGATTTCACTGCGCGTCACGGGAAACGGGTGCTCGCGGATCGACGGGTTGCGGCTACACTTTCGGCCCGTGGGCCCCAGCGCCGCGTTTTTCGACCTCGACAAGACCGTCATCGCCAAGTCCAGCGCACTGGCCTTCGGACGGCCGTTCTATCGGGATGGCCTGATCACCCGCCGTGACGTGGTGAAATCCGCCTATGCCCAGCTGATGTTCCGGCTCGGCGGCGGCACCGACGAGCAGGCGATGGCCCGCACCCGTGACTATCTGGCCACGCTCTGCAAGGGCTGGCGGATCGAGCAGGTGCAACAGATTGTCGCGGAGACCCTCAACGAGCTGATCAATCCGTACGTCTACGCCGAGGCCGCCGCGCTCATCGCCGAGCACCAGGCGGCCGGCCGTGACGTGGTGCTCGTCTCGGCGTCCGGCGACGAGATGGTCCGTCCGATCGGCGAGCTGCTCGGCATCTCCGACGTGATCGCCACCCGGATGGCCATCGTCGACGGGCGATACAGCGGCGACGTCGAGTTCTACGCGGCCGGCCCGGCCAAGGTCGTCGGCATCCGTGCGCTGGCCGCCACCCGCGGCTACGACCTCGGCCAGTGCTTCGCCTATTCGGATTCCAGCAGTGACCTGCCGATGCTCGAAGCGGTCGGCCACCCCAGCGTCGTGAACCCGGACCGCGCCCTGCGCCGCGTCGCCGCCGAACGCTCCTGGCCGGTGCTGGAGTTCCGCCACCCGATCGCCCTCGGCAAACGCCTCCGCGACCGCCCGGCCGTCCCGGTCGCCGCCGCCCTCGGCGTCGGCGTCGGCGTCGCCATCGGCTTCGCCCTCTACGGCCGCCACCGCCGCGCCCGAGCCGCCGCGGCCTGAGACGCCCCACCCGCCTGCGGCCGCGGCCCGAGACCGCTCCCCTTCAAAACCCGATTGCGGCGGTACGCCGTCAAGCTCCCCACCGCACCGAACCCACCGCCCCGCACAGTGGACGCCAACCCACCGCCCCGCGGTTCGGGCGCAGCGGCAGGCACAAAGCGCTCGCGATGCAGGCGCAGCGGGGCTGCAACGGGCGGTGGTTTTCGGTTCAGTGGGCACACGCGGATGTAGGACCGGAGGGCTGAGCGTTCTGGACGCGTAGCGGCCAGCTCGGCCCGCAGGGACCCTCGGCGGGAGCGGCGGTCGGTGATCAGCGCGGACATACGACATCATGAATTTGATCTTGAATGGGATCGTGTACCGGCACCGCCCCGGCGTCCCCCGGAAGCTGCTGCAATGCGATGACCAGCGCGGATGTCTTCGGTCTGAGTAATCGATGATCACCAGATTTGCTGGCCCGATACCTGGCGATCATGCCGGGAGCGGCGTAGAAAGGAGTCGCGGGGCCAACGAGAAATCGGCACCACCGGCAGTCGGAGTCACCGGCTTTCCGGGCGTCCAGGATCACTGGATGGCCGATCTGCTGGACGGTCGATGATCGGGTCTCGTGCACGGCCACCGGGAACCCACGCGCGATCAGCCACGGCAGGCACGTTGCGACGGGACCTCCGCCACAGGTGGTGCTTCCGCCTTCATGGGGATCATCGCCACCAGGCTGCTGGACCGTCGACAACGACCCAGGTGCACGCTTGATAACCCGGTCCGGACGCGCGAAGCCGGCGCCCCCGACAGGGACGCCGGCTCTTCACTTCCCGAGGATGAATCCGATCCCGGCGACGTCGGAAGCTTGCCGGTGAATCCGATCCCGGCGACTTCGGAAGCCTGCCGGGGACGGATCATAGGATCCGAGACCCGGGGACGGATCAGGGGATCCGAGACGTATGCAGTGCTGCCACGACCTGCGACCGACGCCCGGCCCGCAGCCATCGCGGCCTATCGCGCCGCCTGGTGACGGTGGCGGATCTCCTGGTAGACGGCGCGGAAGACCTTGGGCCGCGAGTGGAAGTCGACCCCCCGCTCCCACAACTCGGTGTTGATCGTCGCCCCGTCCAGCCGCTCCAGCAGGACCGTGTTGCCGCCCTCGATCTCCCACGGCCCGAGCCGATGGGTCGCGCGGTGCAACCGGACCCCGGCGATGTCCCGCCAGCGCAGCATCCGGGAGCGCAGCAGGCCGCGGACGAGCACGCCGTCCGGGCTGACGTAGACGCCGAGTTGCAGGATCCGCCAGGCGCCGATCACCCAGACCGCGGCGAGCAGGCAGGCGACCACCCGCACGCCGTGGCCCATCAGGTCGAACTGCCGGACGCTGGCCCAGGTCAGCATCGTCAGGGCGAACGCCTCCCAGGCGATGACCAGCCACCGGCCGGTGCCGGGGTCGTAGGGACGCACCCAGTTGTCAGCCACCCGGAAATTATGCGACGCCGATTCGATCTCAGGTCAGACGGATGCCAATACCGAGTCGCCGATGGCGGTGATCTCCTCGGCGCCGGCGGTGATCGCCGCGGCGTAGTGGCGCAGCCAGGAGCGGACGCCGTCCGGGGTGCCGGTGGCGTAGGCGCCGGCCGAGCCGACGTATTCGGGTTCGCGGGCGAGGTGGCCGGTTTCGACGCCGACCAGGCCGCGCGGGTCGAAGCCGCGGCCGATCAGGGTGAGCCGGGCGGCGGCGCGGGCGACGACGCCGGCCGGGCCGGCGAACGGGCGCAGGGTGATCAGCTCGGCGTGCACGATCGCGGCGAGCAGCAGCGGCGGGGTCTCCTCGTTGCCGGCGACCAGGCCGGCGAGGGCGTCGATGCGTTCGGCGCCGCCGGTGAGCCGGCCCAGCTCGTCGGCCGGGACGACGCCGCGGGCGGCGAGCACGTGAAGCTTGGCAAGGACCTGGCGGGGAGCACGGGGCCAGAGGTCGACCAGGCCGCCGAGGCCCTCGGCGACCCGCAGGGCGCCCTGCACGACCGGGTCGGTGATCGTGCCGGCCCGCACGTCGTCGAGGTCGTGGACGTTGCCTTCCAGGGCGGCGCTGGCGACCGCGGCGCGCAGGCTGGCCTCGGCGGCGACCTGGCCGCCGTGCCGCCGCAGGGCCCGGTGCCGCATGGCGGTGTCGACGCTGTCCCGGGCCGCGGCCAGGGCCGGAGCGACGTCAGCGAGATCGAGCAGGGGAGCTAGTGGATCCACCTGCACACGGTAACCGGTAAAACCGCGGAAACGCGGGGTGCACAAATACGAGTGGAACTGGCAAGATTCGCGCAGTACCAATCACCTACGCGTCATCCGGCGCGCACCCACTAGTGTGCAACGTAGAGACCCCGGTCATGGCAGAGGAGCCGCCCTCATGAGCGAGACACTGGAGAATTTGTACTCGGAGACGCGGCAGTTCCCGCCGCCCGCCGACCTCGCGGCCGGCGCCAACGTCAAGGCCGAGGCGTACGAGGAGGCGGCTGCCGACCGGCTCGCCTACTGGGAGCGCCAGGCCGAGCGTCTGACCTGGGCGAAGCCGTGGGATCAGGTGCTGGACTGGTCCCACCCGCCGTTCGCCAAGTGGTTCGTCGGCGGCGAGCTGAACGTGGCGTACAACTGCGTCGACCGGCACGTCGAGGCCGGCCACGGCGACAAGGTCGCCATCCACTGGGAGGGCGAGCCGGGCGATACCCGCACGGTGACGTACGCCGAGCTGCTGAAGCTGGTCTCGCAGGCGGCCAACACGCTGACCGAGCTGGGCGTGCGCGCCGGCGACCGGGTCGCCATCTACCTGCCGATGATCCCCGAGGCCGCGGTGGCGATGCTCGCCTGCGCCCGGATCGGCGCCACGCACAGCGTGGTCTTCGGCGGCTTCTCGGTGGAGGCGCTCGCCACCCGGATCCAGGACGCCGACGCCAAGGTCGTGATCACCGCCGACGGTGGCTACCGGCGCGGCAAGCCGTCCGCGCTGAAGCCGACCGTCGACGAGGCGGTGGCCCGCTGCGCGAGCATCGAGCACGTGCTGGTGGTCCGCCGCACCGGGCAGGAGGTCGCCTGGACGGCCAAGGACAAGTGGTGGCACGAAACGGTCGAGAATGCCGGCTCGGAGCACGTGGCGCAGCCGTTCGACGCCGAGCACCCGCTCTTCATCCTTTACACCTCGGGCACGACCGGTAAGCCGAAGGGCATCCTGCACACCACGGGCGGATACCTGACGCAGACGTCGTACACCCATGATGCGGTCTTCGACCTGAAGCCGGAGTCGGACGTCTACTGGTGCACCGCCGACATCGGCTGGGTCACCGGGCACTCCTACATCGTGTACGGGCCGCTCTCCAACGGTGCCACCCAGGTGATGTACGAGGGCACCCCGGACACCCCGGACCGCGGCCGGTTCTGGCAGATCGTCGACAAGTACAAGGTGTCCATCCTGTACACCGCGCCCACGCTGATCCGCACCATGATGAAGTGGGGCGACGACATCCCGGCGAAGTACGACCTGTCCTCGCTGCGCGTGCTGGGCAGCGTCGGCGAGCCGATCAACCCCGAGGCCTGGATGTGGTACCGGGAGCACGTCGGCCACGAGCGCACCCCGGTGGTCGACACCTGGTGGCAGACCGAGACCGGCGCCGTGATGATCTCCCCGCTGCCGGGGGTGACCGCGGCCAAGCCCGGTTCGGCGATGACCGCCCTGCCCGGGATCAGCGCCGACGTGGTCGACGACACCGCGACCCCGGTGCCGAACGGCGGCGGTGGCTTCCTGGTGCTGACCGAGCCGTGGCCGTCGATGCTGCGCACCATCTGGGGCGACGACCAGCGGTTCATCGACACGTACTGGTCCCGGTTCGGCGCGGGCGCCGGCAACGGCGACAAGTGGATCTACTTCGCCGGTGACGGGGCGAAGAAGGACGAGGACGGCGCGCTCTGGCTGCTCGGCCGGGTCGACGACGTGATGCTGGTGTCCGGGCACAACATCTCCACCACCGAGGTGGAGTCGGCGCTGGTCTCGCACCCGTCGGTGGCCGAGGCCGCGGTGGTCGGCGCCACCGACCCGACGACCGGCCAGGCGATCGTGGCGTTCGCCATCCCGCGCGGTCACGTGGCGACCGAGGGCGCCGCCGGCCAGGAGCTCATCCAGGAGCTGCGCAACCACGTGGCCAAGACGCTCGGGCCGATCGCCAAGCCCCGCCAGATCATGCTGGTCGCGGAGCTGCCGAAGACCCGGTCCGGCAAGATCATGCGCCGCCTGCTGCGCGACGTGGCGGAGAACCGCTCGCTCGGCGACGTCACCACCCTGCAGGACTCGACGGTGATGGACCTGATCAGCTCCGGCATGAAGTCGTCCACATCGGAGGACTGAAGCCCGCTGCGGGAGGGCCGGTGACGCCGCACGCGTCGCCGGCCTTCCGGCTTCCCGACGCCGATGTTATGGCGCCGGCATACCACGTAACCATCATCTATCAATCGCGATCTCCCACCCCGTACATCGACTGATTTACCTACGTTCAGAGGCAGTCCCGAACCACGGGATCGTTTACGCCTGGCCGTCGCTGCACCCAGCGTCCGGCCGCATAACGGAGGTAATCAGTGCGCAAGGTGGTCGCAGGACTGCTCGGCGCCGCGATGGTCACCAGTGTCGGGGCGTCTTTCCCGGCCACGGCCTTCGCGGCGCCCCCGGTTGACACCGCCCCGTCGACCTCGGCCGACACCGTGAACGTCGACGACCTGCCGCAGCCGCTCGAGGCCAAGCGCCGCGAGCTGCGCCAGCAGGCGGTCGCCGACGTGATCAGCGGCAAGGCCAAGATCGAGAACCGGCACGGCAGCCAGGTGGTCAACCTGGGCCGAGCGCCGAGTGGCCGGGGCCCGCTGGGCCACATCGGGCAGAACCAGTACGTCGAGCTGGGCAACGAGCGCACCGACCGGATCTTCGTGATCCTCGCCGAGTTCGGTGACCAGCGGGATCCGGCCTACCCGGACAAGGACACCGACCCGACCACGGCCGGCCCGACGACGTTCAGCGGCCCGCTGCACAACCAGATCCCACAGCCGGACCGCAAGGTCGACAACTCGACGATCTGGCAGTCGGACTACTCGGCGGACCACTTCCGCCAGATGTACTTCGGCACCGGCGCCGGCGCCGAGTCGCTCAAGACCTACTTCGAGACCCAGTCGTCCGGCCGGTACAGCGTCGGCGGCGAGGTCACCGACTGGGTGAAGGTGCCCTACAACGAGGCGCGGTACGGCCGCTCCAACGACCCGGTCAAGGACGAGGACACCACCAACCCGGCCAACGACCCGGCCGTCTGCCACTCCAGCACCTGCAACAACACCTGGGCACTCGTCCGGGACGCCGCGAACGCGTGGGTCGCCGACCAGAAGAAGGCCGGCCGCACGGACGCGCAGATCGCCGAGGACATGAAGTCGTTCGACCAGTACGACCGGTACGACTACGACGGTGACGGCAACTTCAACGAGCCGGACGGCTACATCGACCACTTCCAGATCGTGCACGCCGGCGGTGACCAGGCCGACGGTGACCCGCAGCAGGGTGAGGACGCGATCTGGAGCCACCGGTGGTACGCCTACGGCACCGACGTCGGCTCCACCGGCCCGGCCACCAACCGGCTCGGCGGCACCGAGATCGGCAACACCGGCATCTGGATCGGTGACTACACCATCCAGCCGGAGAACGGTGGCCTCAGCGTCTTCACGCACGAGTACACCCACGACCTCGGTCTGCCGGACGACTACAACACCGACGGCGACCACCCGGGCGACAACCCGAACGAGTACTGGACGCTGATGGCGCAGAGCCGCCTCAACGGCCGGCACGACCAGGGCATCGGCAACCGGCCGGGCGACCTCGGCGCCTGGAACAAGCTGCAGCTGGGCTGGCTGAACTACGAGAAGGTGGACGCCGGGCAGAAGAAGGTCGTCAACCTCGGCCCGGAGGAGTACAACACCAAGAAGAAGCAGGCTGTGGTGGTCAACCTGCCGGAGAAACCGGTCTCCTACGACATGGGTGCGCCGGCCGCCGGCACCAAGCAGTTCTACTCCGGCAACGCCGACAACCTGAACACCTCGATGACCACGACGGTGGACCTCACCGGGAAGACCACCGCCGCGCTCAGCCTCAAGGGCCGGTACAACATCGAGACCGGATACGACTACCAGTTCTTCGAGGCGTCCGCGGACGGCGGCACCACCTGGACCAAACTCGACGGCACCGTGGGTGACAAGCCGTTCCCCCGGGACGCCGGCGGCAACCCGGGCCTGACCGGCAACGGTGGAAAGAGCTGGTCGGACATCACGGTGCCGCTCACCGCGTACGCCGGGAAGAAGATCTCGCTGCGGCTGCGGTACGTCAGCGACAGCGGGACCAACAAGGGTGGTTTCTTCGGTGACGAGATCACCGTGTCGGCCGACGGCGCGACGCTGAGCACGGACGGCGCTGAGGGCAACGGCGTGTGGACCCTGGCCGGGTTCACCGTCATCGGGTCCACCGTCGTGCAGAACTACCCGAACTACTACATCGCCGGTTACCGCAGCTACACCTCGTACGACAAGTACCTGGCCACCGGCCCGTACAACTTCGGGTTCGCCGACAAGCCGGACTGGGTGGAGCACTACAACTACCAGACCGGCCTGCTCATCTCGTATTGGGACACCTCGCAGGCCGACAACAACACGCCGGCCCACCCGGGGTCGGGCCGCAACCTCTACATCGACGCGCACCCGAAGCCGTTCCTGGCTCCGGACGGCAAGCCGTGGCGCGTCCGCGTGCAGATCTACGACGCGCCGTTCGGGCTGTACCCGACCGACGGCATGCTGCTGCACCAGGCCGGCAAGCCCTCGCTGATCACGCCGCAGTGGGGCCGGACGGTCTTCAACGACAAGGACAAGTACTACTACGACGAGCTGCCCAACCAGGGCGTCAAGCTCCCCGCGGTCGGCGTCAAGATCAAGGTCTTGAGCCAGCTCGGTACGTCGATGACCGTGGCCGTCTCCTGACCCACCGCACCACCAGCGACGCCCGGGGCCCCTACGCTCCGGGCGTCGTCCCCTTTTCCACGGGAACCCGTGCGCGCCGGGACGCGTCCCACCGATGCGCTCGTCGCGCGGGAAGGATGGGCGGAATGCGCAGTCACCTGGTCCGGGCCGGGCTCGCCGTGATCACGGGGGCGCTGGTCGCCGGGTGCGGAGCCGCCCCGGCCGCCGTGCCAACGGCCGATCCGGCGCCGCTGCCCACCCTCACCCGCCCGGTCAAGCCGCCCCGGGACCCCACCGACACCAAGCCGAACACCGGCTGGCTGACCGGTGTGGTCAGCCGGGGCGGCAGCGGTCCCTGTTACGGCTTCACCTCCGACGACGGCGCCGCGTTCGCGCTGTACAACGGCGACGGCCTCACCCTCACCGAGGGCGCCCGGGTCCAGGTCAAACTGGAGTCGACGCTGCTGAAGATCTACTGCGGGCCCGGTGACCTGATGGCGGTGACCGCGGCCGCGCCGGTCGGATGATCACGCTCCGGTTCCTGAGTGCCGCGCGCCGGTCGTGACAGGGCAGCATAGGCTGGCCGCATGGACGAATCGGTGGTGATGGCGGAAGGGCCGTGGACCCACCGCTTCGTCGGCGCCAACGGCAGCCGGTTCCACGTCGCCGAGATGGGCTCCGGGCCGCTCGTCCTGTTCCTGCACGGCTTCCCGGAGTTCTGGTGGGCCTGGCACGACATCATGACCCGGGTCGCCGACGCCGGCTACCGGGCCGCGGCCATCGATCTGCGCGGATACGGTCACAGCGACAAGCCCCCGCGGGGATACGACGGGTACACGATGGCCGCCGACGTGACCGGCCTGATCCGGGCCCTGGGTGAGCGCTCCGCCACGATCGTCGGCGCCGGCGCCGGCGGGATGATCGGCTGGGCCGCCGCGGCCTTCCACCCCAAACTCGTCAACCGGCTGGTGGTGCTCGGCGCGGCCCACCCGCTGCGGTTGCGGGCCGCGCTGTTCGCCGACCCGCGCGGACAGTTCGCGGCTTCCGCCACGATTCTCAAATTCCAGGTTCCGCGGTACGAGCATGTCCTGACCCGTGACGACGCGGCGCTCATCGGCGAACTCATGCAGCACTGGAGCAGCCCGGAGTGGGCGGCCACCCCGGAGTTCGCCGACTACTCGTACCGCTGCCGGCAGGCCATGCAGATCCCGCAGGCGTCGTTCTGCGCCCTGGAGGCGTACCGGTGGGTGGCGCGCAGTGCCCTCCGGCTGCAGGGCTACCGCTTCGTGAAGCTGATGCAGCAGCCGCTCGGGATGCCCACCCTGCAGCTGCACGGTTCCCTGGACACGGCCATCCTGCCGCGCACGGCGCAGGGCTCCGGGCGGTATGTGACCGCGCCGTACGAGTGGCGGCTGCTGCCCGGTGCCGGGCACTTCATCCACCAGGAGGCGCCGGACTTCGTCACCGGCGAGATCCTCCGCTGGCTGAAGACGCCCTAGCCGCGCCCACCCGTCCGCCGGCCGCTCGTGGCTTTCCGGCGGCCGGTTCCGGTTCGCTCAGACCCGGTGCTCGTACCGGTCGCGAATCTCGTTCGCCGGGGCCCAGCCCTGGTAGACGCCGTAGTCGAACTCCTCCAGCCCGAGCCGGCGGGCCACCGGCGCACGCCCGCCGGTGTACTCCAGCCGCAGCCAGGTGTCCGCCTCGGCGAGCACGATGAACGGCTCTCCCCGCCAGGTGCACATGGTCCGGACGTACGCCACCTCGTCGTACTCGTCCGGCTCCAGCACCCGCACGTACCGCCCGGGCTTGACCTCGGCGAAACCCTCCGTCGCCTGGGCCGTGTAGATCCGCACCCTGTCGCCGTCGGGCACCGCGTCGTACTCCTGACCCTGCCAGGACACCACGTAACCGTCACGCATCACTGCTCACCCACCCGGCGCCAGAGCGGTCCGTCCGCGTCGAAGATCGCCACCATGCGTTCGTTGCCGTCCGCGTCCAGACGCCACAACTGGGCGCCGTGCGGCAGCCGCACACTGTCCACCTTGAACTCGGCGATCACGTCGCGGCCCTCACCCGGGGCGAAGCCGTTGCCCCGGAACGGCGGCCGCTCGATCACCCAGCCGTCCATGGCACGCAGCGCCTGCTCGTTCTGTCCGCCGTAGGGAATCCGGTACAGGCTGGGCCGGAATGCCGGCCAGCGCAGCACGAACGCCTCCTTGGCATCCGCCTGGAACGGCGAACCGTCGTAGCTGAGGCCCAGCGCACCGAACAGCTCCGCCGGGGTGCGCAGATGCTCGACCTCGGACGCGCGGTGCACGAAACCGGCCACCCGGTCGTAGCCCCGGTCCAGGTAGTAGTCGACCTGGCCGGCGGCGATCGTCTTCTGCATGACCGTGGCGTGCTGCGCCTCGTCGCTGGCCGGCTCCGGGGCCGGCACGACAGCGGCCGGCTCCTCGGCGGACGGCGACTCGATCGGCTCGGCGCCGAGACCGGCCTCGGTCGCCCAGTTCGCGAGCGCGATGATCTGGGTGCCCGGATACTTCGCGCCGACCGGGGTGCCCGGGTTGACGGCGAACGACCAGTTCGGGTCGGGCCAGTTGCGGATCAGCTCGTAGAACCGGACGCCCACCGTGCGGGTCGGCTCGCCGAAATGCTCGGACAGCCGGTCCTTGCTGGTGAAGACGACCAGGAACTTCTCGCCCTCGACCTCCTCCGGCTGGAACGCGAAGCCGGACTCGCCGGGCGCGCTGCCCGGGCGGGAGTGGTGGGCCACCGGGACCAGGACGTGCGCCAGCAGCAGCGTGGAGAGGAAGACGTCGGTGTTCCCGGCGTCCGCGGCGTCCTGCAGCTCCCGCTCGGTCTCGTTGGCCGGGACGAAGTCCTCCCGCGCCCGGCCGCCCTGCCCGGAGCTGCCACCGGTCGACGACCCCGCGATGCCCAGACCGGAGGCGCCGGAGGTCGGCGCGGCCGTGGTCTGCGGGGTCAGCGAGATGATCTGTGTGGCGTGGGCCTGACTGGCATACGCCGAGGCCGGGCTGCCCTGCGGCGGCATCCCGAAGGCCGGGCCGGGCGCCGTCGGAGCGCTGTAGGCGGCTGGCGCCGGCGCTGAGGTCCCGCCGTGACCGCCCGGACCGGACACCGGCGAAGCACCGTAGCCATCCGAGGCCGGAGCGCCGTAACCTCCCGGAGCGGGCACCGCGGGGGCGCTGTAACCGCCGGGAACGGGTGTGGAAGGACCGGTGTAGCCGGCTGGCGGGGAGCTGTAGCCGGCGGGGATGGACGGCGCGTAAGCCGGAGCAGGACCGGTCGGAATGGCATACGCCGAGGCAGGACTGCCGGGAGCGGCATACGCCGAGGCAGGACTGCCGGTGGCTGCGGGCAAGCCGTTGGCCACGCCCGGAGTGCCGGCACCCGAAAGGGGGACGCCGGGAGCAGCCGCACCGGAGATCGGCGCGCCGAGAGCAGCCGAAACCGGGACACCGGGAGCAGCCGGCCCCGAAACGGGGGCATCGGGAGCGGGCGGGGGTGAAACCGGAGCACCCGGAGCAGGCGGAGCCGAGATCGGGATGCCGGGAACAGCCGGAGCCGAAACCGGAGCAGCGGCAGCAGCCGGAGCCGGAGCGCCGGCAGCGGCCGGAGCGGGTCGCCCCTCGGGGAAGCCGGACGGACCGGAGCCGGACACGGGCGCCCCGGACGGGCCGAGGCCGGACCCCGGCGTGCCGGGACCGGAAGCGCCGCCGTAGCCACCGGGAATGCCGCCACGGTCCGCACCGGGAGCGCCGGGGATCACCGGCGGCAGCAGGCCGGGACGCCCGCCGGGCGCCGGTCGGTCACCGCCGCCCTGCCCGAGATCAGAACGCTGCGGCAGCGCCGGCGCGGGCCCGGACGGCCCGAATCGGTCCGCCGGTGGAACATCCCGCTGCGCGAGGCCGGGATCCGGAGCGGGCGTGTGCCCACCGGTGAGCGCCTGCGCGGCGGCCGCCATCGACGCCGGCCGCTCCGAAGGCGGAGTGACCTGACGGCGGGGCAGCCCACCGTTCGATCCACCGGGCGAAGCCGCACCGGGGGACGGCGCGCCCGAACCCGGGGCACCGAGAGCCGGCGAGCCCAGGCCTGGACCACCCGGGGCCGGTGCGCTCTGCGCGGCCGCGGCCTGCGGAGAGGCGGGCCCCTGCGGGAAGCCGGGCGGCGGGGCGGAGGCGGAGCCGGGCATCGTCCGTGCATTGGTGAACCCGGAGAACGACGTCGTCTGGCTGGGCCCGGCCGCCTGACCGGGCTGGCGCCGGGGCAGATCCGAACCGCCACGCGACGGCAGCGGAGCGGCAGCCGGCGCGCCGAGCCCGGACGATGCGCCGGGACCCGCCGGAGCACCGAGGCCGGACGGGGCTGGAGCCCCCGGGCTCGCCGGGTCACCGGCCCGGCCGCCGCCGATCGCCGCCCAGTTCGGGTCGACCTGGGCCTCGGCCGGGTCGTACGGCTTGACGTGCTCGGGGATCGGCGGGGTGTTGGCCATCGGAGTCCGCACCGGGAGCGGCGCGTTCAGGTCCTGCAACGGCCCGCGCGGATCGTTCTCCGGCCCGAACGGCATGGAGTCCGAATTCCACCCGGGCGTGGCCGAACCGCTGCCGGCCGGAGTACGGCCGGGCAGCCCGCCGGGCACACCGGGCACGCCCGGCGCCTGGTAGGCGGCCGGCGGCTGGTCAGCCGCGGGAGCGGCCGGCGACTCACCCGCGGCCGGAGTGCGCACCGGCAGCCCGGAGGGAGTGGTCGAACGGGTGGGCAGGCTCGGCGCACGCACCGGAAGCCCGCTCGGCGTGTTCATCGGCGCACCACCCGGCTGCCCGCCCGGAGCACCACCGAGTTCCCCGCCGGAACCGCCGGGGGCAGCGGCGAATTGCCCGCCGGAACCACCGGGACCGGCACCGAGCTGCCCGCCGGGACCGAACTGCGCGGCGCCGGCCGGAACAGGCGCGCCACGCTGGGGCAGAGAAGAGGGGACCGCCCCGGGCTGCGGCGGCCGAGAACCTACGCCGGACGCGCCGCCGGGACCGGCCGGATGACCCGGCCCCCCGGACGCGGCTGCTGCCGACGTCTCATGGGTCGGCCCGCCGGGGCCCTCACCGGCCCGCTTGGCCGCGAGCGCGGCCGCACCGAGCTCCTGGATCTTGGAGGTGCCGTGGACCTCCCGCCCCGGGCCGCGGGTGGGCAGCCGCAGGTCACCGCGGGCTAGCTGGGCGACGAACCAGGCGGGGAGGTAACCCTCGATCGGTAGACCGGGGTTGACCGCCAGCCACCACTCCAGGTTGGGCCAGGTGTTGGCGAGCTCCGCGTACGCCACCCGGCGGGACGCGCCGGTGTAGTCGGACAGGCAGGCACGCAACGCCTCCTGTGAGGTGAACGCCAGCACGTGCGTGCGTCCGCCGGTGCTCCAGGTGCCCCAGCCGAGCGGTGCCAGACCCGCGAGCGCGTCGGCCGAGACCGGCAGCAGGAGTTCGACACCAGCGAGGATGCGGAAATAGGACTCCTGGTCGTCGGTACGCAACGCGTCGCGCATCGCGACCTCAGCGTCGGTAACCGGCTCCCACTCGGACACGTCCACCTCTCCCCACGCGTACGACTGAGCCATCTCAACGCGTATAACCTACAAGGCCAGACCGCTATGACAATGGGCGGCAGTGCGCTGATGGCCGAGTTGTGTCCGGACATGTCCGGTTCCCGGCCGCACCGAGCAGGTACGCGCGCTCCAATCGCCCGGCGCAATGATCCAACAACCGATGGTAGCCGTGTCAACCGCCCGGACCAGTACGCGAACGGGCGACCTCAACCCACCCGGAACGGACCTTTGGGACCGCCCGAACGGGTACGCCACGGCGTCACTGGAACCGTTGGGTAGCCGCCCGTTCGGTGGTCAGGTAGTCGGTGGCCGACTCGTCCACCGCCAGCCTGATCCGGCTGAGGATGGCCTCCAGGTCAGCGGACGCGGCGCGCCAGGTGGCCTGCCGCTGCGCATAGGCATGCTGCGCCTCGCCGGCCCAGTTCGACACCAGCGGCGCGGCATCCTGCTCCAGTTGCGCGAGCTGATCGCGCAGGGTGCCGAGCGCCTTGTCGATGTTGGCGCCGGCCTGCTGCAGGGCGCCGAAGTTGACGAGCAGAAGTCCGTCGTTCACGAGAATCCTCCTGGAGTGAATCGGAGAGCGGGCCGGAGCGGGGTGGTGCTGAAAAGTCAGAGCGGCAGCGTGAAGGTGCCACCGGTGCGGGCGACCCGGCTGGCGGCCTCGGAGTCGGCGGCGTGATAGCCGGCCCCGGACGCCCGAATCGACTCGGCCGTCTCGGCGAGTGCGTTGTTGAGGCGCTGCAGATCCTCCGCGTACTGCCTCTTGACCTGCTCGAAGGCTGCCGCACCGAGGCCCTTCCACGTGCCGTTCAGGTCGGCGAGCTCGGTCATCAGCGTGCCCAGCATCACCTGCAGGACACCGTTGACCTGGTCGAATTTCCCGGCGGTGCGGGCCATCACCGTGGTCTCCGCTTGGGTGTAAGCCATTTCTGAGGTCACCCCCCGTTCTCTGCTGTGGACATCGGAATGACGGGCGAGACCAGGCATGGATCCTGAGCGTGATCACCTGGTCACCGCCCGGGCTTCGACGCTAGGCGATCGGCGGACGGCAGCGAAACCCCCGAATCCAGACCTGTGGATAACTCTCGCCTGTGGACAACGGACACGGGTGATCCGGATTTCGCTCTACCATGAGCCGCGCAAGTCGATCGATGCCTGCACGATCGGAAGGAGGCCCGCGTGACGACCGGCCCGGCCACCGCACCACGCTTCTCCGCTGTGCGCCTCCACCAGGTGATCGCCACCCAGGCGGCCGTGGTCCTGCTCCTGATCGGCGCCGCGGCGGGTGGCCTCGTCCTGATCTCGGCCGCTGCCGGCGCCGCCGCCCTGCTCACGATGACCTGGCTGCGCGTCCGCGGACGCTGGGCGTTCCAGTGGCTCGCCGCCGACTGGCGTTTCCGCGCCCGTCGCCGTGCCGGCGCCACGATGCTCGAGCTCGCCGCCCCCGGCGCCCAGGTCACCTCGATCGCCCTGCCGCGAGGCCCCGCCGCGGTGCTCGCCGACGAGTTCGGCCTGACCATGCTTCTCGAGCTCGGCGATCCGGCCGGCCCGCTGGCCGAGCCCCGCTCCGGCCTGGCCGCCCCCTGGGAGCTGCTGCGCGACGCCCAGCAGCGACCGCCGAGCCGGATTCAGCTGTTGCTCACCGCAGCGCCGGTGACCGCCGGGCCCGGGCCGGTCGCCAGCTCGTACCGGATGCTCACCGGCGGCGCCACCCTCGGATACACCCGGACGGTGCTCGCGGTCCGCGTGCTGCGCACCGACGGCTGGACCGAGGGCGAGCTGCGCCAGGCCCTGCGGGGCCAGGCACGCAAGCTCGCCAGCCGGCTCAGGGCCCGGCCGTTGCCCCAGGCCGCGGCGGTCCGGGCGCTTGCCGATCTGACGTACGCCGATCCCGCGGCCGAGGTCCAGGAGCAGTGGCCGGTGCTGCGGGCCGGCCCACTGTCCCAGGTGACCTTCCAGGCTCGCCCCCGGGCCGACGTGGCACCGTCCGCCGGGTTGCTCACCCGGCTG
This sequence comes from Actinoplanes sp. SE50/110, assembly GCF_900119315.1. NCBI lineage: Bacteria > Bacillati > Actinomycetota > Actinomycetes > Micromonosporales > Micromonosporaceae > Actinoplanes > Actinoplanes sp. SE50/110. The sequence goes on along the minus strand of NZ_LT827010.1, from coordinate 408,497 downwards.
CTCCAGCTCCCGGTCACCGCCACCACCGTCACGGTCACCGCCGACCTGCCGGAGCCCGAGTCCTCCGAGCCGCCACGGATCTCCCTGTCGGTCCGCCTGACCGCACCCGACCGGGCCGCCCTGGAGTCCGCGGCGCAGACCCTGACCCGGCTGGCGCGCGCCGAGCGCATCGAGCTCCGCCGCCGCGACGGCGAGCACCTGCACGGCCTCACCGCCACCCTGCCCCTGGCCCTGCCCGGCGACTCCGCCGTCCTCACCGGCGATCCCCTCGATCTGGCCCTGCTCCCGGTCCGGCACAGCGACTCTCTCCACCCGGCGCCTGCCGCCCCGGGCACGACCCACCACGCCCCGGATCCGACATCAGCCGCCGCCCCGGGCACGACCCACCACGCCCCGGATACGGCATCGGCTGCACCGGGCACGACCCGTAGCGCCCTCGCCCCCGCACCGGTCTCACCGAGCACGACCGGCTTCCGCCGGGATCCCGGCCTCCGCGGCGAGAAACCGGCGCCTTCCGCCGACACGGTGCAGCCGGAGCCCTTCCGGTCCAGGTCGCCGAGACGACGGCGCGGCCTGGTCGATCCCCGCCTGAAACCGACCATGCGGCGAGGCGCGGTCACCCACCCCCGGCCCTCCGCGCCGCTCCACCCGCCCGCGCCCGAGCCATCCGACGGCGAATCCGAACCGCGGCCCTCGATCACCAGCGAGCAGTTCGGCAGGCTGACGCTGCCCACCGGAAGCTCCGGTGTCGCCGTCGGCCAGGATCGGCACGGCAAACCCGTGCTGATCCCGCTGTTCCGGCCGGCGCCGACCCGGGTGCTGGTCGTCGGCGGTTTCCGCTGTGCTCAGCTGCTGGCCTTCCGCGCGATGGCGGTCGGCGCCCAGGTACTGGTGCGCACCCTGCGGCCCGGCGACTGGACCGCGTTCGCTCGTGCCACCGCCTCGCCGGGCGTCGCAATCGGCATCGTGCCACCGGACAGGCCGGTCGACCTGCCGCTCGCTTCCCCGCTGCGCCCGATACTGACCATCCTGGACGTGGACCCGCTTCCCGCGCCCGGGCCACATCCCGGCGGCCACAGCCCCGGCCCCGGCCGCCCGTCTCCGAGTCCCAGTCCACGCCCTAGCCCTCGCCCGAGACCCCAGCCGGCCGTCACCCACCCCGTCGTCGCCACTTCCTCGGTCACCACCCCAGCCCCCACCACCCCAGCGACCCCGGGCACAGCAACCCCAGCCACAGCCGCCTCCGCCACAGCCACCTCGGTCACAGCCGGCGTATACGCGCTCGGCACAGGCGCCCCCGGCGACGGCGGCCACATCGCGACGACCGGTGACGACCCGCCGGGGCGCGACACCGCGGACCAGACCGACGACGACACCGACCGATGGCTCGAATGCATGCAGGACAGTGGCCCCTGGGAGGCCACCCTGATGCTCCGGCGGGAGTTCGCCGCCTCGGACGGCCGCACCGCGACCGACGCCGATCTGGTCCTGTTGCAGCCGTTGCGGGCCGACGAGGCCGAACGGGCCGGTGACGCGTTGCCGCTCGGGGACGCCGCGCGACTGCTCAGCCGGATGCGCTCCGGGATGATCGGGATCGCCGGTCCGCACGGCATCCGCTGGGCGATGCTGGCTCCCACGGCCATCGAAAAGGTGCTGATCGGAGACCTGACCCGGAGGAACATTTGAGCGATAGAGCTCAATATGTCGGAATATCCGGCGGCGGACGGATGAAGATCGCGGAGTGTCGTACCCACCGGTGGCACGGCCGTGGCACCATCCCGTGCCATGGGCATCATCATCCGGCTCGTGATCACGGCCGTCTCGCTGTGGATCTCGACCCTGGTCATCGACGGGATCGACCTCACCGCGAACACCGCGACGAGTAAGGCAGGCACCCTCCTCGCCGTCGCGGTGATCTTCGGCGTGGTGAACGCGATCCTCCGGCCGATCATCAAGACGATCGGCTGCGGGCTCTACGTCTTCACGCTCGGGCTGATCGCGGTGGTCGTCAACGGCCTGCTGTTCATGCTGACGAGCTGGATCGCCGGCCAGTTCGACCTGGGCTTCCACGTCGACCACTTCTGGCCCTCGGCGGTCCTCGGCGCGCTGCTCGTCGGCATCGTGAGCTGGGTTCTCAACATGCTCGTCCCCGACGGCGGCGACGACAACTGACCGCCGGCGGCCCCACCCCCCGGCGGCCGCGCACAGCAGGACCTCACGAGCGCGGGATGCCACACGGCGTCCCGCGCTCGCGCGCACCCACCCCGTTCCGCGAGCGCGGGCCAAAGCCCCCGGATTGGCCCTGTGAGGTGGAATATATGCAAGGAGCGCGGCACCGTTGCGGCCTTACGGTAAGGGCATGAGCGACGAGCGGCGCGGCTATCTGTACGGCATCACGGCGTACGTGCTGTGGGGCTTCTTCCCGATCTACTTCAAGCTGCTCAAGCCGTCCCCGCCCCTGGAGATCCTGGCGCACCGGATCATCTGGTCGGTCGTGTTCGTCGCGCTGCTGCTCACCGCGATGCGCAACTGGTCCTTCCTCGGTCGGATCCTGCGCACCCCACGCCTGCTCGGGGGCGTCACCGCCGCGGCTTTGCTGATCGGCGTGAACTGGGCGACCTACATCTACGGCGTCAACTCGTCCCGGGTCGTCGAGGCCGCGCTCGGCTACTTCATCACGCCGCTGGTCGTGGTCCTGCTCGGCGTCACCGTCCAGCGCGAACGCCTGCACCCCTGGCAGTGGATCGCGGTCGGCATCGGCGGCCTGGCGGTCGCCATCCTCACCGTCGACTACGGCCGCCTGCCGTACATCGCGCTGATCCTGGCCGCGTCGTTCGGCTCGTACAGCCTGATCAAGAAGCGCATGTCACTCCCGCCCGCCGAGGGCCTGTTCGTCGAGTCAGCCGTCCTCGCGCTGCCCGCGCTCGCCTACCTGACCTGGCTCAACCTCGGTCACGGCGCGAAGTTCGGCCACGTCTCCGGCGTACACACCGCCCTGATGCTCTTCTCCGGCATCGCCACCGCCGTCCCGCTGCTGCTCTTCGCCGGCGCCGCCAACCGCGTTCCCCTCGTCGGCCTCGGCATCCTGCAGTACATCGCCCCGATCCTCCAGCTGGCCTGCGGCATCCTGATCTACCACGAGCCGATGCCGCCCGCCCGCCTCGCCGGGTTCGCCCTGGTCTGGTTGGCCCTGATCATCTTCACCGCCCACGGCATCCACTCAGCCCGCACCACCGCCCGCCAGCGAGCCACCACCCGCGTCTGAAGCCCACCTATTTGGTACGCCGGAACCTCACCCCGCCGGGCACACTGCCCTGCCTTGCAGAACCGCCCCGTTCAGCACATCCCCGCGCGCTGCGCTGCCCCACCGCACCGCCTACGTCCGACCCGCCGCTCCGGAGACCTGGCAGTCAGCCATGGCCGCGGCCGCCGGTCAGCCGAGACTGCGGAGCCCGTAGTCAGGCGGGACTCGGCTGCGCCGGGATCAGCGGGGACGGTAGGTGAGCATGATCTTGCCGTCGAAGCGGACCAGGTCGATGCGGTCGAGACCTTCAATGGTGAAGTGGGTGTTGGCCAGCATCCGGAATTCCGCGCCCGGGTGGGCCGTCCACGAGCCGACCTGTTCGCTCTGGTCGTCGGGGCCGTAGGCGATCAGGCCGAACGTGTAAGGCTTCTCCGACTCCGCGTACCGGCACACCATCTCGATTTTGGTGCCGCCGGCCGTCCCGGTCAGACGGATGTTGGCGGAGATCGGCGAGGAATTGTTCACGGCGGCCATCGCGACCGCCGGCCCGGAGGCGGCGCTGCCCGGCTCGGCCCGGTTCATCAGCCACAGTGTCACGCCGACCCCGAGGATCATGACCAGGAGGACGGCCGCGGCGGTGCTCAGCAGGCGTACCGGAAAGGTTCTGGCCCTGGGCGGCGGAGTCGCCCGGTGTGACCGTTCGGCGGCCGGAGCGGCGAACGGCCGGGCGGGCGGCGATTGGTCGAGCAGTGACGGGTCGAGCAGCCGCGCGAACTCGTCCGCGTCGAGACGGTCCAGCATGTCCGGCACACGGGATAAATCGGCCACGGCCTCCCGGCAGAACGAGCACGTCGCCAGATGCTGCTCGTAGGCCGCCCGCTCTGCCGGCGACAGCGCGCCGAGGACGTACGCGGCGTCGTCGTGCCCGTCCTCACACCGCATCTGTCCCGCCTCCAGCCGGCTTTCAAGTCATCCGCACTCTGGTACGCGACAGGCGCCGGGGAGGTTCAAATATCTCTTAAACCCGCACCTCAAGCTGTAGCGATCCGGTCACCCGAAACTTCCTGGTGCAGGGAAAACGCGTGAAATAGCCACCTCGAAAATCCCACCGCAAAGATCGAAACCAACATACCGCCCGGCGGAAATTCACAAACCCGAACGACCCCCGAATCCGGCCCGGCACCGGCTGCCGAGGCGCCGGGACGTGACGGGCGTCAGGCGGTGGCGGATTCGCCTCCGGAGAGGGCTTCGGCGACGTTGCGGGCGGCGGCGGTGAGTTTGGCGCGGACCACGCGGGCCGAGGTGAGCATTTCGGCGGCGGGCATGGAGCAGGCGAGGACCAGACGGCGTTCCATGTCCCGGTCGGCGACCACGACCACGGCGGCGGAGGCGAGGCCCTGGCGGAACTGGCCCATCTCGATCTGCATGCCGCGGCGTTCGCCGGCCGCCAGGTCGGCCTCCAACGCCTCCGGGGTGGTCAGCGTGGTGGGGGTGAACGCCCGCATCCCGTAGTCGCGCAGGTATCGCCCGCGCTGATCGGGGGTGAGCGTGGCGAGCAGCGCCTTGCCCAGGGCGGTGGCGTGGCCGCCCTCGTCGAAGCCGGGGGCGACGTCGTCGAGGAACGGGGAGCGGGCGCCCTCGGCGGAGGCGGTGACCGCGATCCGCCCGCCGACGAAACGGCCCAGGTAGTGGCTGTAGCCGGTGTCGAGAGCGGCACGGCGCAGGGCGTCACCGACGGCCGGCGGGCCGCGGAAGGCCGACACGAGCTCCCGGTAGCGGTCGGCGATCTCCAAACCGACGATGTACGTGCCGTCCTCGCGGCGGATCACGTAGCCCTCGTAGGCGAGGGTGCGCACGAGGTGATACGTGGTGGCGACGGTCAGCTCGCAGCGACGGGCGATCTGTTTCACCGTGAGCCCGCGCGGAGCCCGGCCGACCGACTCCAGGACGCGCAGGGCACGCGACACGCTCCGGATGAGATCTGACGGCTCCGCTAGCGGGTCACGCACAGCTACCTCCGAGGCCAGGGACTTACACCATATGAAGAAACATCCGGCGACGGAATGCCAAAAGCATGTGGATCACGATCGATTTGCACAGCGGGTGTGATCAATAGAACGCGGCGTGTCCGAACGTGCCCGAATTGATCCGATAGCTTCTGCCCCAAATCGCCCACTAAAACCGGCATCCACCAGGCAAAACGCCTCCCCTCCCCACCGGCCGCCCATATCATGCACATTTCTGTTTCGACACCCGTCTTCCTGGCTGTCGGGTTGCCCGATCAGCCCGCCCCCAACCCTCCACCCAGGCCCCGCACCCCGCCGGGCCGTCTACCCGGCCTCCACACCTCAGCAGGCCGTCATCCCCATCCCAACCCGTCGCCGGGCCGGCGGTGGCCCTGGTGCCGCACGGCGGCGTGCAGGAGATGGCCCGGCCGCGAACAGGCGGCCGAGAGCCCTGTGGAGAGTCCGCCCCACCGCGGGAAGCATTGGCCCGCGCGGTTGAGCGTGTCAGGCAGCCGGTGTCCTGGACGGCGGCAGAGCGCCTTGACCGCAAGCGTCCCAGGCGACGGACGTCCTGGGCGGCAGGGCGCCTTGGGCAGCACCGTGGCCAGCCGCATCTCGGGCGGCAGGGCCTCGGAGCGGGATGCACGCCACTGATCGTTATCGGCCTAACCGCCGAACCCGAAAGCTGCCCGTCGAACCCTGCGAATGATCACCATCCCGAAATATGGACCAGACCGTCGGCCGACGTGCTAGACGCCACCCAGGACAGGAAGACCCACGGCATGGTTTCCGCGACCAACAGCGGATGTGGAAGGGCGCGGCGCTTGTCCTGGACGGGCCAGCGGCCCTGATCTCGCGTCAAACGGTGATTCAGTTGGTGCGGTCGGCCATGTAGTCGCAGAGCAGCTCCATCGCCCGCTTCGCCTCCCCCTCGGGCAGCGGCGCCAGCCGCTCGCGAGCCGCCTCCGCATACCCCCGCACCGTCTCCCGCGCCTGCTTCATCGCCGCCGACTCCCGCAGCAGCCCCAACGCCTCAGCGTGCAGCGCATCATCGGTGATCGGCCCCGCGGAGAGCAGCTCCCGCAGCCGCACCGCAGCCGGATCCGCGTCGTCCCCCGCCAGCGCGTAGAGCACCGGCAGGGTCGGCACCCCTTCCCGCAGATCGGTCCCCGGCGTTTTCCCGGACTGCACCGACTCGGAGGCGATGTCCAGCAGGTCATCGGAGAGCTGGAAGACCAGCCCGATCAGCTCCCCGTACCCGGCGAGCGCCTCGACCAGCTCGGGCCGCGCCCCGGAGAACAGCCCGCCGAAGCGCGCCGCAGTGGCGATCAGCGACCCGGTCTTGTCGGCGATGACCTGCAGATAGTGCTGAATCGGGTCGGTGCCCCGCGGGCCCACGGTTTCGGCGATCTGCCCGTGCACCAGCCGGGAGAAGGTCTGCGCCTGCAGGTGGACGGCCTCGGTGCCGAGTTTGGCGGCCAGCTCGGCGGCCTGGGCGAACAGGTAGTCGCCGACCAGGATGGCGACCGAGTTGCCCCAGCGCGCGTTGGCGCTGGGGGTGCCGCGGCGGACCGGGGCCTCGTCCATCACGTCGTCGTGGTACAGCGTGGCCAGGTGGGTCAGCTCGACCACGTTGGCCGCGTCGATCAGCTCGGGGCGGGCCGGGTCGCCGAATTGGGCGCCGAGCGCGACGAGGATCGGGCGGAGTCGTTTGCCGCCGGCGTCGGCGAGGTGGCGGGCCGCCTCGGTCACCAGGGGGTCGGCGCTGGCGACGCGGACCCGCAGCGCTTCCTCGACGGCGGTCAGCATCGCCGACACCGACGCGTCCATCGCGGGATCGACGTCGAGGCCCAGCGACGACAGCGTCAGCTCACCGGTGCTCACCACGGTCCCACGATGCCATACCGGCCCACCGGTTTCCGTCCCAGGGGTGCGTGCCACAAGATCAGGAATGAGTGCGGTTGAGATTTGCCCGGATCGCCCGGTAGGCGTCCCACGAAATGGATGGGCGGGCCAGGTTCCGGCGTTCCGGATGGTGGCGGGTGATGACCTGACATTCTCGGCCGCTCCGGATCCGCCGCGGGTGCGGCCGACGTCGATCACCGCGCCGGAATACTCACGGCGGCGATCCTGAAAGGACCGCATCGCCGAACGACCGCGGCCCCGGTGCTGGTGCACCGGGGCCGCGGGGCGGGAACGGTCAGCGAACAAACTGGGCGGCATCCCGCGTCAGGTCGATCAGCGCCCCCGGCACCACGCCGAGCGCCACGGTGACCAGCACCCCGAGGCCCAGTGCGGCCGAGGTGAGGAAGCCCGGGATGGAGACCGACGGGGTGTTCTCGCTCGGCTCGGACTGCCACATCAGCACGATCACCCGGACGTACGGGAAGGCGATCAGCATGCTGCTGATCACGCCGAAGATGACCAGCCAGGTCTGCCCGCCCGCGGTGGCCGCCGCGAAGACCGCGAACTTGGCGGTGAAGCCACTGGTCAGCGGGATGCCGGCGAAGGCGAGCAGGACCAGGGTGAAGACGCCGGCCAGCAGCGGACTCTTGCGGCCGATGCCGGCCCACCGGGACAGGTGGGTGGCCTCGCCGTCGGCGTCCCGGACCAGGCTGACGATCGCGAACGCGGCGATCACCGAGAAGCCGTAGGCCACCAGGTAGAACATCGTGCTGCTCAGCCCGTCCTCGTTGAGCGCCAGGACGCCGACCATCAGGTAGCCGGCGTTGGCGATCGACGAGTAGGCCAGCAGCCGCTTCATGTCGGTCTGGGTGACCGCCAGGATCGCGCCGATGAACATGGTGAGCACCGCGACCGCCCCGAGGACCGGCTGGAAGTCCCAGCGGACGCCCTCGAAGGCCACGTAGAACACCCGGAGCAGGGCCCCGAACGCGGCCACCTTGGTGCAGGCCGCCATGAACGCGGTGACCGGGGTCGGAGCGCCCTGGTAGACGTCCGGGGTCCAGACGTGGAACGGGGCCAGCGCGCTCTTGAAGAGCAGGCCGATCGCGACCAGTCCGAGACCGCCGTAGAGGAGCAGCTGGTCCCGCTGCGGGCTGACCACCGCCTGGTGGATGACGCTGAGCTGGACGCCGCCGGCGAAGCCGTACAGTAGCGCGACACCGAACAGGAAGAACGCCGAGGCGTACGACCCGAGCAGGAAGTACTTGAGGGCGGCCTCCTGGCTGAGCAGGCGCCGGCGGCGGGCCAGCGCGCACAGCAGGTACAGCGGCAGCGAGAAGACCTCCAGTGCCACGAACATGGTGAGCAGGTCGTTCGCGGCGACGAACAGCAGCATGCCGCCGAGCGCGAAGGTGGCCAGCGGGTACACCTCGGTGAGCCCGGGCTGCCCGGCCGACTGCCGGCTGTCCTTATCGGAGCCGACCACGACCGCCGCCTGGGCCACGAACGCACCGCCGGCCTCGACCGACCGCTCGCCGATCAGGAACAGCGAGACCGCGCCGAGCAACAGGATCGCGCCCTGCAGGAAGACGGTCGGCCCGTCGATCGCGACCGCGCCGCCGATCGTGACGAGCCGGTCGTTGCGGTGGATGACCAGGACGGTCAGCGCCGCCGCGACACCCAGCAGGGCCAGCGACAGCTGCACGACGTTGCGGGACCGCCGCGGCACCAGCACTTCGAGGAGCACCCCGAGGCAGGCGACCCCGAAGAGGATCAGCATGGGGGCCAGTGCGCCGTAGTCGATCGGTGGGAGTTTCATCGGCCAGCCTTTCCGTCCGCGACCACCGGGGCCGGGTCCTGCGTGCCGACGTCGTGCTGCAGTGTCATCTGCACCGCCGGGTTGATCACGTCGGTGACCGGCTTCGGGTAGAAGCCGAGCACCAGCAGGAGCACGATCAGCGGGGCGACCACGACCTTCTCCCGCAGGGTGAGGTCGATCCGCATGCCCGGCTTCTCCTCGAGGGCCGGGTTGAGCGTGCCCTGGGTGGTCCGCTGGATCATCCAGAGCACGTACGCCGCGGCCAGCACGATGCCGGCGGTGGCGACCACCGCGTACGCCTTGTGCGTGCTGAACGTGCCGAGCAGCACCAGGAATTCGCTGACGAACGGCGCCGTGCCGGGCAGGGCCAGTGAGGCCAGACCGGCGAAGAACAGCACCCCGGCCAGCACCGGGACCAGCTTGCCGGCCCCGCCGAAGTCGCTGACCAGCGACGATTCGCGGCGGGCCACGAACATGCCGACCACGATGAACAGCAGGCCGGTGGCCAGACCGTGGTTGACCATGTACAGCACCGAGCCGGTGCCACCCTGGGTGGTGAAGGCGAAGATGCCGATGCCGATGAATCCGAAGTGCGCGATCGAGGTGTATGACACGAGCCGCTTCAGGTCGTTCTGACCGACCGCGAGCAGGGCCGCGTAGATGATCCCGATCACCGCGATGACCAGGGCGGCCGGCGCGAACCAGCGGGACGCCTCGGGGAACAGCGGGAGGCAGTACCGCAGGATGCCGAACGTGCCGACCTTGTCCATCACGCCGACCAGCAGGGCGGCCGCACCGGCCGGGGCGGCCGCACCGGAGTCCGGCAGCCAGGTGTGGAACGGGAAGAACGGCGCCTTGATCGCGAACGCCACGAAGAAGCCGAGGAACAGCCAGCGGGCGGTGTCCGTGTTGATCGACTGCGCGGCCTTGACGAGCGCCTCGAAGTCGAAGGTGTGTCCGCCGTTGACCCACAGCCCGATCACCGCGGCCAGCATGAACAGACCGCCGACCAGGCTGTAGAGGAAGAACTTCACCGCGGCGTACTGCTTCTGGCCGGCGCCGAACGAGCCGATGATGAAGTACATCGGGACCAGCATGATCTCGAAGAACACGTAGAACAGGAAGATGTCCGCCGCGGCGAACACCCCGATCATGGTGAACTCGAAGGCCAGCAGCAGGGCGAAGTAGGTCGGCGCGGACCGCTTGCTCTGGTCCACGTCGTTCCAGGACGCCAGGATGACGATCGGGAACAGCACGGTCACCAGCATCAGCATCACCAGGGCGATGCCGTCCGCGGCGAAGGTGAAGCTGGCGTGCCAGGACGGGATCCAGGCGTACGACTCGTGGAACTGGAACCGGTCCTTGCTGTCGACCGTGTAACCCACCCACATGAAGATGCTGAGTGCGAGCACCACCAGCGAGGAGATCAGCGCGACCAGCTTGGCCAGCTCAGCCCTGGCCCGCGGAATGCAGGCCACCCCGATCGCCCCGACCAGCGGCAGCAACGTGAGGATTGACAGGAACGGGAAATCTTTCACGCCAGCCACCCCAACTGGATCGCGAGGAAGGCGCCCACCAGGAGCATGGCGCCGGTGAGCATGGACAGGGCGTACGAGCGGACGAAGCCGGTCTGCAGCCGCCGGAGCCGGCCGGAGCCGCCGCCCACCGCCGCCGCCAGCCCGTTGACCAGGCCGTCGATGCCCCTGCCGTCCAGGTAGACCAGCGCCCGGGTGAGGTAGATGCCGGGCCGTTCGAACACCGCCTCGTTGAACGCGTCGGTGTACAGGTTGCGTCGGGCCGCGGTGACCACCACCCCCGCCGGTTCCGGTGCCGGCTCGGTGCCGCGGCGGAACCGGGCCCAGGCCAGGCCGGCGCCGATCAGCGTCAGCAGGATGCTGAGCAGCGTGATCCACAGCTTCTCGGTGTGCTCGGGCTGCTCGCCGAAGACCGGGTTGAGCCAGTCGACCACGGTCGTCGACATCACCCAGCCGGCCACCACCGAACCGAGCGCCAGCAGGATCAGCGGGATCGTCATGATCGCCGGCGACTCGTGCGGGTGCGTGTTCTCCTCGGTGTAGCGCTGCGGTCCGTGGAAGGTGAGCACGAACAGCCGGGTCATGTAGAAGGCGGTCAGGCCCGCGCCGAGCATCGCCGCGCCACCGAACAGCCAGCCGGTCCAGCCGGGGCGGTCGAACGCCGCCGCGATGATCGGCTCCTTGGTGAAGAAGCCGGACAGCGGCGGGATGCCGATGATCGCCAGCCAGCCCATCATGAAGGTGAGCCAGGTGGTCTTCATGTATTTGCTGAGGCCGCCGAACCGCCGGATGTCGACCTGGTCGTGCATGCCGTGCATGACCGACCCGGCCCCGAGGAACATGTTCGCCTTGAAGAAGCCGTGCGCCAGCAGGTGGATGATGGCCAGCGCGTACGCCGCCCCGCCGAGCCCGACGCCGAGGAACATGTAGCCGATCTGGCTGACCGTCGACCAGGCCAGCACCCGCTTGATGTCGTCCTTGGCGGTGCCGATGATGCAGCCGATCAGCAGCGTCAGCGCACCCACGCTGACCACCACCAGCTGCAGCGTGTCGTTGGCCGAGAAGATCGGATTGGACCGGGCGATCAGGTAGACGCCCGCGGTGACCATGGTGGCCGCGTGGATCAGGGCCGACACCGGGGTCGGGCCCTCCATCGCGTCCGGCAGCCAGGCCTGCAGCGGGAACTGGCCGGACTTGCCGCAGGCGCCGAGGAGCAGGAGCAGACCCATGATGAGTACGGTCGTCGACCCCAGCGAGCCGATTCTGCCGAACACCGTGGAGTACTGCGTGCCGCCCACCGTGGTGAACATCAGGAACACGCCGATCGCCAGGCCGGCGTCACCGACCCGGTTCATCAGGAACGCCTTCTTGCCGGCGGTGGCCGCCGACGGGCGCGTGTACCAGAAGGAGATCAGCAGGTAGGACGCCACACCGACACCCTCCCAGCCGAAGTAGAGCATCACGTAGTTGTTGCCGAGGACGAGCAGCAGCATCGCCGCGACGAACAGGTTGAAGTAGCCGAAGAAGCGGCGCCGACCCGGGTCGTGCTCCATGTAGCCGACCGCGTACAGGTGGATCAGCGATCCGACCCCGGTGATCAGCAGCACGAACACGCCGGCCAGCGGGTCGAAGAGCAGACCGAAGTCGACCTTCAGGCTCCCGACGTCGATGAAGTCGAAGAGGCTGAGCTCCGCGGACCGCTGCTCGGCGGCGAGTCCGCCGAGCTTGATGAAGAAGATCAGGCCGAGTACGAAGGACGCGGCGACCGCGAGTACGCCGAGCCAGTGTCCCCACCGGTCGGCGCGTCGACCGAGCAGCAGCAGGATCGCCGAGCTGACCAGCGGGATGGCCACGAGCAGCCAGATCCCGCTCAGCACGCCCGTCGCGGGGGCGTAGGTGTGTTCCACGACAGACCCCTTCAGTACTTCAGGAGGTTCGCGTCGTCGACACTCGCCGAGCGTCGCGTACGGAAGATCGACATGATGATGGCGAGGCCGACCACGACCTCGGCGGCGGCGACGACCATCACGAAGAACGAGATGATCTGACCGTCCAGCCCGCCGTTGATCCGGCTGAAGGTGACCAGCGCCAGGTTCGCCGCGTTCAGCATCAGCTCGATGCACATGAACAGGACGATCGCGTTGCGCCGCACCAGCACGCCGGCGGCCCCGACGGTGAACAGGATGACCGCCAGGATCAGGTAGTAGTCGGGCGTCATTTCTCGGTTCCCTTCGGGGCGACCTCGGAAGCCGTCAGCTCCCGGACCGGCAGGATCGGCGAGATGCTGTTCTCCGTGCCGTTGCCGTCCGGCAGGCGGGCCGGCGCGGCCACCGACATGGTGTTCGCGTAGACGCCGGGGCCCGGCTTGGGCCCGGGGTAGTTGCCCGGCCGGAAGCGCTCCTTCATCCGGGTCACCTGGTCGGCCTTGTCGCCCTTGGCCACCTCGACGTGGGCCAGGATCATCGCCCCGACCGCCGCCGTGATCAGCAGCGCCGAGGTGACCTCGAAGGCGAACACGTACCTGGTGAACAGCAGCGCGGCCAGGCCCTGCACGTTCCCCTTCTGGTTGGCCTGGTCCAGACCCACGGTCGGGGTGTGGTTCAGCGCCCGGCCCAGCCCGGTGCCGACCAGCAGGGCGAAGCCCAGGCCGAGCAGGATGGCGGCGACGCGCTGCCCGCGCAGGGTCTCGATCAGCGAGTCCGAGGCGTCCCGGCCGACCAGCATCAGCACGAACAGGAACAGCATCATGATCGCGCCGGTGTAGACGATGATCTGCACGAAGCCCAGGAACGGGGCCTGGTTGACCACGTACAGGATGCCGAGGTTCAGCATCGTGACGACCAGGCACAGCGCCGAGTGGACCGCGTTGCGGGCCAGCACCATGCCGAGCGCCCCGAGCACGGCCAGCGGGCCGAGGATCCAGAAGGCGATCTGTTCCCCGGTGGAGACGTGTGTCATTGCTCGTCCCCCCGGTGGAGCGGGGCCTTCTCGGCACCGGCCGAGGTGCCCGGGTTGGTCAGCGCACCGACGTAGTAGTCCTTGTCGGTCTCGCCCAGGCGCATCGGGTGCGGCGGCTGCTCCATCCCGGGCAGCAGCGGGGCCAGGAGTTGTTCCTTGGTGAAGATCAGGTCCTGGCGGCTGTCCCGGGCCAGCTCGTACTCGTTGCTCATGGTCAGCGAACGGGTCGGACAGGCCTCGATGCAGAGCCCGCAGAAGATGCACCGGGTGTAGTTGATCTGGTAGATCTTCGCGAACCGCTCACCCGGCGAGAACCGCTGCTCGTCGGTGTTGTCGCCACCCTCGACGTAGATCGCGTCGGCCGGGCAGGCCCAGGCGCACAGCTCGCAGCCGATGCACTTCTCCAGCCCGTCCGGATGCCGGTTGAGGATGTGCCGGCCGTGGTACCGCGGAGCCGGCTTCGGTGGGGTGAACGGGTAGTCGGTGGTGACCACCTTGCGGAACATGTGCGCGAACGTGACACCGAAGCCCTTGAAGGAGCCGGTAAACGTGTTCACCTCACACCTCCTTCGACTCGGAGTCGCCGCCCACGGCTGCGGGGGCGCGTTCGGCGACCGCGCGGCGGGCACGCGGGCTCGGGGGAACCTGCAGGTCGATCGGCGGAACCGGGAAGCTGCCCGGTGGGCGGCGGGCCAGTTCCTCCTCCAGGGAGAGCTGCCGGGGTTTCTCCGCCGACGGCCAGGCGTAGGCGGCCACCAGGATGATCACGACCAGCACGCCGACGGTGCTGAACTTGACCGTGTCGGAGATCAGGCCGTGCCGGATGACCTTCCAGAACGCCAGCGCGAGGATCCACACCAGGTTGACCGGGATCAGGACCTTCCAGCCGAACCGCATGAACTGGTCGTAGCGCATCCGGGGCAGCGTGGCCCGCAGCCAGATGAAGCCGAACAGCAGCGTGAACACCTTCAGGAAGAACCAGAGCAGCGCCCAGTAGCCGGAGTTCGCCCCGTGCCAGACCGCGGTGATCGGCCACGGCGCCCGCCAGCCGCCCAGGAACAGCGTGGTGCAGAACGCCGAGACGGTGATCATGTTGATGTACTCGGCCAGGAAGAACAGCGCGAACTTGAACGACGAGTATTCCGTGTGGAACCCGCCGACCAGCTCGGACTCGGCCTCGGGCAGGTCGAACGGCGCCCGGTTGGTCTCGCCGACCGCCGAGATCATGTAGACCAGGAAGCTCGGCAGCAGCAGCACGCAGTACCAGCCGGGCGCGGTGACGTGCCAGCCGAACAGGACGACCGGCTGACCCGAGGCCTGCGCCGCGACGATCTGTGAGGTGCTCATCGTGCCCGCGGTCATGAACACCGCGACGATGGACAGACCCATCGCGACCTCGTACGAGATCATCTGCGCGCTTGATCGCAGACCACCCAGCAGGGGGTACGTCGATCCGGAGGCCCAGCCGGCCAGCACCACGCCGTACACGCTCATCGACGAGCAGGCCAGCAGCACCAGCACCGAGACCGGCACGTCGGTGAGCTGCAGCGCGGTCCGGTGCCCGAACATGGTCACCACGCCGCCGAACGGGATCACCGAGAACGCGGTGAACGCCGTGGTCGCCGAGATCACCGGGGCGATGAAGTAGACCACCTTGTCGGCGGTCCTGGGGATGATCTCCTCCTTGAACGGCAGCTTCAGGCCGTCGCTCAGGGAGGTCAGATAGCCGCGGAAACCGACCTGGTTGGGGCCGGGCCGGACAGCCATCCGGGCCACGACCTTGCGCTCGTAGTTGATCGTGAACAGGGTCAGGATCAGCAGCAGGGCGAACAGGCCGACCAGTTTGATCAGCGCGATCCACCAGACGTCCTGCCCGAACGACTCGGGGGCCGGGTCCGTCGCGTGGGCCGCGAGGAGCTCGATCATCGGTCAACTCCCTCGGCGAGAATCGGGCCGGGCAGGCCGGCCGACAGCCGGACCACCGCGCCGGCGGTGACACCCAGACTGCGGCGCACCGTGGAACCCGGCGAGTTGGTCGGCAGCCAGACCACCTGCCGGGGCAGGTCGGCGATCGCGGCGGGCAGGGTCACCGAGCCGCGGTCGGTGCGTACCGTGAGCAGGTCGCCGTCCGCGACACGCAGCTGCTCGGCCAGCTCCTTGCCGAGCCGCACGACCGGCGGCCGGGCGGTGCCGGCCAGCACGTCGTCGCCGTCCAGCAGCGTGCCCAGGTCGATCAGCTGGTGCCAGGTGGCCAGCACCGCGGACCGCTCACCGGGGTCGGCGACCGCCTCGGCGGCCACCGACGGCAGCGCGGGACGGGCCTGACCGGCCGGCATCGCGCCCAGCTCGCGGCGGACCGCCTGCACGTCCCCGGTGTTCAGGGTGACGTCGAGCAGGGCGGCGATGGCCTCCAGCACCCGGCCGTCGGTCATCGCCGTGCTGCCGCGCAGGACCGTGCCGAAGGACCGTAGCCGGCCCTCCCAGTCCATGTAGGTGCCGGACTTCTCCACCGCCGGCGCGACCGGCAGCACCACGTCGGCCCGCGCGGTCACCGCGCTGTGCCGCAGCTCCAGGCTGACCAGGAACGGCACCGCGTCCAGCGCCCGCTCGGCGAGGGCCGGGTCGGTCAGGTCGCCCGGGTCCACCGCGCCGACCAGCAGGCCGCCGAGCGTCCCGTCGGCCGCCGCCGCGATGATCGCGTCGACGTCCCGGCCGGGCCGGGACGGCAGCACACCGGCGTCCACCGACCAGGAGAGGGAGAGCTCGGCCCGGGACGACGTGTCCCCGACCGGGCGGCCGCCGGGCAGCAGGTTCGGCAGGCAGCCGGCGTCCACCGCACCCCGGTCACCGGCCCGGCGCGGCACCCACGCGAGGCGGGCGCCGGTTCGGGCGGCCAGCGCAGCGGCCGCCGAGAGCCCGCCCGGCACGGTGGCCAGACGCTCACCGACCAGCAGCAGGCTGCCCGGCGCGCTGAGCGCCGCGGCCACCGTGGGATCGGTGTTCAGCAGCCGGGCCTCGTCACCCGGGACCGCCGCGACGAGCGTGGCGCCGAGCTTCTCGAAACCCCGGGTCAGGTGCGGGGCCACCGCGGTCACCCGCAACTGCCTGCGGGACGCCTTGCGCAGGCGCAGGAAGAGGATCGGGCACTCCTCCTCCGGCTCCAGCCCGACGATCAGGATGCTCGGGGCGGCTTCGACATCGGCGTACGACAGATCGGAAACCCCGGCGACCGCGGCCGCGAGGAAGTCCGCCTCCTCGGTGATCTCGGCCGGCGAGCCGGAGGCTCGCACCGGCCGGGCCCGGAAGTCGATGTCGTTGGTACCCAGGACGATCCGGGCGAATTTCGCGTACGCGTACGCGTCCTCCACCGTGAGCCGGCCCCCGGTCAGCACCCCGACACCCCGCTCACGGGCCGCCTTGAGCCCCTCGGCGGCGGTGACCAGCGCCTCGCTCCAGGACGCCTCGCGCAGCTGCCCGGTGCGCGCGTCCCGGATCAGCGGCGTGGTGATCCGGTCGGTGGCCGTGGCGTAACGGAATCCCCACCGACCCTTGTCGCAGTTCCACTCCTCGTTGACCGCCGGGTCGTCACCGGCCAGCCGGCGCAGCACCTTCCCGCGCCGGTGGTCGGCCCGCATCGAGCAGCCGGCCGCGCAGTGCTCGCACGCGGTGGGCGAGGAGACCAGGTCGAACGGCCGGGCACGGAACCGGTACTGCTCGCCGGTCAGCGCGCCCACCGGGCAGATCTGGATGGTGTTGCCGGAGAAGTAGGAGTTGAACGCGACGTCCCCCGCCCCCTCGCCGACCTGGCCGTCACCGGTACCCGCGCCACCGAAGAAGTCGTCGCGGTACACGTTGATCTGCTCGCCGGAGGAGCGGTCCATCAGGTCGATGAACTTGTCGCCGGCGATCTCCTCGGAGAACCGGGTGCAGCGCTGGCAGAGCACGCAGCGTTCCCGGTCCAGCAGGACCTGGCTGGAGATGTGGATCGGCTTCTCGTACTCCCGCTTGTGCTCGTGGAACCGGGAGTCGGCGCGGCCGGTGCTCATCGCCTGGTTCTGCAGCGGGCACTCGCCACCCTTGTCGCAGGTGGGGCAGTCGAGCGGGTGGTTGATCAGCAGCAGCTCCATCACGCCGGCCTGGGCCTTGGCCGCGACCGGCGAGCTGAGCTGGGTCTTGACCACCATGCCGTCGGCCACCGTCTGGGTGCACGAGGCGATCGGCTTGCGCTGGCCCTCCACCTCGACCAGGCACTGGCGGCAGGCGCCGGCCGGGGCCAGCAGCGGGTGATCGCAGAACCGCGGGATCGCGATGCCCATCCGCTCGGCGACCCGGATCAGCAGCTCGCCCTTCTCGGCGACCACCTCGACGCCGTCGATGGTCAGCTTGACGGTGTCGGCTCTCTTGGCTACGTCGGTCATCAGTGCGCTCCTACGAGGGACTTCTCGGAGAGCCGCGGCGCGGTGCGGCCCTCGATGTAGCCGAGGTAGTCGTCCCGGAACCACTTCAGCGTCGAGACGACCGGCGTCGCGGCGCCGTCGCCGAGGCCGCAGAAGGACCGGCCGAAGATGTTGTCCGCGGTGTCCTGCAGCGTGTCCAGGTCGGCATAGGTGCCCTGACCGGCCAGGATCCGCCGGTAGGTGCGCACCATCCAGTAGTTGCCCTCCCGGCACGGGGTGCACTTGCCGCACGACTCGTGGTGGTAGAACTCCAGCCACCGCCACGTGTTGTAGACCGGGCAGTCCTGGTCGGAGAAGATCTGCATCGCCGTGGTGCCCAGGATCGAGCCGGCCGCCGCGACCCCCTCGAAGTCCATCGGGGTGTCGATGTGCTCGGCGGTCAGGATCGGCGTGGACGAGCCGCCCGGGGTCCAGAACTTCAGCTCGTGCCCCGGCTGCATGCCCCCGGCCAGCTCGATCAGCTCGCGCAGGGTGATGCCGAGGCCGCACTCGTACTGTCCGGGATTGACCACCCGGCCGGAGAGCGAGTAGATCATCGGGCCGGCCGACTTCTCGGTGCCCATGCTCTTCCACCAGTCGGCGCCGCCCAGCACGATGTACGGCACGCTCGCGATCGTCCCGACGTTGTTGACCACCGTGGGGCTGGCGTACAGGCCGGCGATCGCCGGGAACGGCGGGCGCAGCCGAGGCTGACCGCGGAAGCCCTCCAGCGAGTCGAGCAGCGCGGTCTCCTCGCCGCAGATGTACGCGCCGGCCCCGCTGTGCACCACCAGGTCCAGGTCGTACCCGGAACCGAGGATGTCGGTGCCCAGGTAGCCGGCGGCGTACGCCTCCCGGACCGCGTTGCGCAGCCGCCGCGCGGCGTGCACCGCCTCACCGCGGATGTAGATGAACGCCCGGTTCGCCCGGATGGCGTAGGACGCGATGATCGCGCCCTCCACCAGCGAGTGCGGGTCGTAGGTCATCAGTGGCAGGTCCTTGCAGGTGCCCGGCTCGCCCTCGTCCGCGTTGATCACGAGGTAGTGCGGCTTGCCGTCGCCCTGTGGGATGAAGCCCCACTTGAGGCCGGTGGGGAAGCCGGCCCCGCCGCGGCCGCGCAGGCCGGAGTCCTTGATCAGCTGGATCACGTCGTCCGGGTGCACGTCGAGCGCCTTGCGCACCGCCTGGTAGCCGTCGAGCCGCTCGTAGACGCCGATCTGCCAGGCGTCCGGCGAGAGCCAGCGCTTGGTGAGCACCGGGGTGAGCTTCTGGAGCACCTCCGGCCGGGGTTGCGTCACTTCTCCTCCTCGGTGCCACGGGTCGGGTCGGGCGTACGCGGGCTGTCCCCCGCCGGTTTGCCGTCACCGGCCGGCGCGTTGGCCGCGGCGCCGGCCGTCTCGGCGGCGTTCTCCGGCGGCGGGCCGCCGGCCGAGGCCGCGGCACCGGCCGGTTCGCTCGCGGTGGGATTGCGCAGTGCCGCGGTACGGACCTGTGGATCCTCGGTCGTGTGACCGGCGTGCCGGCGCTCCTCGACCTTTCCGGCGACCGCTTTCACCGCGGTCGTCGCCGCGTGCACCACCGAGGCGACCCGGCCGGGTTTTTCCGCCTTTCCGTCCGGCGCCGGCTTCGGCTGCGCGTCGCCCTCCCGGGCCGGTTTGGTCCGGGTGATCGGGGTCTCCGGGTCGAACCCGGCCACCGCGATCCCGTGCTCCTGCGCCAAGCGCACCCCGCGCAGCGTGGGCGCGCCGGCCACCCCGTCGCCGACCGCGCCGTCCCGGGGGTCGGCGAAGCCGGCGAGCTGGTACTGCATCTCGCGCAGCGAGCAGATCCGCGCGCCGCGGGACGGCGTGGGCCGCTCGCCGTTGCGCAGGCTGTCGACCAACTCCACCGCGGAGTCCGGGGTGGCCTGGTCGACGGTGAAGTCGTAGTTGACCGTCACCACCGGGGCGTAGTCGCAGGCCGCCAGGCATTCGGCGTGCTCCAGCGTGATCCGGCCGTCAGCGGTGGTCTCGTCGTGGCCGACCCCGAGGTGCTCGGTCAGCCGGTCGTAGACCGCCTGGCCGCCCAGCACGTTGCACAGGGTGTTGGTGCAGACGCTGACCAGGTATTCGCCGGTGGGGCGGCGCTTGTACATGGTGTAGAAGGTGGCGACCGCGCCGACCTGGGCCTTGTTGATGCCCAGCACCTCGGCGCAGAAGGCCACCCCGGCCGGGCTGACGTGGCCCTCCTCGGTCTGCACCAGGTGCAGCAGCGGCAGCAGCGCCGAGCGCTCCCGGCCGGCCGGATACCGCGCCAGGATCTCCTGCGCGGACCCGAGCAGCTTCTCCGCGAGCGGAGCCGCAGCCGGGGTGAATTCAACCTGCTTCTCACTTGCTTCTGTGTTGCGGCGAAGCCGCCCGGCAAGCTCGGTCATCAGCGATCACACCCACCCATCACGGGGTCCAGCGACGCGCCGCCGGCGATCACGTCGGCGAGCAGCGCGCCCTCGGCCATCGCCGGGATGGCCTGGAGGTTGACGAAGCTCGGCTCGCGGTAGTGCACCCGGTAGGGATGGGTGCCACCGTCGGAAACCGCGTGAACGCCGAGTTCGCCACGCGGATGCTCGACCGCCACGTAGACTTGGCCGGGCGGGACCCGGAAGCCTTCGGTCACGAGCTTGAAGTGGTGGATCAGCGACTCCATCGACTGGCCCATGATCTTGGCGACGTGTTCCAGGGAGTTGCCGAGACCGTCCACCCCCAGCGCGAGCTGGGACGGCCAGGCGATCTTCTTGTCCGCGACCCAGATGGGCCCGGGCTTGAGCCGGTCGAGCGCCTGCTCGACGATCTTGAGCGACTCCTTGATCTCGGCGAGTCGCACGAGGTATCGGCCCCAGACGTCGCCGGTGGTCGCGGTCGGCACGTCGAACTCGTACGTTTCGTAACCGCAGTAGGGCATCGTCTTGCGCAGGTCCCAGGGCAGGCCCGCGGAGCGCAGCACCGGCCCGGTGATGCCCAGCGCCAGGCAGCCGGTCACGTCCAGGACGGCGACCCCCTGCGTGCGCTTCTGCCAGATCACCTGGCCGGAGAGCATCGCCTCGTACTCCTTGAGCTTCTTCGGCAGGTACACGAGGAAGTCACGGATCTTCTTGACCGCCGAGTCGGGCAGGTCCTGGCTCAGGCCGCCGGGGCGGATGTAGCCGTTGTTCATCCGCAGGCCGGAGGTCTCCTCGAAGATGTCGAGGATGTACTCCCGCTCGCGGAAGCCGTACAGCATCATCGAGATCGCGCCCAGTTCCATGCCGGTGGTGGCCAGCCAGACCAGGTGCGAGGCGATCCGCTGCAGCTCCATGAAGAGCACCCGGATCGTGGTGGCCCGCTCGGTGATCTGGTCGGTGATGCCGAGCAGCTTCTCCACCGCGAGGCAGTACGCCGCCTCGTTCGACATGTTGGACAGGTAGTCCATCCGCGTGACGAACGTGACGCCCTGGGTCCAGGTCCGGTACTCCAGGTTCTTCTCGATCCCGGTGTGCAGGTAGCCGATCACCGGGCGGGCCTCGGTCACCGTCTCGCCCTCAAGCTCCAGCACCAGCCGGAGCACCCCGTGCGTGGACGGGTGCTGGGGGCCCATGTTGACGACGATCTTCTCGTTGCTGAGCGGGTCGATGCCGCTGGTCACGCTGTCCCAGTCGCCGCCGGTGACCGTGAAGACCCGGCCCTCGGTGGTCTCGCGCGCGCTCGCGTATTCCGACGTTGTCACTGGTAGACCCTCCGCTGGTCGGGCGGCGGGATCTCGGCGCCCTTGTATTCCACGGGCACCCCGCCGAGCGGGTAGTCCTTGCGCTGGGGGTGGCCCTCCCAGTCGTCCGGCATCAGGATCCGGGTGAGGTTGGGGTGGCCGGCGAAGACGACGCCGAACATGTCGTAGACCTCCCGCTCCTGCCAGTCCGCGGTCGGGTAGATGCCGGTGACGCTCGGGACCGGCACGCCGTCGGCGACGGACACCTCGAGACGGACCCTCCGGCGGTACGTCATCGAGGTCAGTTGATAGGCGATGTGGAATCGCCGCTCGTCGCTGCCCAGGTAGTCGACCGCATCGACCGAGGAGCACAGCTCGAACCGCAGGGAGTCGTCGTCCCGCATTACCTGACAGACATCCGTGATTCTCTCGGCCCTGATGTGAAGTGTGAGCTCCGCCCTATCCACGACCACTTTCTCGATGGCTTCGGAGAAGGCCGGATAAGCTTCCTCCAACGCGTCATAGACGTCGTCGAAATACCCGCCGTATGGCCGTGGGCTGTCAAAAACAGCAGGCCGGGGGCGGACCAGGCGGCCGAAACCGGAGACGTCGCCGGTGCCTTTGACGCCGAACATGCCCTTATCCGGGCTGGGCGGTGTCTGGGCGGGTGCGTCGAGATTCGCGCCGGTCGTTGCGGTGACGGGAACGTTACCGTCAGTTCCTGGTTGAATACTCATTTGCCCTCCCGCAAATGCGGCTGGAGTTTCATCCAGTTCTCGATCCGCAATTGCTCCTCGCGGCCTTCCTTGACGGCCTGCGTCCATTCCGCGCGACGCGCCTTGTCGACGCGGTACGACGACGGCATGGCGCCGGGCGCGACGAGCGGCAGCTTGCCCTCGGCACGACGTTGCTCCAGCATCTTCCGGCCGTTCGGGCCGAGAGGCTGGGCCATCACCTTCTCGCGCATCTTGAGGATCGCGTCGATCAGCATCTCCGGCCGCGGCGGGCAGCCCGGCAGGTAGATGTCGACCGGGACGATGTGGTCCACGCCCTGGACGATCGCGTAGTTGTTGAACATGCCGCCGGACGAGGCGCAGACGCCCATCGAGATCACCGAACGGGGTTCCGGCATCTGGTCGTAGATCTGGCGGACCACCGGGGCCATCTTCTGACTGACCCGACCCGCGACGATCATCAGGTCGGCCTGGCGAGGCGAGGCGCGGAACACCTCCATGCCCCAGCGACCCAGGTCGTAGTGCGGGCCGCCGGCCGCCATCATCTCGATGGCGCAACAGGCGAGTCCGAAGGTCGCGCCCCAGAACGACGACTTGCGGGCCCAGTTCGACAGCTTCTCGACCGAGGTGAGGAGGATGCCACTGGGCAGCTTCTCTTCGATTCCCATGGTTATCAGTCCCAGTTGAGGCCGCCGCGTCGCCACACGTACGTGTAGGCGATGAACACGGTGACGATGAACAGGACCATTTCCACGAATCCGAACAGGCCCAGCGCCTCGAACGAGACGGCCCACGGGTACAGGAAGATGGTCTCGATGTCGAAGACGATGAAGAGCATCGCCGTCAGATAGAACTTCACCGGGAATCGGCCGCCGCCGACCGGTTGTGGGGCCGGCTCGATGCCGCACTCGTAGGCGTCCATTTTTGCCCGGTTGTAGCGCTTCGGCCCGACGATCGGTGCCACAGACACCGAGAACAACGCGAAGAGCGCGCCGAGGATCAGCAACCCGACGATCGGGACGTATGGGTTGATCGTCATCTTCACTCCCGTACGACTGTTAGCCGCTTCACACTAGTTTTTCGCTTTTGTATCCCTCTGGTCGGGGTGCCCGATTCCGTCGTCAGACGGCGGGCGCCACCTTCGTCAAGCCGTTGATGATGCGGTCCATGGCGTCGCCACCGCGCGGATCGGTCAGATTCGCCAGGAGCTTGAGAACGAACCTCATCAACGTCGGGTGCGGCATGCCGTGCTTCGTGGCCAGCCGCATGACCTGCGGATTCCCGATGAGCTTCACGAACACACCGCCGAGCCGGTAGTAACCGCCGAAGCGCAGGCTCAACTCGGTCGGGTAGGCGCGCAGGGCGCGCTCGCGCTCCGGACCGGCCGGACGGGCCAACGCCTGCGCGGCCACCTCGGCGGCCAGCTCGCCGGACTCCATCGCGTACGCGATGCCCTCGCCGTTCATCGGGTTGACCATGCCACCCGAATCGCCGACGAGCAGTACCCCGCGGGTGTAATGCGGCACCCGGTTGAAGCCCATCGGGAGCGCGGCGCCCAGCGTCGGGCCCTCTGCGTTCTCCTCGCCGCGCAGCCCCCACTCCTGGGGAGTGGAGCCGAGCCAGTCGGTGAGCATGTTCTTGTAGTTGGTCCTGCCGAAGGCGCTCGACGAGTTGAGGATGCCCAGGCCGGCGTTGACCCGGCCGTCACCCAGGCCGAAGATCCAGCCGTAACCGGGGAGCAGCCGGCTCGGATCCTGCGCGCTGCGCAGCTCCAGCCAGGACTCCAGGTAGTTGTCGTCGGCCTTGACCGCGGAGCGGTAGTAGCGCCGGACAGCCACCCCCAGCGGGCGGTCGTCGCGCTTGGCCAGGCCCATGGCCAGCGGAAACTTGCCGGAGACGCCGTCCGCGGCGATCACCAGGGGAGCGCGGAACTGCACCGGCTCTTTCTCCGGACCGACCTTGGCCTGGACGCCGATCACGTAACCTTCGTCATTGAGGACCGGACCACCGACGTTCACGTTCGTGCGCAGCAGCGCGCCGGCTTCCACCGCGCGCTCGGCCAGCATGTCGTCGAAGTCCAGACGGGTGCGGACCAGGCCGTAACTGGGGAAACTGGCCAGCTCGGGCCAGTCCAGCTCCAGCCGGACCCCGCCGCCGATCACCCGCAGGCCGCGATTCTGCAGCCAGCCCGCCTTCTCCGAGGTGTCGATGCCCATCCGGACCAGCTGGCGGACGGCGCGCGGGGTCAGCCCGTCGCCACACACCTTCTCGCGCGGGAACTCGGTCTTCTCCAGCAGCAGCACCCGGTGCCCGTGCCGGGCCAGGTGGTAAGCCGCCGCGCTGCCACCGGGACCCGCACCGACCACGATCACGTCGGCTTCGCCGGCGACGGGCAGGGGTTCGTTCACGGTGCAGCCTCCGATCCGCAGTGCTCGTGAATTAGTTCACAAGCATGCCTCGGTCGGAGTCTAGGCCGACTATCGACGATCTTTACACCCAGGTCGACCTGATTGTTGTGGCGAGCTCACTGGATCGGGTCAGAATCACCCAAAACGCGCTCCGCGATCCCACGTGCCGGACCCTCGAGATGATCTCGAATGGTGCCGTCCATCGCCCGGTCCAGAGCGACGATCAATTCCTCTACCAGGTCTTGCGCCAACAGCGGATCCTGGGCGGCGACCATCCGGATGCGGTTCGCGAGCTCGCTGGCCCGGCGCTCGCCGGCCTCGCCCTCGTCGATCGCGATGTCGATGTCGGTGTCCTCTAGCTGCCCTAGTTTCGTCATGACATCGAGCTAAACAGTGGATACGGACCGTGTACGCGAAACGCCCGATTTGTCACCGACACGCGCGGGATGATCATTTCCGCCGCAGCGCGCGCTGCGTTCGCACCACGCGGCTGCCACCATCCCGCGGCCGCGACCCACCTCCGGGTCCCACTTCGCCCCGCGGCGCGCCCCACCTTGCGGCCCGTTCGGCGCGTCACGCGCCGCTTTCCCCCGGTCCGGCGAATCGGCGGTACGGCGTGGGTCAGCGCCGAATCGCCCGGTGCAGCGCCACGACCCCGCCGGTGAGATTCCGCCAGCCCACGCGATCCCACGGTCCCGCCTCGGCGATCCGCGTCGCCAACCCCGCCTGGTCGGGCCAGGCCCGGATCGACTCGGCCAGATAGACATAGGCGTCGGGGTTGCTGGACACCCCGCGCGCGACGACCGGCAGCGACCGCATCAGATACTGCATGTAAACCGTCCGGAATGCCGGATTCGTCGGGGTGCTGAACTCGCACACCACCAGCCGCCCGCCCGGCCGCGTCACCCGGCCGAACTCACGCAACGCAGCACCGGTGTCCACCACGTTGCGTAACGCGAAGGAGATCGTCACCGCGTCGAAGGTGGCATCGGCGAACGGCAGCTTCAGCGCATCCCCGGCCAGCAGCGGCACCACCGGCCGCACCGCCCGCCCGGCCTGCAGCATCCCCACCGACAGGTCGGCACCCACCGCGAACGCCCCGGACCGCCCCAGCTCGTCGGTGGAGATCCCGGTGCCGGCGCCCACGTCCAGCACCCGCTCACCCGGCCGCAGCCCGAGGGCCGCCCGGGTGGCCCGGCGCCAGCCCCGGTCCTGCCCGAAGGAGAGCACGGTGTTGGTGAGGTCATACCGTTTGGCCACGCCGTCGAACATCTCGGCGACCTCGTGCGGCTGCTTGTCCAGGTCTGCGCGCGTCACCCGGCCCACTCTGCCACTCTCTCCGCCACCCACCCCACGCGGGCCGACAGCCTGCCCCCGCCGCCCACAGCGCCCGAGCCCATCCACCGCCGCTTTCATCGCCGCATGCGTGCCCACCGCCGCTTTCATCGCCGCATGCGTGCCCACCGCCGCTTAAGCGGCTGCTTGCGTGCCCACCGCCGTTTTCACCGCCGGATGCGTGCCCACCGCCGTGATCCCGGGCGGACGCGCTCACCGCCCTCGCCGCGACCTGGGGGCTCTCGCCATGATCGCGAGCATGCAGGCCCACCGCTTCTGCCACGGCTTGGCGGCTCATCGCGTACGCCCGAGTCGGCTTTGACGGTCGGGACCGGCTGACCGCGCCGCGCTCAGCCGGCCGCCCGGACCCGCCGCGGGCCGGAAACAGAACAGGCGGGATGGTTTCCCATCCCGCCCGCACCTTGTGCGTTATATATACGACCGCCATCGGTCGGGTCCGACTGCTCGTCACCGACGCTTTCCGCCTGGCGACGCATGAGGTTTTGCCAATGCCTTACGCAGGCAACGTAACCAGCGGGAACGGCGCGGTACAGCCAACAGGCGGGCTCGTTACGAAGGAGCAATCCAGCCCTCACCGGTCCGACGACCCCCACCCTGGCCGAACGGTCAGGCGCGACCCACCGAAGGGGCCGGTCCGCGCTCGTCGGACAAGATCTTTCCGCAGGCCGGACGGTGTTTCCCGATAACGATCCGGTAGCGGTCGGCGGGCTAGTTGACCTCGACAAGCGGCAACGGGGTGCGCCCGGCGCCCCCGCCCGGCATCGCGATCGACGAGAAGTGCGACACCACCCGGTCGTCGGTCGGATCCTCGGCCGCCGTGTGGTGGACCGCGAGGTGCCGATACCACGTGTCGCGCCAGGCCGGAATGCGGTCGGCGGTGCGGATCATCGAGATCAGCTCCTGCAGGTTCGACCGATGCCGGGCGCCGGCCGAGGAGATCACGTTCTCCTCCAGCATGATCGAGCCCAGGTCGTCGACGCCCATGTGTAGCGACAGCTGGCCGATGTCCTTGCCGGTGGTCAGCCAGGAGGCCTGCAGGTGCGCCACGTTGTCGAAGAACAGCCGGGAGACCGCGATGAACCGCAGGTATTCCATCGTGGTGGCCTGGGTGCGGCCCTTGAGATGGTTGTTCTCCGGCTGGTAGGTCCACGGGATGAAGGCCCGGAAGCCACCGACGTCGTGCGACTCCTCGACCGGCACGTCCCGGTACCCGTTGGCCACGGCCAGATCCTGCACGTCGCGGATCATCCGGATGTGCTCGATCCGCTCGGCGTTGGTCTCGCCGGTGCCCATCATCATGGTCGCGGTGGAGGACAGCCCGTTACGGTGCGCCACCGCCATCACCTCGAGCCAGCGCGCTCCGCTCTCCTTCAGCGGGGCGATCGCCTGGCGCGGCCGGTCGGGCAGCATCTCGGCGCCGGCGCCGGCGATCGAGTCCAGCCCGGCCGCCTTGATCCGGACGATCGCGTCCTCGATCGAGACCTGCGAGACCTTGGCCATGTGCAGGATCTCACTCGGGCCGATCGAGTGGATCGCCAGCTGCGGGAACGCCTGCTTGACCGAGGAGAACAGCTCCTCGTAGTACTCCACGCCGTAGTCCGGGTGGTGGCCGCCCTGCAGCATCACCTGGGTGGCGCCGAGCTCCACCGCCTCACCGCACCGGCGCAGGATCTCCTCGGTCGGGTGCGACCAGCCCTCTTTGTGCTTGGGCGCCCGGAAGAACGCGCAGAACTTGCACGCCGTGACACAGACGTTGGTGTAGTTGATGTTGCGATCGATCAGGTACGTGACGATGCCGTCCGGGTAGCGCCGGCGGCGGACCGTGTCGGCCGCCTCGCCCAGCGCGTGGAACGGGGCCTCCGTGTAGAGCAGCAGGGCCTCCTCGGGGCTGATCCGCCCACCGTCGGCGCCGCGCTGCAGGATGCTGTCGATCTCCCGATTCGCCGTCACGAGAGGAAGCGTACGTCCCCCCTCCGACAATCGTCAGCGGCCCGGGTCACCGGCGGGCTCGCCGTCGATCAGCGCGGCCAGGCCGTCGAGGACCCGGCGCAGACCGAACTCGTACGCGTGATCCGGGTCGTAGGCCGCGCCCAGAGCCGCGCCGGCCGCGGCGCCCACCCGGGCCGCGGTGGGGTAGGTGTGCTCGTCGAGGACCACCTGCAGGGCCGGCCCGCGCTCCTGCCACCACTCCCAGTCGGTCTGGTGGGCGCGCTCGGCGGTGGCCCGCACCTCGGCGGCGGCCCTCGCCGCGGCCTGCACGAAGCCCAGCAGGAAGGTGAGCGCCGAGTCGACCGTCACGTCGTCCAGCCCACAGCCGTCGAAGGCGCGCAGCTCATGCTCGTACTTGGCCATCAGGCCGGGGCCCAGCGGCGGCCGGCTGGCCGGCATCGCGGCCACCCAGGGATGCGCGGCGACCAGCGCCCGGTTCTCCTCGGCGATCGCGGCCGCCCGGTCGCGCCACGACCGGCCGGGCAGCTCGGCGCGGGGCATCGCGAGATAGACCCGGTCCAGCATCAGCTCCAGCAGGGTCGCCTTGTCCGGGACGTAGGTGTACAGCGTCATCGGCACCACACCCAGCTCGGTGGCGACGCGGCGCATCGACACGCCCTCCAGGCCCTCGGCGTCGGCCAGCGCGATGCCGGTCTCGACCACCCGGGCCACGCTCAGCCCGGGGCGGCGGCCTCGCTTGCGCTCGACCGCCTCCGGAAACCAGAGCAGGTCCATGGTGCGGCGCGCTTCAGCCATCGGGGTGGCACTCCATTCTTGTACGGCGTATTGTGTACGGCGTACAGCTAAACGCCCTGGGGAGGCAGCCATGCGAGTCAGGTCCACCGCCATTGCGCTCACCGTCGACGATGTCCCCACCTCGACCAAGTTTCTCGCGGATCACTTCGGCTACACCGAACGGATGGCCGCCGACGGATTCGCCTCCCTCGGGCGCGACCACACCGGGCCCGACCTGATCTTCATGCGCCGCGGCCTGGAGGTGCTGCCGCCCACCCTGCGCGATGTGCACACGGCCGGCACGATCGTCGCGTTCGTGGTCGACGACCTGGACGCCGAGCAGGACAGGTTGCGCGCTGAGGGGGTGGAGCCTTTCCTGCCGATCCGGGAGGAGCCGTGGGGCGAGCGGCTGCTGTTGGTCAGCGACCCGAACGGGGTCGTTTACGAGCTGGTGGAGTGGGCCGATCCCGGGTCCGGCCGATAATCTCGACGGACTGCTCAGGGGGTTGATGTGCTCGTCGTTCACGGCGGCTGGGCGCCCGGGTCCGGGCGGCCCGGTCGGTTGCTGCTCTGGGCTGAGGAGCCGTCCCGTACGGAGTCCTCCTCAGCGTCCCGTGCCAAGGTGCGGCCCCACCCGTTCGCCGCCACGGCCACCGTCCTGACCACGGCCCTGGGCGACCTGCCGTCCGAGCCCACCGCCGGGATCGCCACGATCCAGCTGCCCGGCACGGCCCGCGGTCCGCTGCCCTCGCCGGACACCGGGGTGGAGACGACCTCGCCGCGGGGTGTCCGGCTGGCCGGGTGGACCGTGCCGGTGCTCGCCGTGCCCGGTGAGGCCGCCCTGGCCGTGCTGGCCACGATCGCCGAGCCGGACCCGGCCGCGCCGTGGGTTCCCGGCCCCTCCCTGCGCTATCTCGGCCTCCTCGCCGGCTGGGCCTGCGACCTGGCCCGGCACGGCCGGATGCTCCCGCAGCTCGTCCTGGAGGAGGGCGTGCCGGCCGCCCGGTGGCGCTCCGTGATCACCGGTGCCGACCTCGCGACGTACCGTGACTTCGCCGCCGGGATGCCGCCGGTGGCCCGCGCCGTGACGCCGGCCGGTCAGGCCGTGACGCCGGCCGGCCAGCAGGCCGGGCGGACGCTGCGGGACGCGCTGGAGACGATGCTCGACGCCGCCGCGCGGTCCGTCCTGCCGGAAAAGATCCTGGGCGGCCACCGGGCCGGGCTCCGGGCTCCGCTGGCCGACCGGTGGGTGACCGCGCTCACCGCGCCCGACCCCACACTCCCCGGTGCGGCCGCGGCCGAGCTGCGTGAGCTGCGCCGGGCGCTGGACGACTGGATGCGCGCGGCCCAGGCGGCGAATGAGCCGGTCCGGGTCAGTTTCCGACTGATCGAGCCCGAGCCGGGCGAGGACGACTGGGAGCTGGAATTCGCCCTGCAGTCCGCCGAGGACTCCGCGCTCTACCTGCCCGCCGAGGCGGTCTGGGCCGGCGAGCGGTTTCCCGGGCTGCCTCGCCGGCCGGATGAGACACTGCTGGCCGGGCTGGGTCGGGCGGTCCGGTTGTTCCCGGCGCTGCACGAGGCGCTGCGCACCCAGCAGCCGGCCGCCATGACGCTCGACACCGCCGAGGCATATGACTTCCTCCGCCAGGCCGCGCCGCTGCTGCAGGCCGCCGGCTTCGGGGTGCAGCTGCCGTCCTGGGCCGGCCGCAAGGGTGTCGGCCTCAAGCTGACCACCCGGTCGAAATCCAGAGCCGGTACCTCCCGGGCGGTGGCCGACTCCGGCTTCGGGCTCAGCGAGATCGTCGCCTTCCGGCTCGACCTGGTGATCGGGGACGGCGTGGTGAGCGCCGCGGAGCTGGCCGAGCTGGCCCGGCTCAAGGTGCCCCTGGTCCGGGTCCGCGGACAGTGGGTGGAGCTGGACGACCGGCAGCTCAAGGCGGCGCTCAAGGCGGTCGGCCGGCGACGCGAGGGCGAGCTGACCGCCGCCGAGATCCTGCAGCAGGTGGTTGAGGGCGGCGAGGAGGATCTGCCGCTCGTCGAGGTCGACGCCGACGGCACGCTCGGCGACCTGCTGTCCGGCCAGGCCTCGGAGCGGCTCGACCCGATGCCGACCCCGCCGGGTTTCCAGGGCGCGCTCCGACCGTATCAGGAGCGTGGCCTCTCCTGGCTGCACTTCCTGAGCCGGCTCGGGCTGGGCGGGATCCTCGCCGACGACATGGGCCTGGGCAAGACCGCGCAGACACTGTCGCTGCTGCTCACCGGCCAGGCGGACGAGACGCGCCCGGCAGAGAGGACGTTGCTGATCTGCCCCATGTCGCTGATCACCAACTGGCGCAAGGAGGCCGCTCGGTTCGCCCCGAGCCTGCGCGTCTACGTGCACCACGGCGCCACCCGGCAGCGCGGCGAGGACTTCCGGGCCGCGGTGGACGCGGCCGACCTGGTGCTCACCACCTACGGCACCGCGGCGCGCGACCTGGAGGCGCTCCGCGAGGTCGAGTGGAGCCGGGTGGCCTGCGACGAGGCTCAGGCGATCAAAAACCACGGCACCCGCCAGTCGCAGGCGGTCCGCGCCATCCCGGCGCGCACGCGGCTCGCCCTGACCGGCACCCCGGTGGAAAACCACCTGGCCGAGCTCTGGTCCATCATGGACTTCTGCAATCCGGGGCTGCTCGGTCCGGCGAAACGGTTCCGCCGCCGGTTCCAGGAGCCGATCGAAATCAACCAGAGCGAGGACGCGACCGCCGCACTGAAACGGGCCACCGGGCCGTTCGTGCTGCGCCGCCTCAAAACCGACAAGACGATCATCTCCGACCTCCCGGAGAAGAACGAGATGAAGGTCTGGTGCTCGCTCACCGCCGAGCAGGCCACCCTCTACCAGGCCGTGGTCGAGGACATGATGTCCGAGATCGAGGGCAGCGAGGGCATCCAGCGGCGGGGCAACGTGCTGGCCGCGATGATGAAGCTCAAGCAGGTCTGCAACCATCCGGCGCACCTGCTCAAGGACGGCTCCCGGTTGCCCGACCGGTCCGGCAAGCTGGCCCGACTGGAGGAGCTGGCCGAGGAGATCGTCGAGGACGGCGACAAGGCCCTGGTCTTCACGCAGTATGCGGAGTGGGGCTCGCTGCTGCAGCCCTACCTGGCGGCGCACCTGGACCGCCCGGTGCTGTGGCTGCACGGCGGGCTCAGCAAGTCCCGCCGGGACGAGCTGGTCGAGCGGTTCCAGACGTCGCCGGAGCCGATGCTCTTCCTGCTCTCGCTCAAGGCGGCCGGCACCGGTCTCAACCTGACCGCCGCCAACCACGTCGTCCACTTCGACCGGTGGTGGAACCCGGCCGTCGAGGATCAGGCCACCGACCGGGCGTTCCGCATCGGACAGTCGCGCGACGTGCAGGTGCGCAAGTTCATCTGCACCGGCACCCTGGAGGAGAAGATCGACGCGATGATCGAGCGGAAGAAGGCGCTGGCCTCGGCGGTCGTGGGCACCGGCGAGGAGTGGATCACCGACCTGAGCACCGACCAGTTGCGCGAGCTGTTCGCCCTCGACCCCGGGGTGGTGGGCTGAGGTGCGGCGGGTGGACGCGACCGGGTGCGATCGGCCGGGGTTCGACCGAGAGGCGGTGGGCTGACGTGCCGTTCGACAGATCCGGCAAGTTCTACGAGGCGGCGCGGCCGATCGAGGTCGACGGCGGGCTCGCGGTCCGGTCGAAACGCGGCGCGATCGGCGAGCAGTGGTGGTCGCGGCGGTTCGTCGACGTGCTGGAGGGGATCTGCGATCCGGGTCGGCTCGCCCGCGGTCGGGCGTACGCACGCAAGGGGCAGGTGATCGACTTCGCGCTGCAGCCGGGACAGCTGGTCGCGCGGGTGCAGGGATCCCGGCCCACGCCCTACCAGGTGACGATCCGGATCAGCGCGTTCGACGACGCCCAGTGGGCGGAGATCACCGAGGCGCTCGGCGCGCAGGCGCTGTACCGTGCCGCGCTGCTGGCCGGCGAGATGCCGCGGGAGATCGTCGAGCTCTTCACCGACCTGGGTTTCCCGCTCTTCCCGGAGTCGTTGGACATCGACTGCTCCTGCCCCGACTGGGGCGTTCCGTGCAAGCACGGCTCGGCCGCGCTGTACGTGCTGGCCGAGGCCTTCGACGACGATCCGTTCCTGGTCCTGGCCTGGCGCGGGCGGGCCCGGGAGCCGCTGCTCGACGCACTGCGCGGCACCGCCGACCCGGGTGAGGCGATCGACCCGCTGCAGGTCACCGAAACCCCGCTGGACGACCGGCTCGCCGACTTCTACTCCCCCGGGATCAGCCTGGGCCGGCTCCGGGAGCGGCCGGCCCGCGGTGGCGCCCCGCCGGAGCTGCTGCTTCGCGCCCTCGATCCGCCGCCGATCCGGGTCCGACACATTCCGCTGATCGACCTGCTGCGCCCGCTCTACCGCGAGTTGGGCACGCCGCATGAGGAGGAGGATTAGCCATCCTCGGCCGTCTCCGGCCGCGGAAGGGGCCTCGCCGCCTCCGGCCGCGGAAGGGGCCTCACCGCCTCCGGCCGCGGAAGGAGCGGACCGGT
Source organism: Actinoplanes sp. SE50/110 (assembly GCF_900119315.1). NCBI lineage: Bacteria > Bacillati > Actinomycetota > Actinomycetes > Micromonosporales > Micromonosporaceae > Actinoplanes > Actinoplanes sp. SE50/110. The sequence goes on along the minus strand of NZ_LT827010.1, from coordinate 375,096 downwards.
AGCGTCCGCGGACGCGGCATTGCCGGGCGGCGTCCGGTGTGAACCGGCCGCGGTCGGGGCTTCGAGGGCCGCGTCCAGCGTGGACCGATCGTGGGCGAGTCCACGATGGACGCGGCGGCTCGGAGACTACCCGATTGCCTGTCGGACAGTGCCCATAAGCATGCGAGGCGTGACAACCCGTGTCAATAGACAATGACCGATATATGGGTCTTCCTGGGACGTCACCACGCCGCGGGCTAGGGTCGGATCATGACTGAGATGAGCTACCGCCGCCTCGGCGAATCCGGCCTCGTCGTCTCCGTTGTCGGGATCGGCTGCAACAATTTCGGCCGCAAACTCGACGCGGACGGCACCCGGGAGGTCGTCGACGCGGCCTTCGACGCCGGCATCACGCTCTTCGACACGGCGGACATCTACGGCACCCCGCACGGTAGCTCGGAGGAACTGCTCGGCGCCGCCCTCAAGGGCCGCCGGGACGAAGTCGTGCTGGCCACCAAGTTCGGCATGGACATGGCGGGGCTGAACGGGCGGGACTTCGGCGCTCGCGGCTCCCGGCGCTACATCGTCCGCGCGGTCGAGGCGTCACTGCGCCGGCTGGAAACCGACTACATCGACCTCTACCAGCTGCACGAGCCCGACCCGGCCACCCCGATCGAGGAGACCCTGTCCGCTCTCGACGACCTGGTCCGCGCCGGCAAGGTGCGATACCTGGGCAATTCCAACTTCTCCGGCTGGCAGATCGCGGACGCCGACTGGACCGCCCGGGCCGCGGACCTGACCCCGTTCATCAGCGCACAGAACCGCTACAGCCTGCTGCACCGGGACGTGGAGATCGAGGTGGTCCCGGCGTGTGAGCGTTTCGGCCTGGGCCTGCTGCCGTTCTTCCCGCTCGACTCCGGCCTGCTCTCCGGCAAGTATCGGCGGGGCGAGAAGCCGGCCGCCGGCACCCGGCTCGCCCAGGACCGTTACGCGCCCTGGCTGGAGCACGCCGACTGGAACCGGATCGACGCGCTCACCGCCTTCGGCGCCGAGCGGGGCCACAGTCTGCTGGAGGTGGCGATCGCCGGCCTGGCCGCCCGCCCCGCGGTGACCAGCGTGATCGCCGGCGCGACCACCCCCGACCAGGTGCACGCGAACGCCGCGGCCGCCGCCTGGGACCTGACCGCGGCCGACGTGGCCACCCTCGACGAGATCCTCACCGACTGAGCCGCCGCCGAAGGACAACACAACGACGCGAAGCAGCGCCGGGCCGTCCTGGTCCGACACGGTCCGGCGCAGGCGGGCGGGTGTCCGGTCAGACGTCGGCGAAACGACGCGAAGCAGCGCCGGGCCGTCCTGGTCCGACACGGTCCGGCGCAGGCGGGCGGGTGTCCGGTCAGACGTCGGCGAAAAGCGGGCCCTCGGCCGGCAGCGCCGGCACGTCGCCGCGGTCGGCGGCGCGGCGGGCGAACTCGCGGACGCCCTGAATCTGCCGGTCACCCAGGGAGAAGTCGAGGGCCCGGAAGTAGTTGGCCAGGGTCGCCGCGTCGAACGGCTCCCAGCGCGCGGCCGCCTCGGCCACCGCGTCCAGCTCGCCGAGGCACAGCTCCTTGGACCGCTGGAACGCCTCGTGCACGCCCTTGACCTGGCCGGGGTGTGCGGCCGCGAAATCCTTCCGGACCGCCCACACGGCGAAGACCATCGGCAGCCCGGTCCATTCCTTCCACGCCTCGGCCAGGTCGATCACCTGCAGGCCCATGGCCGGCGCTTCGTACAGCGCGCGCAGGGCGGGGTCGCCGATCAGGGCCGCGGCGTCCGCTTCCCGCAACATCAGAGGCAGGTCGGGCGGGCAGCGGAAGTACGTGGGCTCCACCCCGTACCGCTCGGAAAGCAGCAATTGCGCCAGCAGGACGCCGGTCCGCGAGGTGGAACCGAGAGCGACCGGCCGTTTGTCGAGCTCGGCCGGAGGCCGGGTCGAGACCAGGTTGACCGAGAGCACCGGGCCGTCGCTGCCGACCGCGAGGTCGGGCAGCAGCAGCAGCTGATCGGCGTGCTTCAGGTATTCGACCAGCGTGATCGGGCCGATGTCGAGGTCGCCGGCGATCAGGGCGGCGCTGAGCCGGTCCGGCGTGTCCTTGTGCAGGTCGACGTCGAGCAGCGCGCCGGAGCGCATCAGACCCCAGTAGATCGGGAGGCAGTTGAGGAACTGGATGTGCCCGACCCGGGGCCGACGGACGCTGTCGCTCATGAGGTGACGGTATCCCCGACCACGACGGGTTCGCCCAGCGACGGGGCCTCTCGTGGCTGAAGTCGCACCAGCGGCCAGCAGCAGAGCGCGGCGAGCAGCCCGGCCCCGCCGGCCGCCCCGACCAGCAGCCGCGGGTCGAAGGCCTCCACCAGCGGCCCGGCGACCAGGAAGCCGAGCAGTCCGGCGCCCTGCACGACCGCGGCGACCCCGGCGAACGCGCGACCGTGCGCCGCGGCCGGCACCCGGTCCGCGATGATCACCGTCATACAGACGTTGAGCGCGCCGTTGCACACCCCGCCGACGATCCAGAGCGGCACCAGCCAGGCCCAGCTGCCGACGGCCGCCGCGGCGAGGATCGGCAGGCAGGAGCCGGCCAGTACGGCGAGCACCGTCCGGACGGTGAGCCGGTGTCGCGGCAGTCGGGCGCAGAGCGGGCCGCCGAGCAGCATCCCGACCGTCCAGGAGGCCGTGACCAGGCCGAAGACGGTGGTCGAGGCGTGCAGGGTGTCCCGGATGAAGAAGACTTCGAAGACGTTGATCGCACCGACGCCACCGACCACCGCGGCGATCGCCACGGTCATCACGGCCAGTGACCGGTCGGCCCGCAGCCGGAACTCGACCGGCCCGCCGGCCTCCTGCCGGGTGACCGCGCCGCGCCGGCGGGTGTGGATCAGCATCGCCATCACCACCAGAGCCAGGTAGCTCGCCGCGTCGATCAGCAACGGCACCCGCGGCCCGGTCGTCCCGACCAGGAATCCGGCCAGCGCCGGGGCGATCAGCGTCCCGACCTGGCCGGCGCTCATTACCAGGCCGCCGGCCTTGGCCAGGTCGTCGTCCCGCACCATCTGCGGCAGCAGCGCCTGCAGGGTCGGCTGGGTCACCGCGAGCCCGGCGGCGAGCAGGGCGACCAGCGCGATGACCAGCCGGGAGTCCGTGGTGAAGGCGAGCAGCCCGCAGATCAGCGCCTGCGCCAGCCCGACCGTGACCAGCAGTGTGCGGCTGTCCGCCCGGTCGACCAGCCGGCCGGTGAGCGGGGTGAGCACGGCCATCGGGACGGCGGAGGCGAGCAGCAGCCCGGCGACGGCGAGGCCGCCGTGCCCGGTCTGCTGCAGGACCAGGGCGAGGGTGGTCGCGGCGAGAAAGTCGCCGCAGAGGGAGATCGCCTTCCCGCCGGCCACGAGATGGACGTCCGACCAGCGCGACTCAGCAGATGTGAAGGACATACTTCGAAAGTAATCCTTCACATCTGCCGGACGCAACCCCGGATCGAGGTCAGTCCATCGGGAATGCCAGATACTGCACCGCCACCCGGCGCGCGCCGTCCGTCGGGTTCTCCTGCCGATCACGCACCCGGTACGGCTCGATCAGGGTCCTGACCTGCTCGTTCAGCTTGGCCAGCTCGGCCGCGCTGACCAGCAGCTGCTGGCCCATGATGACGCTGGCCTCCCGCCACTCGGTGGTCTCGGTGCCCTGCCGGTCCAGCCACTCGTAGATGCGCTCCCGGTCCCGGCTCAGATACATGTCGATCAGCGCGCGCTCGGCGGCCAGCGCTTCCGGCTGCTCCACCTCGGCCTCCAGCCACAGGTTCTTCCCGGTCGCCCGCCACCGGCGTTCCCGGCCGTCGCCCTGGCTCGGCGCCTGCTCCACCAGCCCGTACTTGGCCAGTTCACGCAGGTGGTAGCTGGTCGCGCTGGGCGACAGTCCGACGAGGCCGGCCATCTCGGTCGCGGTGACCGTCGCCCCGGAGACGTTCAGGTGATCCACGATCTCGATCCGCGCCGGATGCGCCAGCGCCCGCAGCGTCCGCGCATCCGACACCCGCACGTTCTCCCGCTCAGCCATGCCCCCATTGTCGTACCGCCGGAAATTCGGTGGACAGCGCTGCGGGGAGGCGTAGCGTGGAGGACCGCTTGACGGCCGTGGTGAGCATGCACCGCAGCGGGCGTCCCCGCGCCGGCGGCGGCCCATCCGCACGACCGGATACGCGAGCGCAGCCGCAGCAACGACCTGCCGAGGATGCCCGTGCCCGCGCCTGATCTCGATGTTCAACTCGACGCCGAACGCACCCACCTGACCGAGTCACGGGCCGCGCTGAAACGGATGCGGGGACGGGCCGAGGCCCTGTTCGCCACCGGCAATCAGGTGGCCGGCGACGCCTACACCGCCGAGCAGCTGGGCCGGCACATGGCCCGCCGGGTCAAGGAGCTCGCCGACGACCCGGACACCCCGCTCTTCTTCGGCCGCCTCGACATCGAGGAGAGCGCGTACCACGTGGGGCGCCGGCATGTCACCGACGACGCGGGCGAGCCGATGGTGCTGGACTGGCGGGCCCCACTGTCCCGCTCGTTCTACCGGGCGAGTGTCCGCGACCCGCAGGGTGTCTCGACCCGCCGCCGGTTCGGTTTCGTCAAGGGCGAGCTGACCAGCTTCGAGGACGAGCACCTGGATCGCGGCGAGGAGCTGGGCACCAGCAGCCGGATCCTGACCGCGGAGATCGAGCGCCCGCGGGTCGGCCCGATGCGGGACATTGTCGCCACCATCCAGCCGGAGCAGGACGAGCTGGTCCGGGCGGAGCTGTCCGAGTCGATCTGTGTGCAGGGCGCGCCGGGTACCGGGAAGACCGCGGTCGGGCTGCACCGCGCGGCGTTCCTGCTCTACCTGCACCGGGAGCGGCTGCGCCGGTCCGGGGTGCTGATCGTCGGGCCGAACACCGCTTTCCTCTCCTACATCTCGGCGGTGCTGCCCACCCTCGGTGAGGTCGAGGTGCAGCAGTCCACCGTGGACGAGCTGATCGGGCGGGCACCGGTCAGGACCGCCGATTCCGCCGCTGCGACGCTGGTCAAGAACGACGTGCGGATGGCCGAGGTGCTGAGCCGTACGCTGTGGGGCCGGGTCGCCAAGCCCACCGAGCCGATCATGGTGTCCGACGGGTCGTACCGTTGGCGGATCGACGTCGAGCCGCTGCGCCGGATCGTCGACGAGGCCCGCCGCGAGGGCTTGCCGTATGCGGTCGGCCGGGAGCGGGTCCGCGCCCGGGTGGTCGGCCTGCTGCAACGGCAGTCGGAATATCGCACCGGGAATTCGCCGGGCGAGACCTGGCTCCGCAAGATGGGCAGGATCGCCCCGGTCACCGGTTTCCTGGAGGCGTGCTGGCCGGCGGTCACCCCGGAGTCCCTGGTCGCGGACGTGCTGACCGATCCGTCGGTGGCCGGTGACCTGCTCACCGACGACGAGCAGGCGGCGATCCGCTGGGTGAAGCCACCGAAGACGCCGAAGTCGGCCCGCTGGACCGCCGGCGACCTGCTGCTGCTCGACGAGGCCGCCGGACTGCTGGAGCGGGAGAACAGCTTCGGTCACGTGGTGGTCGACGAGGCGCAGGATCTGTCGCCCATGCAGGCCCGCGCGATCGCCCGGCGCAGCGAGCACGGCTCAATCACGCTGCTCGGCGACCTGGCGCAGGGCACCGCGCCGTGGGCCGCCACGGACTGGCAGGACATCCTCGGCCACCTGGGCAAATCCGGCGCGCCGGTGGTGCCGCTGACCGTCGGTTTCCGGGTGCCGGAGGTCGTCGTGGCACTGGCCAACCGCCTGCTGCCGGCGTTGGGCGTGAACGTGCCGGAGGCGGTCTCGCTGCGCCGCGACGGCGATCTCGCCGTCCTCCCGGTCGCCGACCCGGCCGATCTGGACGCGCGCACGCTGGCCGAGGTGACCGCGGCGCTGACGCACGAGGGCTCGATCGCGATCATCGCGGCCGACGCCGCGGTGGACCGGCTCCGCGGCCACCTCACCGCGGCCGGCATCGAGCACGCGACGCCCGACGACCCGGAGGCCGAGGCGCGCGTCATGGTCGTGCCGGCCACGCTGGTCAAAGGATTGGAGTACGACCATGTCATCGTGCACGAGCCGGCCGACATCGTGGCCGCCGAGCCGCGCGGGCTGAACCGTCTCTACGTGGTCCTCACCCGGGCCGTCACGCGTCTGTCGGTCGTGCACGCCACACCGCTCCCTGAACCGCTTAACATCACCTGATGCCCCGCCTCGGAGTGATGTTCGACCGCGATCTGTCCCCCGAAGACCTGCCGGCCTTCGCCACCGCCGTGGAGGAGGCCGGCGCCGACGACCTCTGGGTGGTGGAGGACCTCGGCTGGGCCGGTTCGATCAGTGCGGCCGCACTGGCCCTGGCCGCCACCTCCCGGATCCGGGTCGGGATCGGCATCGCCCCGGCCCCGCTGCGCAGCCCGGCGCTGCTCGCGATGGAGCTGGCCATGCTGGCCCGGGTCCAGCCGGGCCGCCTGGTGGCCGGAATCGGTCACGGGGTGTCCGAGTGGATGCGTCAGGTCGGCGTCGAGCCGACGTCGAAACTGGCCATGCTGGAGGAGACGGTCCGGGCCGTCCGGGGTCTGCTGCGCGGCGAGACGGTGACGCTCGACGGGCGGGAGGTGCACATCGACGGCGTACGCCTGGTGCACCCGCCCGCGGTCGTCCCGCCGATCGTCACCGGTGTGGTCCGGCCACGTTCGCTGGAGCTGTCCGGCCGGGTCGCGGACGGCACGATCATCGCCGAGGGCAACGGCCCGGCGCAGTTGCGGGACGCGCTCACGCACATCCGGCGGGGTGGCGCCGACGACGGTCACGAGCTGATCGTCTTTACGTATCTGCACGTCAACGACGATCCGGCGGACGCCGCGAGGGTGACCGGGCAGATGGTCGAGGGCCAGGCCGGCTGGCTCGGCGTACCGCCGGAAGAGGTTTTCTCGCTGATCGGCCCGGTCACCGAGGTGCCCGGCAAGGTCGCCGCGCTGACCGGGGCGGGCGCCGCGACGATCGTCCTGCGACCGCTGGGTCCCGATCCGGTTCCGCAGGTCAGGGCCGCGCTGGCCGCTCTCGGTCGCTGACCAGCCGGATCATGGCGGCGACCGGCAGCGACGGGTTGCCGGCCGCCGATTCGGCCACCCGCGGGTCCGGGTCGGCGAGCAGTGCGGCGATCCGCCCGGGTGGCAGTGCCGGGTGCCCGGCCGCGATCGCCCGCGCCCGATAGTCCGACGGCTCCACTGTGGCGAGACAGAGCTCCAGGGTCGCGGCGTCCGCGTTCGGGTGGCGCGCGATCTCGCGCAGTGCCTTCGGCACGCGCGGAATCCCCCGGGCGAGCTGCCGCAACAGGTCCGCGGGCGCGTCCGGATTTCCGGCCACCTGACAATTGACGCGTACGCCGTGAACCGCCACCATCCTCCCGAGCACCGCCCCGGCCAACCCCGGATGTCCGGCCACCGCCGCGACCACCTTCGCGTCCGGATCCTCGGCGAGCGCGTCCCGCACGTCGTCCGGCAGGTCCCGCCGGACCGCCACCAGCATCCGCAGCTCCGGGTCGGCGCTCGCCGCGAGATCGCGCACCTCGGCCTCGGTCGCGGCCGCGACCCGGGGCAGCAGGACCGGCCCGATCCGGGTCGTGCCGGTCAGCCGGGCCAGCACCGCCAGCGGCAGCGCCGGATTCCTGGCCAGCCGCTGCCGGACCGGTGCCAGCGGGTCCCCGGCCAGGCGCTCGATCAGGTCGGGCGCCAGGCCCGGGTTCTCGGCCAGGGTGTGCCGGACGCCCGGTGCCGGGTCGGTGACCAGCCGCTCGGCCGCCCAGTGCGGCAGGTCGGGCCGTGCGGCCAGGGCATACCGCAGGGCGAGCGGCGGATCCACGGCCAGCCGCGCGACCGTCCCGGCCGGCGTGGACGGGTTGTCCACAGCCCGGTGCCGCAGGTTGTGGACAGCGGATTCGTGGCTGCCGGTGCAGCGGGCGCCGGGCGGCAGGGTGCAGTCGCCCCGCAGGCAGTCCGGGTCGTGCCGGAACGGGATCGGCTCCTGCTCGCAGACCCGGCACACCGCGGCCGGCGGGTCGTTCGCGACCAGGACGACGAGCGTCTCCGGCGGGGTGGCCGGGTTGCCCGCGACCATCGCGCGGACGTCGGCGTTCTTGCCGGCGGTCGCGGCGGCGGTCGCGGCGGCGTTCTCGGCGGCCAGCCCGATCAGGCGGTCGACCAGGGCGGGCGGCAGCGCGGGGTTGCCGCAGAGCGCCACCAGAAGGTCATCCACGAACGAGCATCCTGACCCCTGCGGCACCCGGGCGGAAGGCTCGCTCCATTGCGGATTCGTCTCACTGCGTGGAATCGCCGAGCGATTTCACCCAACGCGACCACTCGCGTTGACTCCGGTAGCCGTACGCGGCCCAGATGCCGTGCGCCCCGGTGTTGGCGTCCAACACCATCGCGTCCGCACGGGTACCGCCCAGCGCACGGAACCGCTGCTCGGCGGCGGCGATCAGGCGACCACCGAGCCCGGCGCGGCGGCGGTCCGGGGCGACCGCCAGCCGGTAGAGGTGGCACCGCCAGCCGTCCCAGCCCGCGATGATCGTGCCGACGATCTTGTCGCCGTCCACGGCCAGGATCAACGCCTCCGGATCCCGACCCACCAGCGCCTCGACCGCCGCCGGGGTATCCGCCGGCCGGCTGTCGTTCTCCGCCGCCGACGCCCAGAAATCCAGGATCCGGCTCCACTCGGAAGCCTGCGCCGCTCGCAAGATCACATCTCCCACGCAACCACCTTAGGACCCCGCGCCGCGCGTCCGGCTTGGCGGCGGGAAGTGACCGATTCCGTACGCGCCCATTCCCCGCTCGCGTCCGGCGACCGATCGTCGTCCTCATGCCGCCCGGCACTCGGCTGGTGGATGGGCGACAGTTTCGCCCGGGCGGCCGTGTCCGGATGCGACCATGCGGCTATGACCGCTCCATCGCCCAGCGGGCCCAACTGGGTGGATCTGGCCACGTCCGACCTCGACGCCGCGATCCGGTTCTACACGAGCCTGTTCGGCTGGACCGCCGACGTTTCCGGCGACGACTTCGGCGGATACACGACGTTCCTGCTCAACGGCCTGCCGGTGGCCGGTGCCGGCCCGCTCTACGGCGAGGGGCAGCCCACCGCCTGGAGCACCTACCTGGCCACCGCCGACGCCGATCGGAGCGCCGCCCTGGTCGAGGCCGCCGCCGGGAAAGTCCTGGTCGCCCCGTTCGACGTGATGGATCAGGGCCGGATGGCCGCGTTCCTGGACCCGTCCGGCGCTCCGTTCAGCGTCTGGGAGCCCCGCTCGATGCGCGGCGCCGAGGTCTTCGACGTCCCCGGCGCCCTCACCTGGAACGAGCTGAACACCCGCGACCTGGACACCGCGCGCACCTTCTACGGCGCGGTCTTCGGCTGGACGTTCCGCACGGCCGAGGTCGGCGGCCTGCCCTACCTGCTGTGCGACAACGGCCGCCGGCCGGTCGCCGGCATCCACCCGATGACCGGGGACGGCTGGTCCGACGACATCTCACCGTACTGGCTGACCTATTTCGCCACCGGCGACTGCGACGCCGCCGCCGAACACGCCTTCGCCCTGGGCGGCCGCATCATCAGCCCGCCGACGACGATCCCGATCGGCCGCTACGCCGTGCTCACCGACCCCCAGGGCGCCACCTTCGCGCTGCTCACCACCGCCCGCCGATAGCCCCCACCCGCGCGCCGCCGCACAATGAGAAGGCCGCCCCGGGGAGCGGCCTCTTGCGGTGTCCCGCGCTCAGTGCAGCAGGTCGGGGATCTTGTCAAAGAGCTGACCGGTGTACGTGATCATCTCGTGCAGCATCCAGTTGCCGGAGAACAGCAGCATCGCACCGATCGCCACCGCCTTCGGGACGAACGCCAACGTCGCCTCCTGGATCTGCGTCACCGACTGGAAGAGCGACACCGCGAAGCCGACCGCCAGCGCGGTCAGCAGCACCGGCGCCGCCACCTTCGCCGCGATCGTCATGGCCTGCAGTCCCAGCTCAACCACCATCGTGTCGGTCATGCCCGCACATTCGGGCGCTTCGGGCCACCTCGGAGTGCAGACCGGTCGCGCCCCGGTTGCGGTTCGGTTCGCACCCCGCACTTTCCTCAAGTCGGCCGCACCACTGCCGCGCGACCGGCAACGAGCCCGGCCGGCTCAGGAGCGGACCGCCACCACCAGCGGGCCGTGATCGCCGGCGATCACCCGGACCCTGACCCGGTAGTGCTCGGCCAGGTTGCTCTCGGTGAGCACCTCCGTCGGCGTCCCGGCCGCCACCACCCGGCCACCGGCGAGCATCACCATCCGGTCCGCGTACTCCCCGGCGGTGGACAGATCGTGCATGGTGGCCAGCACGGTCAGGGCACGCTCCGCCCGCAGCCGGTCCACCAGCTCCAGGACCTCCTGCTGGTGGCCGATGTCGAGGGCACTGGTCGGCTCGTCGAGCAGCAGGATCCGGGCGCCCTGGGCGAGGGCCCGGGCCAGGAAGACGCGCTGGCGTTCGCCGCCGGAAAGGGTGTCCAGCCGGCGGCCGGCGAACGGGACCAGGTCGAGCGCGGCCAGCTCCTCGTCGACGGCGGCCAGGTCGGCGGCGGATTCCCGGCCGAGCGCCGGGATGTACGGGGTGCGGCCCAGCAGTACGTAGTCGAAAACGGTCATCGCGGGTGGGACGACGGGGTTCTGCATGACCACCGCGATCGCCTTGGCCCGGTCCCGGCGGTGCAACCGGTCGACCGGGCTGCCGTACAACCGGACCGACCCGGTGAACGGGAGCAGGCCGGCCACCGCTCGCAGCGCCGTGGACTTGCCGGCGCCGTTCGGGCCGATCACCGTCACCCACTCGCCCTCGCCGACACTCAGGGTGATGTTGTCGACGATCAGCGCCCCGTCCCGGCGTACCGCCAGATCGGCGACCGCAATCGCCGCGGTCTCGCGACCGGGGCTGCTCATGTGGCGGCCGATCGTGTCGTGCGCAGCACGACGACGAAGAACGGCGCTCCCAGGAACGCGGTGACCACCCCGATCGGGATCTCCGCGGCGCCGCCGGCGACCCGGGCCAGCAGGTCGGTAAGGGTCAGGAAGGCGGCCCCGAACAGCACCGACAGTGGCAGCAGCGAGCGATAGCTGGGGCCGGCCAGCAGGCGCAGCGTGTGCGGGACGATGATGCCGACGAATCCGATCAGGCCGGAGACGGAGACCGCCGCGGCGGTGCCCAGCGACGCCGCGACGATCAGCAGGTAGCGACTACGCTGCGGATGCAGGCCGAGGCTGGTCGCCTCCTCGTCACCGACGGTCAGCACATCCAGTTCGCGGCCCTGGGTCAGCATGATCGCCGCGGTCAGCACCGTGTACGGCAGGACCACGAGCACGTCGTGCCAACCGGCGGTGGCGAGCCGGCCGAGCAGCCAGGAATACACCTCGCGCAGCGACTCGACGTGCCGCTGCAGCAGGTAGGTCTGCATCGCGGCGAGGAACGCGGAGACCGCCACCCCGGCCAGAATCAGCGCGGCCGGCGATCGGTCGCGGCCACCGACGGCGCCCAGCACCCAGGTGAGAGCGACCGCGATCAGCGCGCCGGCGAACGCGGCGGCCGGCACGCCGATCGGCAGACCGGCCTCGGCCGCACCGGCCGGGCGCAGCACCAGCACCGCGGTCACCCCCAGGCCGGCGCCGGCCGCGACCCCGAGCAGGTGCGGGTCGGCCAGCGGATTGCGGAACGCACCCTGGTAGGCGGCGCCGGCCAGCGACAGCATCGCCCCGACCAGCAGGCCGAGGACGACCCGGGGCAGCCGCAGCTCCATCAGGATCGCGACGTCGCGTTCGCTGAGCCCGCTGTGCAGGCGGACCCCCGGGATCAGGTTGAGCAGTTCGGCCGCGACGCCGCCGGGCGGCAGTGAGACCGAGCCGAACGCGAGGCCGGCGGTGACCGCGACCAGCACGGACAGCACGCCGGCCAGCAGCCAGGCCGGGCGGAGCCCGGCCGGTCTCATGACGCCGGAACCTTGCTCACCGCGTCGGCGGCGGCCGAACTCATGACGCGGGGACCTTGCTCACCGCGTCGGCGACGGCCTTGACCAGGTCGACGGTGCGGGGGCCCCAGCGGGACGCGATGTCGTCGTCGAGCGGGTAGATCCGGCCCTTCTGCACCGCGGTGATCGACGCCCAGCCCTTGCGCGCCTTGACGCTGTCCGCGGACTGCCGGCAGCACTTGGTGTCGGCCAGGAAGACGGTGTCCGGGTTCGCCTTGACCAGCGTCTCCGCGGACAGTTGCGGATAGCCGCCCTTACTGCCGTCGGCATCGGCGGAATCGGCCACGTTGGTCATCCCGAACAGGTGGAACACCCCGCCGATGAACGTCTTCGACGTCGCCGAGTACAGCTCCGGCCCCAGCTCGTAGAAGTAGGAGAGCGGCTTGGTGCGCGCCGGCACGCCCTTGACGATCTGATCGATCTCAGTCTTCATCGTCTGGCTGAGCTGGGTGGCCTCGCCGCTGTGCCCGGTCAACGAACCAAGTTCGTCGATTTCCCGGTACGTGTCGTCAAGCGACGCCGCGGCCGGCGACACGAACGTCGGGATCTTGAGCTTGCCCAGCTGAGCGACGATCTGGTCGGCGTCGCCGGAGAGCACGACCAGGTCCGGGTTCTTCGCCGCGATCGCCTCGGCGTTCGGTTTGAAGCCGGACAGGTCGGTCTTGGGCGCCTCGGCTGGATGGTTCGACTGGTCGTCGACCGCGGTGACCTGCGGCCCGGCGCCGATCGCGAAGAGCATCTCGGTGGCGGTCGGGCTCAGCGAGACGATCTTCTCCGGGCGGGCGCCGAGGGTGAGTGGGCCGACCGTGACCGGGAAGCCGGTGCCGGCCGAACTCGCCGCGGCGGCCGGCTCCTTCGTCGAGTCCGCCTTGTCACCACAACCGGTGAGCAGCAGCGCAGCCGCGGTAGCGGCGATGATCGCGCGTTTCATCAAGTCCTCCTGTCGGCCGGGCATGGTGCTTCGCCGACAGGGGCTTGTGGCCGCCGCCCGCGAGGCGCCCCTCCCCGGGAGCGCTGGTTCGCGACCGCGGCCAGAGGCGACCTGGCTAGACCTCGTGGTGAGGGATCACAGTTGCGGGACAGCTCCGGTTTCCCACCGGCTTCGCTGTGGCGCGGTCAGCTCAGACGCTATCTCACCTGCCGCCCGCCGGTGATCAGGCCTCACACATCCCCCCAGCCGCGCGCTCACCGGCCGCGCCGGGCTGCCCGCCCACACGCCCGGCCCTGCCAGGGATGCCGCGCCGCCTACTCGCCGGGCGTCACTAGCGCGCCCTCCGGCTGCCGACGCCGCTCTGCTCTTCCGGGACGGCTACTTGCCGGCTTCCGTTCTGCCCTCCGCCTTGGCGCCCTCGGTTTTGATCTCGCCGGCGGCGGCAGCCGTCTCGGTGTCCGCACTGCCGGCCGCAGCGGCGTCGGCGATCCGGTCGCCACCGCTGGTGGCGTCGGCGGCCGCTACCCGGTCGCCGGCCGCGGCGGCCTCGTCGTCGCCGGCCAGGGCGGAGCGCAGCCGCGCCTTCTCCGTGGCGCGGCGCTGGGCGGACGCGCCGAGCTGCTCGGCCATCTCGTCCCGCCACTTACGGAGCACGAAGAACGAGAACCCGGCCGAGGCGACGAACGCGATCATCGCCTTGACCAGGATGTTCAGCGGCAAGGGGAAGAGCGCGGCGAACACCACCAGGAACAGGCCGATGCGGCCCAGCGTGTATTTGACGGCGGGACTCATGATCTCTCTCCCTCAGCCGGAGCGCTGGCGCAGCCAGCGGAGGCCGTAGAACCAGACGAAGCAGTGGACGACCGCGGCGGTCACCGCACCGGCGCCGCCGCTCACCAGGGGAGGAGCATACGGTGCGACGACACCGGCGATCGTCATGCCGGCGGCCGCACCGAACCCGATGCCCAGCACCGCCGCCAGCACCCGGTCGGCACCGAAGCCGGCCGCCCGGAACTGCTCGACGAAGAGCCACACCGGCAGGATCAGGATCAGCCAGCCGTTGGTTTGACCGAACCGGGACACCCCGGTCAGCACCAGGATCCCCTCCAGCACCAGCACCACGGCGATGCCGACGACCAGCCCGGCGAAGGCCGCACCGAGCAGATCGCCCACCGTCGCCATCGGGCCGGAATCCCGCCGCAGGCCACCTGCGCTCCGCTGCTGAGTCATCAGAAAACCTTAGGCCCAGACCTTCTGCGGTTCGCTGCGCCGCTCGGCCAGGCCGACCGGCTTCTCATACTCCCGGACGACCTCGTACCGCGTGTTGCGCTCGACCGGCTGGAAGCCGGCGTCCCAGATCAGGTGCAGCAGGTCGTCGCGGTGCATGGTGCTGGGCGTGCCGTACGAGTCGGCATCGTGAGTGATCTTGTACTCGACCACCGAGCCGTCCAGGTCGTCGGCGCCGAAGTTGAGCGAGAGCTGGGCGACCGAGAGCCCGTGCATGACCCAGAAGCACTTCACGTGCGGCACGTTGTCGAACAGCAGCCGGGAGACCGCGAACGTCTTGAGCGACTCGGCCGGGGCGGCCATCGTGGTGCGCGCCTGGATCCGGTTGCGGACGATGCCGTCCGCCGAGTCGTGGAAGTCGTGCTGATAGCGCAGCGGGATGAAGACGGCGAAGCCGCCGGTCTCGTCCTGCAGCTCGCGCAGGCGCAGCACGTGGTCGACCCGGTGCCGGGGCTCCTCGATGTGGCCGTAGAGCATGGTGGCCGGGGTCCGCATCCCCTTCTGGTGGGCCAGCCGGTGGATCCGCGACCAGTCCTCCCAGTGGCAGGCGTGGTCGACGATGTGCTGCCGGACCTCCCAGTCGAAGATCTCGGCGCCGCCCCCGGTCAGCGACTCCAGCCCGGCGTCCATCAGCTCGTCGAGGATCTCACTGGCGGATAGGCCGCTGATCTTCTCGAACCACTGGACCTCGGTGGCGGTGAAGCACTTGAGCTTGACGTTCGGCAGCGCGGCTTTCAGCTCGCGCAGCACCTTGGGGTAATACCGCCAGGGCAGGGTGGGGTGCAGGCCGTTGACGATGTGCAGCTCGGTGAGCTGCTCGTCCTCCATCTCCTTGGCCTTGCGGACCGCCTCGTCGATGCGCATCGTGTACGCGTCCTTCTCCCCCGGCTTGCGCTGGAAAGAGCAGTACGCGCAGCTGGCGGAGCAGACGTTCGTCAGGTTCAGGTGGCGGTTGACGTTGAACATCACCCGGTCGCCGTTGAGCTCGGTGCGCCGGTGGTGCGCCAGCCGGCCGAGCCAGGCCAGATCGTCGCTGTCGTAGAGCGCGATGCCGTCCTCGCGGGTGAGCCGCTCACCGGCGTAGACCTTCGCCTCGAGGTCACGCTTCAAACCGGCGTCCATGCTCGCCCCTCCCATGTCCGCGCCTTTGCCGAATCTCGGGTCGAGAGTACGTGCCGGGTCTGACAACGAGCACGGGGCCGGGCCGCCCGGTGGCCGGCCACACTCCGGATTCGGCGCGTTGACCAGCCGCTTCAGAGCTCCACAGCGGCAAGTCGAGAAATTCTCAGGGTCCTTTCACCTTCTTTCGATCGACAGCGGTGCGCGGAGTGGGGTAAGAACCTTAAGGAACCAATTGCGGCGGCCGGCGGTCGCCCCGGACGGGGAGCTCATGTCGAAGGCACTGCGGTACGGACAGGATTCATCACGCTCCGTGCATGCGCGACTCCGACCCGTCACTCTGTCGGCGGCTGTCGCGGCAGCACTGGCTGCGCTGTTCCAGCCGATCCCGGCGATGGCCGCGCCCGGCGACGGCCAGCCGATCTCGGCCGGTGTGCCGGATTCCGGCTCTCGCCCCACCCAGGTCGGTTCCCTCGTGCTGCCCAACACGCCGATCAGCACCACGCCGGTCAGCACCATCCCCGGCTCGGCGACCAACAAGGTGCTCCACCAGATCGAGCAGGGCCGCATCCAGGTCGACCAGCTCGGTGACCAGCTGCTCCAGCTGAAAGCCGACCGCGACCTCGCCCAGGGCCAGGTGAGCACCGCCCAACTGAAGGTGAGCGAGGCGCAGACCGGCCTGCAGAGCGCCCAGACCGACGCGGTCACCGCGGCCGGTCAGGCGATGCAGCAGGCCGCCGCGGTCCCGCCCGGCGCGCTCGACTCCGGCCTGCTCGGCCTGGACCAGCTGGCCCGCCTGCAGCGCGGCGAGAAACCGACCGACGCCACGACCGCCCAGCACCTGGAGTCCGCCGAGATCGCCGCGCAGATCGCGATCGACGAGCAGACCCTCGCCACCGAGAAATACGACGGCGTCCTCAAGCAGTACGAGAAGCTGAACGCCACGCTCACCAAGAAGCAGGCCGCCCAGCAGAAACTGGAAGCCGCACACAAGGACGAGCTGGCCGCCGCCGAGAGCGTCGCGAACGCCGCCGACCAGGCCCTCGGCGCGCAGTATCTCGGCGGCGCCTCGGCCGGTCGCGGAGCCGACCCGCGGGCGATCCAGGCGCTGCAGTTCGCGCTCGCCCAGCGCGGCGATCCGTACGTGTGGTCCGAGGAGGGCCCCGACGCGTACGACTGCTCCGGTCTGATCTTCGCCTCGTACCACTCGGTGGGCTATCCCATGGTCCGCGTCTCCCGCGACCAGTACTGGCAGACCCGCAACAAGGTCGTCGACCGGTATTCGCTGGTCCCCGGCGACCTGCTGTTCTTCAGCTACACCAACAGCTGGACCGGCATCCACCACGTCGCGATGTACGCGGGCAACGGCATGATGGTCGAGGCCCCGCGCACCGGGCTGAACGTGCGGCTCGTGCCGGTCCGGTGGAGCCAGCTCTTCCAGGCCACCCGGGTCTTCGGCTCGGTCGAGGGCGGCACGACCGGCATCCCGCTGGGCACCGCCGATCCGGAGGAGCCGGCCACCGGCGGTGGCACCAACGGTGGTGGCCACACCGGCGGTGGCGGCGCGACCCCGAGCACCAAACCGACCACCAAGCCGAGCACCGGCGGCTCCAGCACGCCGACCAAGAAGCCGCGGCCGCCGGCGAGCTCCGCCCCGGCCAAGCCGTCCCCCACGCCGGGCCCGTCGAGCAGCAGCCCGAGCACCGGCACCTCGACGCCGGCCGGCGGTTCCAGCTCCGGCGGGACCAGCTCCGGCGGCACGAGCTCCGGTGGCACCAGCTCCGGTGGCACCAGCTCCGGTGGCACCAGCTCCGGCGGGACCAGCTCCGGCGGGACCAGCTCCGGCGGGACCAGCTCCGGCGGGACCAGCTCCGGCGGGACCAGCTCCGGCGGGACCAGCTCCGGCGGGACCAGCTCCGGCGGGACCAGCTCCGGCGGGACCAGCTCCGGCGGGACCAGCTCCGGCGGGACCAGCTCGAGCAGCGGCGGCACGTCCAGCGGGTCGACCTCCTCGACCGCCGCGACCGAGTCGACCAAGCAGCCCGAGTCGACCAAGTCGGCCACCGCCACCAGCTCCAAGTCGGCCACCGCCACCAGCTCCGGCTCGGCCGGCTAGGTGCGGCCGGCCGCGGACCGGCCGGCGACCGCCCGCGGTCGCCGATTCCCGGCTGCCGGTGACCGATCACGGTCACCGGGGCAGCGCCGCTGCGTCCGCCCGCGTATCGTCCGGGAAACGGGTGATAATCCGACCCGGTCATCGGGCAATCAAGCCTTCCGTCGTAGGACTGGTCGGCTCGACGCCGGGTGCGCTCACACCGACTGATGTGGCACGGTTAAGGTCAGCGACCGACGTCCTAAACCCGTCGGCAGCGGCGGTCGGGAGGACCCATGGACGAGCAGCAGGCGACCAGGGACGGCGCTGGCAGCACGCCGCCACCGGCCCGGCCTGTCGACGAGCCCGAGGGTTACGCGCCGCCGCCCCCGCCGGGGCCGGGAGCGCTCTGGGCGCCGTCCGCCGCCTCGTCCCGGCCGATCTCGGCGGTTCCCGGCTCGGGCGCGGGGCGCGTCAGTGTGCCCGGGGCCTCGCCGAACGGTGGTCGGCAGTCCGCGGTCTACGGTGTCGCCACCTCCGAGCCGACCCTCGTCGACTCCCCACCGGTGCCACCCGCCGACCGGCCGTCGCCGACGGTCCTCGACCCTTCCGCGAAGCCGGCCCCCGAGCCCGCCGACGTCAACCTGTCCGACCGGCAGCCGACGCCGAGCGAGACTGACCCCGCACGGTCTAAGCCGGCCGATCGCCAGCCAACGCCGAGCGAGCCAGACCCCGCACGGTCTGAGCAGGCCGACCGGCAGCCGACGCCGAGCGAGACTGACCCCGCCCAGCCCGAGCCGGCCGATCGCCAGCCAACGCCGAGCGAGCCAGACCCCGCACGGTCTGAGCAGGCCGACCGGCAGCCGACGCCGAGCGAGACTGACCCCGCCCAGCCCGAGCCGGCCGACCGCCAGCCGACGCCGAGCAAGCCTGATACCGCACGGTCTGAGCCGGCCGACCGGCAGCCGAGGGCGAATGAGCCGAAGCCCGCCGAACCCGAGCCGGCTGACCCCAAGCCGACAGAACCCGAGCCCGCCGAACCTGAGCCGGCTGACCCCAAGCCGACAGAGCCCGAGCCGGCCGATCCGAAGCCCGCGGATCCGGAGCCGGATGAGGCCGTGCCCGCCGATCCGGAGCCGGGTGAGCCCGCGCCCGCGGAGCCTGAGCCGGCCGAGCCGCGCCCGGGTGAGCCGCGCCCGATTCCGGTCCCGCCGAAACCCGCGGCTCCGAAGCCGGGCGAGCCCGAGCCGATCAAGCCGCAGCCCGGGCCGTTCCCCACGCCGGTCCCTCAGCCGGCTCCGGCGCCCACCCGGCCCGGCCCGCTGCTGCCGGATCCCTATCCCCCGAGCCCCGTTCCGCCCGGTCCCGGCCCCTCGCCGGTGCCGCCGGTGCCGGCTCCCGGCCCGGTGCCGCCGGGTCCCGGCCCCTCCCCGATCCCACCCGGACCGGGGCCGAGCCCGGTTCCCGGCCCGCCCGGGCCGAGTCCGGTGCCCGCGCCGCCCGGCCCGGCGCCGGTGTTCCCGCCGCCCCCGGTGATCGGGAACGGCCTGCCTTCCTACACGATGCCGCCGGAGGGCGGCGGCCCGACGGGAGTCCTTCCGCCCATGTCCCACGGCACCCCCGGTAATTCCGACATGACCATGCCGATCAACCTGGCCACGGCCGGCAGCGACATGACCATGCCGGTGAACCTCGCCGCCTCCGGCACCAGTGACATGACCATGCCGATCAACCTGGCCGCGGCGAACGCCGACCTCACCATGCCGGTCAACCTGGCCGGGGCGAACGCCGACCTCACCATGCCGGTCAACCTGGCCGGGGCGAACGCCGACCTGACGATGCCGGTGCACCTTGCCGGAGCGAACGGCGATCTGACCATGCCGGTGAATCTGGCGATGGCCACCAACATCGACTCCACCATGCCGGTGAATTACGTGCCGACCCAGCCGGGTCCGGCGCAGCGCGGCAGCGGTCAGATCTACAGCACCGGCGGCTACCCGTCGATCGACATGACGATGCCGGTCAGCGACCCGTCGGAGAATTCCGGTTCGCTGACCGGGCACATTCTCGCCCAGGGTTGGCACGACGCCCAGGTCGACCAGCGGCGCGGCAATTTCAAGGTCATCGTGGCCATGCTGATCGTGCTGGGGCTGCTGGTCACGGTCAGCCTGGTGTTCGTGCTGACCGTCGGCAGCAGCCTGAGCGGCATGTTCAAGAGCTTCGGCGGCTGACCCCTGCACCTACGGGTATTTGCCGTCCGGAGGCAGCTGCCCTAAGCTGGCGAGGTTGTGCTCTGAGGTGAGCCTGCCCACTACCCGACGGGAATGCGGTCGGGGCCGGGAGCGTTCACCCGTACACTTATGGCAGTTATTGACGCGGCGTGCCCACCCGGTGCGCGCCACGGGCGTTCTTGCGGGCAATTCAGCGGGCGGTTTCCACAGGCCACCGCGGCGGGCCATTCGCGAGCATGCGCCCCCGTAGAGAGGTTCTCTTGACCACTTTCGCTGATCCCAGCACGTTCCCGTCCGTTTTCGAGAGCAACAGCACCGAGACCACCGAAGCCGTCGACACCGCCACGGCCCCCGCCGCGGAGCAGGAGCAGTCCGCAGCCGCCGCGGAGCAGGAGCAGGCCGCAGCCGCCACGGAGCAGGAGCAGGCCACCGAGCCGGCCACTGCCGAGCAGGCCGCCGCCGAACCGGCCGCCATCGCCGAGGAGCAGGCAGCCGAGCAGGCCGAGGAGCCCGCCGCCGAGCAGGCGCCCGTCCTCACCTTCGCCGACCTGGGCCTTCCGGCCGAGATCGTGCGGGTGCTCACCCGTGAGGGCATCACCACCCCGTTCGAGATCCAGGCCGCCACCGTGCCGGACGCGCTCGCCGGCCGTGACGTGCTGGGCCGTGGCCAGACCGGCTCCGGCAAGACGCTGGCCTTCGGCCTTCCGGTGCTGGCCCGCACCGCGCAGGGTGGCAAGGCCCGCCCGCACCACCCGAAGGCGCTGATCCTGGTCCCGACCCGCGAGCTGGCGATGCAGGTCGCCGACTCGCTGATGCCGGTCGGCCGCGCGGTCGGTGTCTTCCTGAAGACCGCGGTCGGCGGCGTGCCGTACGACCGGCAGATGGACGCCCTGCGCCGCGGCGTCGAGGTGATCGTCGCCACCCCGGGCCGGCTCGCCGACCTGATCGAGCGCGGCGCCTGCAAGCTCGACGACGTCGAGATCACCGTTCTGGACGAGGCCGACCAGATGGCCGACATGGGCTTCCTGCCCGAGGTCACCGACCTGCTGTCGAAGACGCCGGAGAACGCGCAGCGCCTGCTCTTCTCGGCCACTCTGGACGGTGACGTGGACGCGCTGGTGCAGCGGTTCATGCACGACCCGGTGACCCACTCGACCGCGCCGGCCGAGGCCAGCGTGTCCACCATGGATCACCACCTGCTGCTGATCCCGCCGGCCGAGAAGTTCCCGATCACCTCGTGGATCGCGAACCGGGCCGGCAAGACCATCGTCTTCGCCCGCACCCAGATGGGCGTGGACCGGCTGGTCGAGCAGCTGCACGCGGTCGGCGTGCGGGCCGGCGCCCTGCACGGCGGCAAGACGCAGCGGGTGCGCACCCGGACCCTGGCCGAGTTCAAGGAGGGCCGGACGAACGTGCTGGTCGCCACGGACGTCGCGGCCCGGGGCATCCACGTCGACGGGGTTTCCCTGGTCGTGCACGTGGACCCGCCGAAGGACCCGAAGGACTACCTGCACCGGGCCGGTCGCACGGCGCGGGCCGGCGAGTCCGGCGCGGTGGTCACCCTGGTGCTGCCCAAGCAGCGCCGGACCACCCAGCAGATGATGGCCAAGGCAGGCGTGTCCCCGGCCGAGGTGCGGGTGCGGATCGGCGACGAGAAGCTGGCCGCCATCACCGGCGCTCAGGAGCCGAGTGGTGTCCCGGTGGTGGAGGAGCCGGAGCCGCGGCGTGAGCGGTCCGGTGGCGGCCGTCGCTTCGGCGGTGGCGACCGGGGTGACCGTCCGCGCTACGGCGACCGTCCGCAGCGGTCCTACGGCGACCGGAACGACCGCTTCGGCGACCGGCCGGCCGGCGGCGGCTACCGCGGCGACCGCCCGACCGGCGGCGGCTACCGGGGCGACCGTCCGGCTGACGGCGGCTACCGCGGCGACCGCCCGGCCGAGGGTGGCTACCGCGGCGACCGTCCGGCTGACGGCGGCTACCGCGGCGACCGTCCGAACCGTGAGCGTGGCGGTTTCGGCGACCGGACCGACCGGCCCGCCGCCGACCGCGGTGGCTTCAACGACCGGGACCGGCCGCGCGCCGACCGCCCGTTCGGGGAGCGCACCGACCGGCACTTCGCCGACCGTCCGGCCCGCACCGGTGACCGTCCGTCCGGCCAGCGCCGCGACGGGCAGCGCATCGACCGGCGCGAGGGTGGCCCGGGACGTTTCAACTCGTCCCGCCCGGCCCGCAGCCACTGATCGAATCCAGGTGAAGCCCCGGCGCGAGCCGGGGCTTTTCCACAGGGTCATCCACAGGGCTGGCTCACGCGTACCACCGCAATCGTTTCGAATGCCGGGTAACTTGCCGGTATGGGCGTTCTTTCCACAGGGTTGTTCTGGGAACGCCGGGATGTCCCCGGTAGCGAGCATGTGCGCCTCGACGCCCGGAACGGGTTGTATGCGCAGGGCACCGCGCTGGCCGCGGCGCCGATCGGTTACGCGTGCCACTACGAGATCCAGACCGATCCGGGCTGGGCGACCGCGCGGCTGGATGTGCGCGCCGAGGGTGCCGGCTGGGCCCGCGGGGTGCGTCTGGAGCTGGCCGCCGGGCGGTGGCGGGTGACCACCTCCGAGCAGGGCGATCTGGATGCGGCGCTGCTGGCCGCCGGGCACGCCCGGGCCGGTCTGCCCGGGATCGAGGACCCGGATCTGCTGTACGGCGCGTTCGACGCCGACCTGGGTGGTTCCCCGCTGACCAACACGCTGCCGATCCGCCGGCTGGGCCTGCTCAGCGGGGAAAGCGTCTCCCACCGGCTGAGTGTCGCGTGGGTGCTCGTGCCCAGCCTGGAAGTGGTGCAGGCGGACCAGATCTACACGCCGCTGGGCGAGGGCCGGATCCGGTTCGCGAGCGAGACGTTCAGCGCCGACCTGACCGTCGACGACGACGGTTTCGTCACCGACTATCCGGGACTGGCCCGGCGGGTCGTCACACCCGCTCGCGGATCCAGCTGAGGCAGGCCTTGTCCACCGCCGCGAACGGTTTGCCGTAGGTGGCCTGTGCAGCCTCGTCCGGCGCCTTCCCGTCGCGCAGCACCTGGCTGGTGAACTGCAGCAGCTTCGGCTCGCCGTACTGGGCGGCCATGCACGCGGTGGCATAGTGGCCCATCGCGTACAGGGTGTCGACGGTCAGGTCGTCGGCGTTGCGGGCCAGCGCCGGGTAGGCGATGCTCTTCGGCACCCCGCGCCGGGCGAACGAGTCCTTCAACACCAGGTGATTGATCGTGTCCTGGGGCTTCTTCGGCAGCGCGCCGATGTACTCGGCGATCCCCTCGACCAGCCACTGCTCGTCATGATCGCCGTGGTAGCCCTCCGCGACGGTCACCACGTGGGTGAGCTCGTGCTGGATGGTGACCGCGAGCGCGCTGAAGTCGCCGGAGACCTTGGCTCGCAGGATGACGTCGCCGCCGGTGGCGTTCAGCGGAATCTCGTAGCCCACCACCCACTTCTGGTTGCCGCCCCCGTACCAGGTCTTCCAGCCCTGCTCATCGGCGATGTAGATGCGGTAGCGCCGCTGCTCGGTGTGGATGTAGCCGGCGTACCTGTCGACGACCTTGGCGGCCTTCTCCGCCATCGGCAGCACCTGGCTGATCAGCTTGGCTTGATTGGCGGGGCCGGCCACGATCACCCGCGAGCCCTTCACCACGGTCAGCTCCCGTCCGTCCCACGGCGCCGGCTGCAGGTCGTTGTCCTCGGAGGCGATCTTCTCGGTCATCGCGACGATCTGGAACACCCCGGCGACCCTGGTGAAGGTCACCCGGTACGCGGCCTCGGGCGGCCCCTCGGTGAAGGAGAATTTGCGCCAGCTGGGGCAGGCGACGCCACTGAGACAATAGGCGAGCTGCACCTCGGCGACGATCGTCGAGTCGTTGCCCTGGTCCGGGACCCGGGTGGCGTGGAACTCCGCGTGGCTGAGCTCCAGAGCCCGCAGGTTGGTGAAGATGGTCCGGTAACGATCGACCATCCTGGTGTTCGCCGGGTTGAGCGGGGCGAGCCAGCCTTCCTGGTCGCCCCTCTCCAGGGCTGTCGCCTGCCCCTGCAGCAGCGCCAGCGCCTCCTCGAACGGCGTCGGGGGGCGGCTCGGTCTCGTGGTGGCGGTGGCTTTCGCCGGCTTGTCGGAGGACGGCCAGAGGAGCACGGCGCCCGCAGCGGCGACCGCGAGGACGACGGCGGTCACCGCGGCCAGAAAAGCCGTCCGGCGCTGCCTCGTGGGCGCGAGCGCCGGGCCCTCCCACGGCCCGAGCACGGGGCCGTCCAGCGACCCGAACGGCGCCACCGCCGGGCTTTCCAGCGGTGGCGCCACCGGATGCGAAGCTTCTTCCACGCGCGGATTCAATCACGGCGCGTCAATATTCACCGAACTGCGAGACTCAGCCTACGCCGGGCTGCGGCCGGTTCTCCCATTTCGTGGAAAGTGCGATGGCCGTACGGGTCGAGGCCACCCCTGGCGTCCGGTTGATCCGGACGATCAGCTGCTCCAGCTCGGCGATCGTGCCGACCCGGACGATCAGTTGATACGACTCCACACCGGCCATGAAATAGCAGCTCTCCACCTCGGGCATGGCGCGCACCGCGGCGAGCACGTCGTCGGTGTCGGCGCCGGAGTCCTCGACGATGCCGATCAGCGCGGTGACGCCGAGCCCGACCGCCTCGTGGTCGACGTCGGCGCGGTAGCCGCGGATGGTGCCGGCCGCCTCGAGCTTACCGACCCGCTCGTGCACCGCGGGGGCGGAGAGCCCGACCTTGCGGGCCAGCTCGGCGTACGACGAGCGAGCGTTCTCCCGTAGCAGGTCGATCAGCCGGAGGTCGATGGAGTCCATGCCTGAAACCCTAATCGGGTGGCCCGGCGGCACTCACGCCCGGTAGCGGCGAATGGGGGGCAGGATAATGATCGTTGTCGCAATCGGGGCTTTTTCCGCATTTCACGGACTTGGTTCAGGGGCGGTGCTCTAATGGCTTTACGTCCCGATCGAGCATGCCGACACTCAGTGTGACCACCGGCCGCTCCAGAAAACAGAACCGAGGAGGGGGTTGTGGACACTGGAGACCGTCTGCTGACACCGGGCGAGGTGGCCGCATTGTTTCGCGTCGATCCGAAAACGGTCACGCGCTGGGCCGCAGCCGGCCGTATCGGCAGCATCCGTACTCCGGGTGGACACCGCCGATTCCGCGAATCCGAAGTCAAGGCCCTTCTTGAGGGCGACGGCGTGATCGAGGAGATGCGCGAGGACGACGCGGCCAACAAGCCGCGGAACAGCGGCCCGGCCAACCCGGGTGCGGGTTACGGCCCGCCGAACGGCCTGCGCTGAGATCAGCGCTCGCCGAGTCGCCCGTTCCATCGCCGCATCAGGGTGTGTTCCACACCCAGCGAGTCCAGCACCTTACCCGCAATGAAGTCGATGAGTTGCTGTGCGGTGGCGTCTGCACCGGACCCGTAGAAACCGGGGCTGGCCGGCAGCACCACCGCACCGGCATCGTGCAGAGCGATCAGGTGCTCCAGGTGACTGCGCGTCACCGGGGTCTCCCGCGGCACGATGACTGTCCGTCGCCGTTCCTTGAGATTGACCTCGGCGGCGCGCTGCAACAGATCCTTGGAGAGACCGACGGCGATGCCGGCGCACGCTGCCGTGCTGGCCGGCACCACGGCCATCCCGCGCGCCGGATACGACCCGCTGCTCGGGCCGGCCGCCAGGTCACCGGCCGGCCAGTAGGTCAGGTCACCCAGGTCCCGGCCGAGCCACGCGGCGACGTCGTCCTTCCAGTGCGCATCCCGGATCGTCGCCCCGGTCTCGTCGAGCAGGGTGAGCCGGGCCGCCCGGGAGACGACCAGGTCGACCGCCTCGCCGGCGTCGAGCAGCGCGGTGAGCACCGCCCGCGCGTACGGGGTGCCTGAGGCTCCGGAGACACCGACGATCCAGGGTTGTCGCATCTTCCCAGTGTTACAGGACGGCCAGGTCGAGCACCGCGAAGACGAACAGTGCGATGCCGATGAACCCGTTCGCGGTGAAGAACGCCCGGTTGACCTTGGACAGGTCGGTCGGGGTCACCACCACGTGCTGGTAGATCAGGCCACCCGCGGTCAGCGCCAGCCCGATCCACCACAGCCAGCCCAGTCCGACGAGCTGGCCGAAGAGCACGAACAGCGCGAACGTGACCACGTGCGTGACCGTGGAGATGTGCAGCGCGACCGGCACCCCGAACCGGGCCGGCGTGGAGTGCACCCCGATCCGCCGGTCCACCTCGACGTCCTGGCAGGCGTAGATGATGTCGAAGCCGCCGATCCACAGGCCGACCGCGACCCCGAGCACCCAGGCCGGGCCGGAACCGTGGAAGGTGCCGGTGATCGCCAGCCAGGCACCGACCGGGGCCACCGCCTGGGCCAGCGCCAGCACGTAGTGCGGGAAGTCGGTGAACCGCTTGGCGTACGGGTAGATCACCAGAGGGATCACCGCGAGCGGCGACAGGACCAGGCACAGCGGGTTGAGCAGGCCCGCGGCCAGGATCAGGACGACCAGCGAGACGATCGCGCCGGTCCAGGCGGTCCGGACGCTCACCGCGCCGGTCACCAGCTCCCGATTCTGCGTACGCGGATTCAGCGCGTCGATCCTGCGGTCCAGGATCCGGTTGGCGGCCATCGCGAACGTCCGCCCGGACACCATGGCGACGGTGACCAGCACCAGGTCGAGCCAGTGCCGCCCGGTCCCGTCCCGGTCGATCGCGACCAGCGCCGACAGGTAGGCGAACGGCAGCGCGAACACCGAGTGCTCGATCATCACCAACCGCAGAAACGCCTTGACCTTGCCGGGTTTCTCCGGTGCGACGGCCGTCATATCCCGTATTCCTTCCAGCGCTTGTCCACCAGGCTGGTCACCTCGGGACTCATCACCATCTCCTCCGGCCAGCCGCGGCCGTAGCCCTCGGCCGGCAGCTTACGGGTGGCGTCAACGCCTGCCTTGCCACCCCAGAACTGCTGGTAGGACGCGTGGTCCAGGTGATCCACCGGCCCCTCGGTGAGCAGCAGGTCGCGCGCGTAGTCGACGTTGCCGAACGCCCGGAACGCCACCTCGGCGTAATCGTGCACGTCGCAGTCCTCGTCGACCACCACGATCAGCTTGGTCAGCGACATCAGGTGGGCGCCCCAGACGGCGTTCATCACCTTCTGTGCGTGCTTCGGGTAGCGCTTGCGGATCGACACGATCAGACAGTTGTGGAAGACGCCGGCGGCCGGCATGTCGTAGTCGACGATGTCCGGGATCAGCAGCTTGGTCAGCGGCAGGAAGATCCGCTCGGTGGCCTTGCCCAGCCCGTGGTCCTCCTGCGGCGGCTGGGAGGTGACGATCGAGTGGTAGATCGGCTTCCTGCGCATCGTCATGCACTCGATGTGCAGCACCGGGAACGGCTCGACCGGGGTGTAGTAGCCGGTGTGGTCGCCGAACGGGCCCTCCGGCAGCCGCTCCCCCGGCTCCAGGTACCCCTCCAGGATCACCTGCGCGTTCGCCGGGACCTGCAGCGGCACGGTGACGCAGTCGACCATCTCGACCCGCTCGCCGCGCAGGAAACCGGCGAACATGTACTCGTCGATGTCGCCGGGCAGCGGGGCGCTGGCCGCGTAGCAGACCACCGGGTCGGCGCCGATCGCCACGGCCACCGGCAGGCGCTGCCCGAGCCGCTCGGCGACCGCGTGGTGCGCGGTCGAATCCTTGTGGATCTGCCAGTGCATGCCGAGCGTGTTCTTCGAGTGCTGCTGCAGCCGGTACAGCCCCAGGTTGCGCTTGCCGGTCTCCGGGTGCTTGGTGTGGGTCAGCCCGAAGTTGTGGAAGATCCCGCCATCGCCGGGCCAGACCTGCAGGCCGGGCAGTTTCCCGAGGTCGACCTCGTCGCCCTTGAGCACCACCTCCTGGCACGGAGCGGTCTTGACCTTGCGCGGCGGCAGCGACTTGAGCTGCAGCACCTTGCCCATGCCCTCGCGGATCCCGGACCAGCCGACCGGCAGCTCCGGCTTGATCAGCGCGCCGATCCGGTCGCCGATCTCGTCGAGCGATTCGACGCCCAGCGCCATCGCCATCCGCTTCTCGGTGCCGAACAGGTTGATCGCGATCGGCATCTCGCCCCGGGTCGGCCGTTCGAACACAAGTGCCGGACCGTTCGACCGGACGGTGCGGGTCACCACCTCGCTGATCTCCAGTGTCGGGTCCACCGGGACGGTGACCCGCCGCAGCTCACCGGCCTTTTCCAGGGCGGCCAGGAAACTCTGCAGATCGGCATAGGGAAACCCACGAGACGCCATGCGCACCAGTCTGGCACCGCTTCGCGCCGCCGGCTCCCGGGGGCCGTCACTCGTGATCTGCGATTCGCGTTGAGGGGTCGTGACGCTCCGCAGGGTGGCGCGCTGGTGCGCGCTGGCCGGGCTGGTGGCCGCGCTCGCGGTGGCCAGCCCGGCGAATTCCGCGCGTCCGGGCCGGCTGCCGGTCTGCGGCGTGGCCGGTCCGCCCTCGACCCGGCCGCCTTCGGCGCCGGCCTCCCGCTCGGCACCGGGCGCCTGCCGGGCCAACGTTCTCGAATCGGCCGTACGCGTGAGCAAGCCGCCCGGGTTCACCCCGAGCGGCTACCACCACCTCGGTGCGGCGACCAGTGCCGAGTGGAGCGGCGTGTCCGGCCGCTTCGGTGTGGTGGACACGACGATCCGGCCCGGCACCTACGACTTCATCGCCTCCCGCTTCATGGTGAAACGGGACCTGGGCAAGGGGAACATCGCCTGGCTGGAGGCCGGGTGGTCGGAGACCGGGTGGGCGTCGGCGGGACGCCCGCACATCTACACCTACAACACCAACACCAAGGCGTGGCAGTTCTACGACCAGTATCCGGTGAAGCCCGGCGACACGGTCTGGCTGGACCTGCACACCGACTCGGACGGGGTCTGGCAGGCCTGGCTGTGGTGGAGCAACCGGTGGAACCTGCTGACCGCGCAGAAGCTGCCGATCGGCGGCAGTGCCTTCGTCGAGCAGTACGTCGAGGTCCACGTCGACGACACCAAGCCGGGCCGGGTCGACGTCCCCCCGGTGAAGGTGGACAACGTGCAGTTGCGCCCGGCCGGCGGCGGTCCGCCGCGGTTCTGGCGCGAGGACGTCGGCACCCTCACCGGTGTCGCCCCCGGCCTGCAGCAGACCAGCGGCGGTTACTGCCTGAACTGGGTGACCCGCTTCGACACCTGGGACGCCGGCGACTGCTAGCGCGCGTTGGCGTAGCTGTGCAGGCCCTCGAAGAACAGGTTGACGCCGAACAGGTTCATCAGCATCGTCACGAAGCCGAGGATCGCGATCCAGGTCGCCCAGGTCCGCTTGACGCTCGGGGTGGCCCGGGCGTGCAGGTAGGCCGCGTAGACCACCCAGGAGATGAACGCCCAGACCTCCTTCGGGTCCCACCCCCAGTACCGTCCCCAGGACGCCTCGGCCCACAGCGGGCCGGCGATCAGCGCGCCGAAGGTGAACAGCGGGAAGGCGAACGCGTGCAGCCGGAAGGTGAGCCGCTCCAGGGCGACCGCCGAGGTGGGGACGCGCTTGCCGAGCGTGTACGGGAAGCGCCGGCTGCCCTCGTCGTAACCGTTCTTGACCAGGAACATGGCGGCCGGGACGGCACCGATCAGGAAGATTCCCGAGGAGATGATGATCGTCGTGACGTGCACGAAGAACCAGTACGAGTGCAGGGCCGGGACCAGCGGCGCGGGCGGGGTGTAGGCCACCATGTCGGCCGCGCCGAGCAGCACCACCAGGGCCAGCGAGGCGAACAGGCCGAGGTGCCGCAGGGCCGGGCGGCGCAGCAGCACGCCGACCCAGACCGTCGACCCGACGAAGGTCGCGGAGAGGATGTACTCGTACATGTTGCCCCACGGCATGCGGTCGGCCGCGATGCCGCGGGCGACCAGCGTGGCCGCGTGCAGGACCAGGGCGAGCACGTTGACGGCCGCGCCGATCCGCCCGGAGAGCTCGCCGCGGTCACGCCGCACCGGCGTCGCGACGACCGGCGGCACATCGGCGGCGACCGGGGCCGCGGCGCCCGCGCCGACCAGCTGCCGGGCCGGTCGCGCGGCCGCCTTGCCGATCAGGCTGCGCCTGCCGAACGCGTACTCCCCGGCGTAGCAGACCATGGCGGTCAGGTAGGCCAGCACGGTCAGCGCCATCAGCTGGTTGGACAGCTGTCCCATCAGGGCGTTCCTTCCTCGGCGGGCCGGGTCAGCGCGGCGAATTCGGCCTCGAACCCCGGATAGTCGGTGCGCGGCAGGCCACCGGCTTCGACCACGCTACCGCCGGCTTCCTGATCGATAGCTGGGAGCACGCGGAACCAGACGCGGCGCCGGTGCACGAAGAGCGAGAGCATCAGTCCGATCAGCCCGAGCACCGCGCCGACCAGCAGCAGCGACTGGGTCGGGTCGTATCGGATGGCGAGCGTGGCGAACTGCCGGGTGCCGAGGAACTCCAGCCTGGTGCCGTCGTCCAGGGTCCAGGTCTCGCCCGGGTGCAGGGTGTGCGGGCGGTCGCCGCTGACCTTCTTCAGTTCGCCGTTGGTGATCTGGCCGCGGTCCAGGGCGTAGACCGAGCCGGGTTTGCCGACGTCGAGCCCCAGGTTGCCGCGGTAGGCCGCGAGGAACAGCACCGGGCTGTTCTCCGCCGGGTACTTCGAGACGGCGCTGCCGTCGGTGCCGCCGGTCGGCAGGTAGACGCCCTCGAACCCGACCTGCAGCTGCTCGTCGCGCTGGTTGGTCTTCGGGTCGATGTTGACGTCCGGGAACTGGGCGACGCCCTCGCTGGTCTGCATCGCGTCGGTCGGCAGGAACGGCACGACCTTGGTCTGGCTGACGCCGTACCGGTCGGTGTAGCGCAGCACCGGCGCGTACCCCTGACCGATCAGGTGCACGTTGGCGTGGTGCAGCCGGAGCGGGTCGTTGACCGTGAAGGTGGCCGGCCGGTACGCCCCCGAGCCCTCCTTGACCTCGACCGTGGCCAGGAACGACTTCGGCTGCCCGGTGCTCTGGTAGGTGGCGTTGAACCGGGTCATCCGCAGGCAGAACTGCGGCAGGTCGGCCGCGGTGACCCGGGGGCCGAGCGCCGAGTCGTCGTACTGCGTGATCGAGTCGCAGAAGCCCTGGTCCTCGCCGGCCACCAGCAGCCGGTTGCCGTGCCAGCCGTACCAGTGGCCGAAACCGACCCCGATCAGCACGGACAGCAGGGCGAAGTGGAACAGCAGGTTGCCGGTCTCCTTGAGGTAACCCTTCTCGCCGGAGACCGCGAACCCGCCGTCCGGCAGCTCGCGCACCCGGGTGCGGTACAGCTTGCGGCGCAGCGTCCGGGACAGCTCGGCGGCGGCCTCGGCCGGCGCCGCGGCGTGCGGCCGGGCCGGGGTGTGCTGCGGGAGCCGCTCCAGCCGGCGCGGGGCCTCCGGCGGCACGGTCCGCAGGGCGCGCGCGTGGTCGCGCAGCCGGGGCAGCACGCACCCGATCAGCGAGGTGAACAGCAGCAGGTAGATCGCCGCGAACCAGGCCGACGCGAACACGTCGAACCCGCCGAACCGGTCGATCCAGGGTGCCAGCTGCGGGTGCGCGGTGTAATACTGCGACACCCGCTCCCGGTTGACCGAGGTCTGCGGGAAGTACGACCCCGGGATCGCCGCGACGGCCAGCAGGAACAGCAGGACCAGCGCGGTACGCATGCTGGTCAGCTGCCGCCAGGAGTTGCGCAGCAGCGCCCACACCGGGTTCACCCGGCGCGGCGGCGGCACCTCACCGGCCTCCGGGCGTTCCTCCAGGACCGTCACAGCAGCGTCCCTCCGCCGAAGTCGAAGGTGGTCAGCAGCCAGATCAGGAAGTGGTTCCACTGACCGCTGACCAGGGTCACGCCGACCGCGATGAGCAGCACGCCGCCGATCCTGGTGACCCACCGGCTGTTCCGGCGGATCGCCTGGAAAACGCCGAGCAGTTTGCGGAAGAAGAGCCCGAACAGCACGAACGGCAGACCCAGCCCGAGGCTGTACGCGAGTGCCAGGATCACCGCGCGGTCGGTCTGCCCGCTCGTGGTGGCCAGCGCCAGCACCGCGCCCAGGGTCGGGCCGACGCAGGGCAGCCAGGAGAGGGCGAAGATGGCGCCGAAGATCGGGGCGCCGATCAGCCCGGCGGCCGGGAGCTTGCTGACCCGAGCCTCGCGCTGCAGGCCGGGGATCACCCCGAGATAGCCCAGCCCGAGCAGGATCACCAGCACGCCGAGCACGAGGT
The DNA here is from genome assembly GCF_900119315.1 of Actinoplanes sp. SE50/110. NCBI lineage: Bacteria > Bacillati > Actinomycetota > Actinomycetes > Micromonosporales > Micromonosporaceae > Actinoplanes > Actinoplanes sp. SE50/110. The sequence goes on along the minus strand of NZ_LT827010.1, from coordinate 343,039 downwards.
TGAGCGTCTGCTCGTGGGTCTTCAGGGCGATGCCGATGTTCGCCACCAGCGAGGCGAGCAGCGTGAAGACGGTGGCGAAACCGAGCACGAACAGACCGCTGCCGGCCAGCACCCGGCCCTTGAGCGCCACGGTCCGGGTCTTGGTGGCGGTGGCCGCGCCGGTGGCCACCTCGAGGTCCGAACCGGCCAGGCCGGTCACGTAGGAGAGATAACCCGGAACCAGCGGCAGCACGCACGGCGAGAGGATGCTGACCAGGCCGGCGACCGCGGCCGCACCGATCGCCAGCACCAGCGGGCCGCTGGCCGCCGCATCACTGAAGGCCGAGCCCATCAGCCGTTCCCCTCCGCCGCCACCCGCTCCACCAGCGGCTGCAGCTCGCCGGCGGTGGTGGAGCGCCGGATGGCCGCCGCGATCCGGCCCTGCCGGTCCAGAATCAGGGTGGCCGGGGTGCTGGTCTGGGTCACGTCGAACTTCAGCGCGACCGAGCCCTCGTAGTCGTAGATGCTCGGGTAGGTAACCCGGCCCTTCTCGAACGCCTTGGCCGAATCCCGGTCGTCCCGCGAGTTGATCCCGAGGAACGTGACGTTCCTGGCCTTCGTCGCCTGGTACGTTTTTTCCAGGTCAGCGGCCTCGGCCCGGCACGGCGCGCACCAGGAGCCCCAGAAGTTGACCACGACGACCTTGCCGCGGTCGTCGGCCACGTTGTAGGCACCGCCGTCGAGCAACTCGCCGGAGACATCACCGACCTGCGGCCGGTGCGCGGTGTCGCACTCCACCACACCGTTCGTGGTGGTGCAGTCCTGTGCCCAGTTCTTCCCGCTGCCGCAGCCGGCCAGGGCGCCGGCAGCGGCGGTGGCGGCCAGGGCGGCGGCGAGAAGGCGGCGCATCTCAGGCTCCCTTGGCGGTCTTGGCCGTGGCGGAGAGGGCGACCAGGTGCGCGGCCGGCTCGGTGTAGTCGATGCCGACCACCTTGGCCCCCTCGAAGCGGAACGAGGTCAGGCTCGCCAGGCCGCACTGCCGCTTGCGCGGGTCGTGCCACAGGCGCTTGCCCTCGACGTACCGCCGGAGGGTCCAGATCGGCAGCTGGTGGGAGACGCAGACGGCCTCGTGGCCCTCGGCGGCGACCCGGGCCGCCTGCAGCGCCTCGAACATCCGCTTGGCGATCTCCAGATACGGCTCGCCCCAGGACGGGGTGATCGGGTCGCGCAGCACCCACCAGTGGCGCGGGTTGCTGAACGCGCCGTCGCCGACCGAGACCCGCTTGCCCTCGAAGAAGTTGGCGCTCTCGATCAGCCGTACGTCGCTCGCCGTCTCCAGCTTGAACTCGGCGGAGATCGGCGCGGCGGTCTCCTGCGCGCGCTCCAGCGGGCTGGCCACCACGTGCGTCACATCGCGGCCGGAGAGTGCCTGGGCGGCCGCCTTCGCCATCTGATGGCCCAGCTCGGAGAGATGGAAGTCGGGCAGCCGGCCGTACAAGATCTTGGTGGGGTTGAAGACCTCGCCGTGCCGGAACACGTGCACGGTCGTCCTGGTCGACTCGCTCAACTCGGGCTCCCCGCTGCGGCGCGCGCGGCGTGCGGCAGCGCGGTCGCGATCTGCTCCAGTGCCGCGTCGTCGATCGCGGTCGAGACGAACCACGACTCGAAGGCGCTCGGCGGCAGGTAGACCCCGCGCGCCAGCATGGTGTGGAAGAACGCCTTGAACGCCGCGGCGTCCTGCGTCCGCGCCGTGTCGTAGTCGACGACCTCGGTCTCGGTGAAGAAGATCGAGAACATGTTTCCCGCGTACGACAACCGGTGCGCCACCCCGGCCGCGCTCAGCGCCGTGGACGCGAGCTGCCCGATCGTCGTGGCCAGCTCGTCGAGCCGCTTGTAGACGTCGGCGTCGGCCAGTCGCAGCGAGGCCAGGCCGGCCGCGCAGGCCAACGGGTTCCCGGAGAGCGTGCCGGCCTGGTAGACCGGGCCGGCCGGGGCGAGCCGGGACATGATCTCGCGCCGCCCGCCGAACGCCGCCGCGGGCAGCCCGCCACCCATCACCTTGCCGAAGGTGAACAGGTCGGCGTCGACCGGGTGCAGCCCGGTCCAGCCACCGGCGGAGACCCGGAAACCGGTCATCACCTCGTCGACGATCAGCAGCGCGCCGTTCGCGTGGGCGATCTCGGCCAGTTTCTGGTTGAAGCCGTCCCGCGGGACCACCACACCCATGTTGCCCGGGGCGGCCTCGGTGATGATCGCCGCGATCTCGCCGCCGTCCTGGGCGAAGGCCGCGGTGACCGCGTCGATGTCGTTGTACGGCAGGACGATGGTCTCGGCCGCGGCCGCGCCGGTCACCCCGGGCGAGTCGGGCAGGCCGAGCGTGGCCACCCCGGACCCGGCGGCGGCCAGCAGCGCGTCCACGTGGCCGTGGTAGCAACCGGCGAACTTCACCACTTTCGACCGGCCGGTGTAGCCGCGGGCCAGCCGGATCGCCGTCATGGTGGCCTCGGTGCCGGAGTTGACCAGCCGCACCTCGTCGATCGCGGTGCGCCGGACGATCTCCTCGGCCAGGTCGACCTCGCCCCCGGTGGGGGTGCCGAAGCTGGTGCCGAGCGCGGCCGCCCGCTGGACCGCCGCGACGATCTCGGGGTGGGCGTGGCCGTGGATCAGCGGGCCCCACGAGCAGACCAGGTCGACGTAGCGCCGGCCGTCGACGTCGGTCAGCCAGGGGCCGCTGCCCGAGGCCATGAATCGGGGCGTGCCGCCGACGGCGCGGAACGCACGCACAGGTGAATTGACCCCGCCGGGAATGATGGTCCGGGCGCGGTCGAACAGGGCCTGGGAGACCGGGGCGTCCTCCGGATACGGAAGATCCGCGGTGGGATATGTCGTGGTCACAGCGGTTCCCATTCTGTCAGCGGGCACGGACGCCGATGGTGAGAGGGTTGTTCACATCACCGGAGGATGTCCGGAAGAGCCCGGTTCGCCCGCGCCGGACGGGCCGATTCGCGTCTAAGAGGATAGGCTGACCGGCGTGGAGCGTCCCGAGCTGTCCATCACGGTTCATCGGGCCCCCGACGAGGTCTCGATCCAGCTCGCGGGGGAAATCGACGTGCTCACGGTCACCGAGCTGGCCGCTCTCGTCAACGAGGTGCTGGCCGCCGAGCCGCCCGGGCGCATCGTGCTGGACATGGCGGGCGTCACGTTCTGCGACTCACAGGGCCTCGGCACGCTGGTCGTGCTCAGCCGCAAGGCGCAGCACAACCAGACCGTGCTGGCGCTGGCCAACGTGGGCGATTTCCTGATGCGGGTGCTGGACATCACCGGCCTGCGGTCCGCCCTCATGATCAGCACCTCCTGACAGCCGGCCCGCCGGCGGCGGAGGGCCCATCAGCGATGCTGTCACACCCGGGAGATGCCCGGCGCGCCGATGGCGTCGCCTGTGGACAACCGTCAGCCGAAGGTGCCGCTGACCCTCACCGAGGTCCCTGATCCGCCGGTCGCGTCCGCGGAATAGGTGTCGGCGCCGGCGTCACGGCCACCCGCCGGAAAGGTGTACCGGGCGAAGAAGGTATAGGTCCCCGGCCCCAGCGTGTCCTTGGACGAGAGCGTGAAGTGGTAGACCACCGCACCCGCCTCCTCGGTGACGTCGCTGGTCACGCTCGCACCCGGCACCTGCTGGCTGCCGTCCCGGGCGACCAGGCCCGGGGTCTTCGCCACCCGGATGGTCACCCGCAGCGCGGTCAGCCGCCCGGTCGCCCGGATCGTCACCACACCGCTGGCCCGGGTCCTGCCGCCCACCTCGACGGTGCCGGCGGCCCGCAGGACCGGGGTCGCGGCCGGAGCCGCGGAGGCGGGCCGGCCGGGCTGGTGGGACGGTCGCGGCGGCGGGCTGCTCGGCGGCACCGTCGGGAAGCTGGAGGGCGGCGGTGGAGCGGGCCGGTCGGGTCCCGTTCCACCGGCCAGTGCCCACTGGGCGAATCCGCCGCCCCCGATGACGGCCGCCACCGCGGCGGTCGCCCCCGCGATCCGGACCCGGGGCGCCCGCCGCCGGGCCGCCCGGTCCCGCGTGGCCGTCCCGGTGACCCGGTCCAGGATCGCGGCCCGGTCCGGCCGATGGGCCCTCACCTGGGCGCGCAGGACCGCGCGCAGCTCATCCTCGGTGAGTGTCACCGCGCCGCCTCCCATCCGCCGATCCGGGCCAGACTTCCGCCGAGCATCTCGGCCAGTTGTTTCGCGCCCCGCGAGGTGGCGCTCTTCACCGTGCCCTCGGAGATCCCGAGGGTCGCGGCGACCTCACGCTCGGACATGTCGAACGCGTACCGCAGCACCACGCAGGCCCGCCGCCGGTGCGGGAGCCGGGCCAGCGCGCGGCGCACGTCGAGCACCGCCGGCACGTCCGACTCCGGCGCCCGCTTGAGCACCTCCAGCGAGAAGAGGCGCTCCCGGCTGCGTCGACGGATCCAGTTACGGGCCAGGTTCATCAGGATCCCGTGGGCGTACGCTGCCGGGTCGTCCGCCGCCTGCACGCGTTCCCAGTGCCGCCACACCTCGGTCAGCGTGTCCGCCGCCAGGTCGTCGGCGGCCGACGCGTCCCCGATCATCAGGTACGCCAGCCGGGACAACGAGTCGTAGTGGCGCTCGAAGAACGCGTGGTAGGCGGCGTCGCGCATCACTTGAAGGTGATGTCGGAATCCGAGAACTTGCAGTTGAGGCCGTCCGCGCCGGACCCGGCCTCGGTCGGCTCGGCGCCGGTGCTGTTGCCCTTGAACTTGTCGCAGACCTTCAGGCCGGGAAAGCCCACCACGGTGATGTTCGACAGCGTCGCGGTGTCACCGAAGTTCGAGTTGATGCCGACCAGCGCCTTGGCCTTGCCGGTGGCGATCACGTTCTGCACGATCACCGAGCGCTTGACCTGAGTCTTGCAGTTGCCGCACGAGCGGTACAGCTTGCCGTAGTCGCTGACCTGGAAGTTCTTGATGGTCAGCGTGCCGCCGCCGTTGTGCTGGAAGACCTTGTCGTCGGCGCCCCTGGCCCCGCCGCCGTTGACCGTGTAGACCGCCGAGGTGCCGCCCTTGAAGGTGGCCGCGTCCTCGCCGACGTTCTCCCACCAGACGTTGGTCAGCGTGCAGGAGCCGAGGCAGTGCACGCCGTCGGCGGCCGGGTCACCGAGGATCACGTTCGACAGGCTCGCGCCGTCGGCGAGCTCGAACAGCGGGCCCTGGTCCTCGGACTGCGAGTCGGTGCCCAGCGCGCCGCTGCCGAAGAAGCGGACGTTGCCGCCGTCGAGACTGCTGGTCACCTTGATGGTGCTGGTCACGGCCTTCTGCCCGGTCGGGGTCGGCCAGGTGGTCGACGCGGCCGGAGCGGTGGTCGCGCTCTTCGTCGGCGTCGCGCTCTTCGTCGGCGCCGCGGTCGCGGTCTTGGTGGGTGTCCCGGTCGCGGTCCTGGTGGGGGTGGCGCTGGTCGCCGGGGAACCGGTCGCGGCGCCGGCCGGGCCCACCGCCACGTCGTCGAAGTCCGCCGATCCCCTGCTGGTGACCAGGCCGATCCGCCCCTTGGCGGACAGCGTCCCGGTCCCGCCGCCGATCGCGGCGCCGTCCACGAAGCCCTTCACCGCGCTGCCCGAGGCGTCGATCCGCAGGGTGTGCCAGGTCGTCACGCCGCTGACCGCGGCCGACGCGAGCACCGACACCACGCTGCCCTTGGCGGCCTGCAGCTCGGCCCTGCCGGCACCGGTCAGCACCAGCCGGTACATCGTCGAGGAGCTGCTGACCCGGGCCGCGACTCCGGCGAGGCCGCCGCTGCCCAGGCTGATGCCCTTGACCTTGGCCGAGACCGAATAGTCGGTCCAGGTGGTCTCCCCGGCGAGGACCCGCGCCAACTGACTGTCCGCTTTGGATTGCCGGTACGCCTTGGATCCGTCCGTCACGACCGACCAGTCGCCGCCGGATTTGGACCAGGCGCTCACGCCGTTCTCGAAGTCGTCGCTGAACATCGTGCTGGCCGAGGCGTTGGGGACGAGGACCGCCACGAGCGCGGTGACCGCACCGGCGGCGCCGGCCGCGCCGACTCCGGTGATGATCCGGCGACGACGACGGCGCGCGGCCTGGGCGTCGTCGGGGTGTGCGTGCCGCATGTTGCTCCTAAGCTTCTGGGGGACGAGGCTTCGACCGCTTGTGGTGCGGGCGATCAACTTCGTTGCTCCCAGTGACCCAGGTCACATGAACATCAGCTTCCCCAGCGCGCCTTCTCCAGCAGAGCCAGCGCCTCGGTCGCGGCGTCGTCGCCGCCGGCCCGGAGCACGCGCGCCGCCTCGTCGACCGTCTCGGTCAGCCGCAGCCACTGCGCGTCCCGCTCCTTGGTCGCCTCGGCCTGCGCCTTGAGCTGCTGATTTTTCGTCCAGAGCTCGACGAAGACGGACACCTTGGCACGAAGCACCCACGGGTCGAACGGCTTGGTCAGGTAATCCACCGCACCCACCGCGTAACCACGCAGGGCGAGCTGGGCGTCCCGGTCGGCCGCGGTCAGGAAGAGGATCGGCACGTGCCGGGTCCGTTCCCGCCGCTTGATGTGGCTGGCCGTCTCGAAGCCGTCCATGTTGGGCATGTGCGCGTCCAGCAGGATCACCGCGAAGTCGTCGGTGAGCAGCTGCTTGAGGGCCGCCTCACCGCTCTCCACGGCGACAGCGGTCACCGGGAGGCCCTGCAGGATGGCCTCCAGGGCCAGCAGGTTGTCCTTCCGGTCGTCGACCAGCAGTGCTTTGGCGCGCTCACCCACGCGTGCTCACCTCGTCCCTCCCCACCGTCAGCCGTTCTCCGGCTCGGCGGACTCCTCGGCGTTCACCCAGCGAGCCATCAGGGCGATCAGCTCGTCCAGGTCGACCGGCTTGGTGATGTAGTCGCTGGCTCCCGCGGCGAGAGCCGACTCCCGGTCACCGGGCATCGCCTTCGCCGTCAGGAACACTACCGGTAGATCCCGGAAACGCTGATTGCGCCGGATTCCCCGAGTGGTCTCATACCCGTCCTGGTCGGGCATCATCGCGTCCATCAGCACGATGTCCACCTCCGGATGCTCGTTCAGGATCCGCACCCCGTCCACCCCGTTGTCCGAGTACAGGACGTGCAGCCCGTGCATCTCCAGGGCGCTGGTCAGGGCGAACACGTTGCGCACGTCGTCGTCGACGATCAGCACGGTGGCGCCGTCCAGCTGCCGGCCGGCCGGGTGCACCGCGGCCGGCTCCTCCTGCCGCGGCGCGCCCAGCGGCGCCATCTCCAGCGGCAGGTCGAGCGACGTGGCCGGCCGTGCCGCGACCGCCTTGGTCGTGGCCGCGGGCAGGGCCGGCATCGGGATCGTGTCCGGGGTCAGCGCCTCCGGCATGTAGAGCGTGAAGGTCGACCCCTCGCCCGGCACCGAACGGACCGCGATGGTGCCGCCGAGCAGCGCCGCGAACTCCCGGCTGATCGACAGGCCCAGGCCGGTGCCGCCGTACTTGCGGGTGGTGGTGCCGTCGGCCTGCTGGAACGGCTCGAAGATGATCGCCAGTTTCTCGTCCGAGATGCCGATCCCGGTGTCCCGCACCGCGAACGCGACCACCTGTCGCGCCGAGACCAGCGCCGGCACGTCGTCGCTCTCCGGGGACGGGGCGAAGATGCGCAGCGTCACCGAGCCGTTGTCGGTGAACTTCACCGCGTTGGAGAGCAGGTTGCGCAGGATCTGCTGGAGTCGCTGCGGGTCGGTGACGATCGAGTCGGGCAGGTCCGGTGCCAGCTCCACCTCCAGCCGCAGGCCCTTCTCCTCGGCCTGGGGCACGAACGCCTGCTCGACGTAGCTGCGGATGCCGTCGAAGTCGACCACGTCCGGTTCGACGTCCATCCGGCCGGCCTCGATCTTCGACAGGTCGAGGATGTCGTCGATCAGCGAGAGCAGGTCGGAGCCGGCGCTGTGGATGGTCCGGGCGAACTCGATCTGCTTGCCGGTCAGGTTCCGCTCGGTGTTGTCGGCCAGCAGGCGGGCCAGCAACAACAGCGAGTTCAGCGGCGTACGCAGCTCGTGGCTCATGTTGGCGAGGAACTCGGACTTGTACGTGTTGGCCCGGGACAGCTGCTGCGCCTTCTCCTCCAGGCCGAGCCGGGCCAGCTCGATCTCCCGGTTCTTCAGCTCGATGTTGGCCTTCTGGTCGCTCAGCAGCTTGGCCTTGTCCTCCAGCTCGGCGTTGGTGCGCTGCAGCTCGGCCGACTGGTCCTGCATCTCCCGGGCCAGACGCTGCGACTGGCTGAGCAACTCCTCGGTACGCCGGTTGGCCTGGATCGTGTTGAGCGCCACCCCGATCGTGGCGACCAGCCGCTCCAGGAAGGTCAGGTGGAGTCCGGAGAAGGCGGCCACCGAGGCGAACTCGATCACCCCGAGCATCTCGCCCTCGAACAGCACCGGCAGCACCACCAGGTCGTTCGGCGGCATGGCGAGCAGCCCGGAGCGCATGGTCAGGATGCCGTCGTGGGTGGCCCGGACCCGGATCGTGCGGCGCGAGACCGCGGCCTGCCCGACCAGGCCCTCACCGGGGCCGAAGGTCACTTCATGATCACGAGCGACATAGCCGTACGACGCGGCCAGCCGCAGCCGGATCACCGCCTCCTCGTTGTCGACCAGGAAGAATGCGCCGAGCTGCGCGTCCACCAGCGGCGTCACCTCGGTCATGATCATGCGACAGACCTCGCCGACGTCCCGCTGGCCCTGCAACAGGCCACCGATGCGGGCCAGGTTCGAGTCGAGCCAGCCCTGCTCCGCGTTCGTCTTCGTGGTGTCGCGGAGCGTCACGATCATCTGGTTGATGTTGTCCTTGAGCTCGGCGACCTCGCCCTGCGCCTCGACCGCCACGCTCTGCGTCAGGTCGCCCCGGGTCACCGCGGTGGACACCTCGGCGATCGCGCGCAGCTGGATGGTCAGGGTCGAGGCGAGCTGGTTGACGTTGTCGGTGAGGTCCCGCCACGTCCCGGAAACGCCCTTGACCTGGGCCTGTCCGCCGAGCTTGCCCTCCGAGCCGACCTCCCGGGCGACACGCGTGACCTCGTCGGCGAACGACGACAGCTGGTCGACCATGGTGTTGACGGTGTTCTTCAGCTCCAGGATCTCGCCGCGGGCGTCGACCGTGATCTTCTGCCCGAGGTCGCCCTTGGCCACGGCCGTGGTGACCGAGGCGATGTTGCGCACCTGGGCGGTCAGGTTCGACGCCATGTAGTTGACGTTGTCGGTCAGGTCGCGCCACGTGCCGGCCACCCCGCGCACCTGCGCCTGCCCACCCAGCTTGCCCTCCGAGCCGACCTCCCGGGCCACCCGGGTGACCTCGTCGGCGAACGACGACAGCTGGTCGACCATGGTGTTCACGGTGTTCTTCAGCTCCAGGATCTCGCCCTGGGCGTCGACCGTGATCTTCTGCGAGAGGTCGCCCTTGGCGACCGCGGTGGAGACCTGCGCGATGTTGCGGACCTGACTCGTCAGGTTCGACGCCATCGAGTTGACGTTGTCGGTCAGGTCGCGCCACGTGCCGGCCACCCCGCGCACCTGCGCCTGCCCACCCAGCTTGCCCTCGGTGCCCACCTCGCGGGCCACCCGGGTCACCTCGTCGGCGAACGACGACAGCTGGTCGACCATCGTGTTGACAGTGGACTTGAGCTCCAGGATCTCGCCGCGGGCGTCGACCGTGATCTTCTGCCCGAGGTCGCCCTTGGCCACGGCCGTGGTGACCGAGGCGATGTTGCGCACCTGGCTGGTCAGGTTCGACGCCATGTAGTTGACGTTGTCGGTGAGGTCCCGCCACGTCCCGGAAACGCCCTTGACCTGGGCCTGTCCGCCGAGCTTGCCCTCGGAACCGACCTCGCGGGCCACCCGGGTCACCTCGTCGGCGAACGACGACAGCTGGTCGACCATCGTGTTCACGGTGTTCTTCAGCTCCGCGATCTCGCCCCGGGCGTCGACCGTGATCTTCTGCGACAGGTCGCCCTTGGCGACCGCGGTGGAGACCTGGGAGATGTTGCGGACCTGGGCGGTCAGGTTCGCGGCGAGCTGGTTGACGTTCTCGGTGAGGTCCCGCCACGTCCCGGAAACGCCTCTGACCTGTGCCTGTCCGCCGAGACGACCCTCGGTACCGACCTCGCGGGCGACGCGCGTCACCTCGTCGGCGAACGACGAGAGCTGGTCGACCATGGTGTTGACGGTGTCCTTGAGCTCCAGGATCTCACCCTGAGCGGCCACCGTGATCTTCTGCGACAGGTCGCCCTTGGCGACCGCGGTGGAGACCTGCGCGATGTTGCGCACCTGACTCGTCAGGTTCGACGCCATCGAGTTCACCGAGTCGGTGAGGTCCTTCCAGGTGCCGGCCACGTTCGGCACCTCGGCCTGGCCGCCCAGCTTGCCCTCGGTGCCCACCTCGCGGGCCACCCGGGTGACCTGCTCGGCGAACAGCCGCAGCGTGTCGGTCAGCCCGTTCATCGTGTCGGCGAGTTCGGCGACCTCGCCGCGGGCCGACACGGTGATCTTCTGCGACAGGTCGCCGCGGGCCATCGCGGTGGCCACCTGGGAGATCGAGCGCACCTGGTGGGTCAGGTTGGAGGCCATCAGGTTCACCGAGTCGGTGAGGTCCTTCCAGGTGCCGGCCACCCCGCGGACGTCGGCCTGACCGCCCAGCTCACCCTCGGTGCCCACCTCGCGGGCCACCCGGGTCACCTCGTCGGCGAACGACGACAGCTGGTCGACCATCGTGTTCACCGTCCGGCCGATCCGCAGGAATTCACCGCGCAGCGGCCGGCCGTCCATTTCCAGCGCCATGTGCTGGGAGAGGTCACCCTCGGCCACCGCGCCGACCACCCGGGAGATCTCGGTGGTGGGCCGGCCCAGATCGTCGATCAGCGAGTTCACCGAGCGCACGCTGTCGGCCCAGGAGCCGTCCAGCCCCTCCTCGTCCAGGCGCTCGGTCAGCCGGCCGTCGCGGCCGACGATCCGGCTGATCCGCCGGAGGTCCAGATTCTGCCGTTCCTGCAGCGAGACGACCTCGTTGAAGGCCTCCGCCACGGCCCCGGCGGCACCACCGCGGCGGGGCAGGCGGACCTTGAGATCACCGCGCCGGACCCGTCGCAGGGCGTCCGCGAGCTCACCGAACAGAACGGTCTCGTCGGGCCCGCCGACGCTGGCTTCTTTGGCCGCAGTCATGCTGTCCTCACTCGCTGTCCACCTGCCGGGCTACCTATCCTCTCTCGCCCGACCGGGTCAATGCGAGAGACGACTTTGTGCATACACCCACCCTCGGGAGAGGATGCATGCTGTGCCAGCCGAGGTCGGAACCAGGACGAGCGTCCCGTCGGGAGCGCCGACCGGCACCCTCGTGCGCAAAGCCCGCCTGCCCAACGACCGGCGCACCCCCGCGGCGGCGCGCGCGCTGGTCCGCTCGGTGCTCGAGGAGGCCGGGCTGGACGGCCTGCTCAACGAGGCTCTGCTGCTGACCACCGAACTGTCCACCAACGCGGTCGTGCACGCCAACACCGACCTGGACATCGAGGTCACCGCCGATCCGGCCGGGCTGACCGTGACGGTCACCGACTTCGCCCCCGGCCCGGTCGAGCAGCTCGCCGTCGGCCCCAGGAACGAGAGCCCGGACATCGGCGAGGTCGCCGAGCGCGGCCGCGGCCTGCTGCTGGTCGACCACTTCGCCAGCCGCTGGGGCACCGTGCACGAGGGCGACGGCAAAGGCGTCTGGTTCCACCTCGACCATCACGCGCCGGACGGTGGCGACGGGTCCCGGATCCCGCCCCCGTCCGACGCGCCCAGCCTCGGCGCGCTCACCGCCCTGCTGCGCAGCGGCTCCGACCGGCAGACCGACGAGGGCCTCACCGAGCTCGCCGCCGACCTGCTCTCCCGGCTGGCCCGGCTGACCGGCGCGGCCGGCGGGGTGCTCCGGGTCGACCGCGGCGACGGGATGGGCCGGCAGCTGCTCGCCCGGTACGGCCGGGCCCCGCGGGACAACGCCGACACCATCCGCGTCCCGCTGACCGTCCACCGGCCCTACTCCGGCGAGCTGGAGCTCGACGCCGCCCCGGTCGGCTACGCGCAGACCCTCGCCGTGATGGTCGCCGAACGCTTCTCCCTGCACCTGGAGAACGACCGGCTGCGCCGCGCCGACGTCCGCCGGGCCACCTGGATCACCTTCCTCGCCGAGGCCAGCGAGCTGCTCGCCCAATCCCTCGACGTCAACCTCACGATGGCGCTGATCCCGCAGCTCGTGGTGCCCCGGCTCGGCCAGTGGTGCGCGGTGCACACCACGGACGCCTGGGGCCGGCTGCAACTGGCCGCGGCCACCCACGCCGAGGAGGCCACGCTGGCCCACCTGCACGCCTCGCTCGCCGAGTCCGGCCCGGAGTCGATCCTGGCCCGGCTGGAGGAGGCGTCCCGGCTCGGCACCCAGGTGATGTTCGGCGCCCCGCTGGAAGGCTTCGCGGTCCCGCTGGTCGCCCGCGGCTCGCGGCTCGGCACTCTCGCCGTCGGCCGGCACGTCAAGCACCGGCACGACGCCGACGAGGTGGCGGTGCTCGAGGACGTCGCCCGGCGGGCCGCCCTGGCCATCGACAACGCCCGGATCCACGACGAACGCCGCAAGGTCGCCCGCACCCTGCAGGCCTCCCTGCTGCCGCCGGCGCTGCCGCACGTCGAGGGCATCGGCTTCGCCGCCGAATACGTGCCGACCGGCTCCGAGGTCGGCGGCGACTTCTACGACGTGATGCCGTTCGGCACCGACCAGTGGCTGGTCGTCGTCGGCGACGTCTCCGGCAAGGGCGTCCAGGCGGCCACCGTGACCGGCCTGGTCCGCGACGTGATCCGGATCCTGGTCGACGACGGCAAGTCGCTCACCGAGATCCTCGACCGGGTCAATCGCACGCTGGTGCAGCGTGGCGGCGGCCGCTACTGCACCCTCGCGATGGCCTCGGTCACCCGCCGGCCCGACGGCGGCCTCGGCGTCTGCCTGCACCTGGCCGGGCACGACCGGGCGGTGCTGGTCCGATCCGAGGGCAAGGCGTCCTTCGTCGGTGCGGGCGGCACGGCCCTGGGCCTGCTGGAATCGATCACCTCGCCGAACGTGGAGGTCACCCTCGGGCCGGCCGACTCGCTGATCTTCTACACCGACGGCGTCACCGAACGCCGCCGCGGTCGCGAGCTCTTCGGCTCCGCCCGGCTCCGCGAGGCCGCCGCACCCCTGGCCGGCTATCCCGCGGATGCGATGGCAGCCCGCCTGCGCTCCACGACGATCAACTTCTCGGTCGAGGAGCCGCGCGACGACATCGCCATCCTGGTCCTCCGCAACGACGCCTGATTTCTGTCGTACCCCGGTGGCAGGGTCTCGGGCATGACGACGCAGTACTACACCGCGACCACGATCGACGGCTACATCGCCGACGAGCACCACTCCCTGGACTGGCTGTTCGAGGTCGACGACGGCGGCGACGCGAATCCGTTCGGCGCGTTCTTCGCCGATGTCGGCGCCTTCGCCATGGGCGCGACCACGTACGAGTGGGTCCTGGCCCACGAGAACGTCGTCGCCGAGCCGGAGAAATGGCTGTCGCCCTACGGCGACACCCCGGCATGGATCTTCACGCACCGCGATCTGCCCCGCGTCCCCGGCGCGAACCTTACTTTCGTACGCGGTGACGTCACCGCCGTGCACCGACAGATGGCCGCCGCCGCCGGCGACAAGAACATCTGGCTCGTCGGCGGTGGCGAGCTGGTCGCCTGCTTCGCCGACGCGGGCCTGCTCGACGAACTGATCCTCGGCGTCGCCCCGGCCACCCTCGGCGCCGGCGCCCCGCTGCTCCCCCGCCGCCTCACCGCGAAACGGCTGACCCTGACGTCGGTGAGCCGGCTCGGGCAGTTCGCCAATCTGCGCTACTCGGTCGGCCCACCGGCCTCCTGATCGATTCGCCGGTCACCGCGCGGCAGTGTGATCGATCCGCCGGTGGGCCCACCGATCTCCTGATCGATCTGCCCTTTTTGTCGCCGTCGGCGTGGCATGGTGTTGGCATGGCGAAGACGCAGTACTACACCGCCACCAGCATCGACGGCTACATCGCCGACGAGTCGAACTCGCTGGACTGGCTCTTCGAGGTGGACGAGGGCACCGAGAACCCGTTCGGCGAGTTCTTCGCCGGCGTCGGCGCGTTCGCCATGGGTGCGACCACCTACGAGTGGGTGCTGAAGAACGACAATCTGCTGGAGGAGCCGCAGAACTGGCACGACATGTACGGTGACGTGCCCTGCTGGGTCTTCACCCACCGTGACCTACCGCCGGTCCCGGACGCCAACGTCTTCATGATCAGCGGCGATGTCCGCCGGGTCCACGAGGCCATGCTGGTCGCCGCCCAGGGCAAGAACGTCTGGCTCGCCGGCGGCGGCAACCTGGTCGCCCAGTTCGCCCAGCAGCACCTGCTCGACGAGATCATCCTCGGCATCGCGCCGGCCGTCCTCGGCACCGGCACCCCGATGCTCCGCCACAAGATCGGCGTCGACGAGCTGATCCTCACCGGTGTCCGCGAGGTCGGCCAGTTCGCCTACCTCACCTACGCCGTCGGCGACGTCGCCCGCATGGGCCGCCATCTCGCCGCCGAAGCGGCCACCCTGCTCCCCGCCCGTTTCTGACCACCGTTTACGCCGCTGTCGGGTGGGAGCTGATCAGAACAGGTCGCGCGGTGTAGCCATCGGCAGAGCGACGGCGAGAGCCGGCGGGGCCGAAACCACCACGATCTTGCCACTGCGGGCCATCAGCACCTGGTCCACCCCGTCGACGATCTCGGCCAGCCGCCGCGCCGGCAGGCCCGCCGGGAGCACCGCGTGCACCGTGCCGAGGCCGGCCGAACCGCGCAGCGGCACCGGCACGCCGCAGGCGTCCCGCAACGCATACGTCACCGCCTGCAGGCCCTCCGGCGGCACCGAGATCCGCACCGCGACGTCGCCGGCCCCGAACGGATACCGCCCCCACCAGGGCGGCCCGTGCTCGACCACGGCCGCCTCGGGGCCCCAGACCTGGCCGAGTTTCGCCGCCCGCCCGGCCACCGACCCGGTGTCGCCCTCGATCAGCACGGCGACCGTGCCCTCGGCGGCGCCCGGCAGGTCCACCTCGATCGCGCTGGGCTCCAGGTCCTGCTCGACCGCCTGCTCGACCAGCTCCGCGACGCCGGCCGGGGTGGTGACCGAGCGGCCGACCCAGCGGCGCGTCTCGGGCAGCGGGTGCAGCCGCAGCACCGCCGCGGTGATCACCCCGCGGATGTTGGCGATGCCGGGCCGCCCGTTCTCCCCGTCGGTTTCGAGCTCGGCGCCGTCGGCCTCGGCGTACATCACGCTCAGGGTCTGATCCGCCGGGCTGCCGTAGCGGTGGGCGAGGGGACCGGCCTCGTTGACGGCGAGCATCCCGCCGACCGTGGCGCCGGGTGAGGGCGGGTCGACGGCCAGGCGCTTGCCCTGCAGGGCGAGGGCGACCCGGACCGCGGCCAGCGACGTGCCCGCCGCCACGGTGGCGGTGGCGCCGTGGTGGTCCCACATCCCGTTCAGCCGCCCGGTGTCGATGATCAGATCGAGTCCGGCCGGTGGCGTACCCCAGTCGATCTTGCTGCCGGAACCGCGCGCGCGGACGCTGAGCCCGCGTTCGGCGGCGAGGCGCAGAGCCGCGCCGGCGGCGCGGCCGGTGGCCGGGACCGCGACGTGGCCGGCGCGCTGCCCGCCCACCCGGTCCACCGAGCGCGCCGGGCGCGCGAACCCGGGGCCGCAGATGTCCACGAGCGCATCGAGAAGGGAATCAGTCACGTCCGAAGCCTCCCCAGACCGGAGCGTAGAGCTGAAGGAAGATCGTGGAGCTGAAGATCGTCCACTCTGGCACATCGTACACATGTTCGAATGACCGAGGTCCAGGTGTGTAACGAACTCATCCCGGACCGATCCACCGGTAACGTGGTGCGGGTGACGACCGAATCGCCCGCCGGCCCACCGACGGCCCGCCTGGCCCCCTCCGAGCGCACCCATCACGGCGACACGGTCACCGATGAGTACGCCTGGCTCATGGACAAAGAGGACCCGGCGACGATCGCCTATCTGGAGGCGGAGAACGCGTGGACCGAGACGGCCACCGCGCACCTCGCCGACCTGCGCGAAAAGGTATTCCAGGAGATCAAGGGCCGCACCCAGGAGACCGACCTGTCGGTGCCGAGCCGCAAGGGCGGGTTCTGGTATTACACCCGCACCGAGGAGGGCAAGCAGTACGGCATCCAGTGCCGTGTGCCGGTCCGCCCGGGCGAGACCGACCCGCCGATGGGCGACGACCGTCCCGGCGAGGAGGTGCTGCTCGACGGCAACCTGCTGGCCGAGGGGAAGGATTTCTTCGCGCTCGGCACGTTCGATGTCAGCCCGGACGGCAACTGGCTGGCCTTCTCGACCGATTTCGACGGCGCCGAGCGGTTCACCCTGCGGGTCAAGGACCTGCGCACCGGTGAGGTGCTGGCCGACGAGATCCCGGACACCTTCTACGGCAGCGCCTGGTCGGCCGACGGCAGCGTGCTCTTCTACATCACGGTCGACGAGGCGTGGCGCCCCGACCGGGTGCACCGGCACTTCGTCGGGCAGCCCGCCGACCGGGACGCGGTGGTCTATCACGAGACCGACGAGCGGTTCTGGGTCGGCGTCGACCTGACCCGCAGCGAGAAGTTCATCGTGATCGACGCCCAAAGCAAGATCACTTCAGAGGTACGCGTGATTCCGGCCGACACCCCGGACGCCGAACCCGTGGTGATCGCCGAGCGCCGGCAGGGTGTCGAGTATCAGATCGAGCACCACGGCCACCGGTTCCTGATCCTGCACAACCGGGACGCCGAGGACTTCGCGGTCGCCTACACCTCGGTCGACGCCCCCGGGGACTGGGTCGAGCTGATCCCGCACCAGCCGGGCACCCGCCTGGAGTCGGTCGACGCGTTCGCCCGGCACATCGTGATCTCGCTGCGCCGGGACGGGCTGACCGGCCTGCGGGTGATGGGCGACGGCAGCACCGACGCGTACGACATGGATTTCCCGGAGCCGCTCTACAGCGTCGGCCTCAGCGGCAACCCGGAGTACGACACCTCCGCGATCCGGATCACCTACACCTCGCTGGTGACCCCGGATTCGGTGTACGACGTCGACCTGGTCACCCGCTCGATGACGCTGCGCAAGCAGAAGCCGGTGCTCGGCGGTTACGACCCGGCCGGCTACGAGCAGTTCCGCGAGTGGGCCACCGCACCGGACGGCACCCGGGTCCCGATCTCGATCGTGGCCCGCCGGGGTGTCCCCCGGAACGGTTCCGCCCCGGCGGTCCTCTACGGCTACGGGTCGTACGAGCACAGCATCGACCCGTACTTCTCGATCGCCCGGCTCAGCATGCTCGACCGCGGTGTCGTCTTCGCGATCGCGCACGTCCGCGGCGGCGGTGAGATGGGCCGCCGGTGGTACGAGGACGGCAAGATGCTGGCCAAGCGGAACACCTTCACCGACTTCGTCGCCTGCGCCGAGGCCCTGATCCGCAACCGCTGGACCAGCGCCGACCGCCTGGTTGCGCGCGGCGGCTCGGCCGGCGGCCTGCTGATGGGCGCGGTCGCCAATCTGGCCCCGGAGTCGTTCGCCGGGATCGTCGCCGAGGTCCCGTTCGTCGACCCGCTGACCTCGATCCTCGACCCGTCCCTGCCACTCACCGTCACCGAGTGGGAGGAGTGGGGCAACCCGCTGGAGTCGGCCGAGGTCTATGCGTACATGAAGTCGTACAGCCCGTACGAGAACGTCGCGAAGCTGCCGTACTCGAAGATCCTCGCGGTGACCAGCCTGAACGACACCCGGGTGCTCTATCACGAGCCGGCCAAGTGGATCGCCCGGCTGCGCGCGGTGGTCCCGGACGGCGAGTTCCTGCTGAAGACCGAGATGGGCGCCGGTCACGCCGGCCCGAGCGGCCGCTACGACTCGTGGAAGGAAGAGGCCTTCGTCCTCGCCTGGATCCTCGACACCGTCGGCGCCTGAGGACGGTTCAGGATTCGGCGCTCAGGTCGGTGAGCATCGGCTCGGTTGAGGTCGGCCGCTCGGGAGCGGCCGGCCTCAGCAGGCCGAGGAGCAGGAACAGCGCGACCACGTCGGTGCCGAGGACGACGGCGATGCAGAGCATCGGGACGCTCGGCGCATGGTGCGCCTGGAGGGCGGCCAGTCCGGCGGCGAGCACCGCGACCACGGTGGCGGCGGTGAGGACCGAAACGGACATCCGGCCACGCGGATCGGGGCTGGTCACCTCCGGGACCGTAGTCGGCCGCGCCGAGTCGTAGGGGGTACCCGGACGGGGTAACCGGGTCGTGCGAAACCCGGCGGCGAACTGGCCAATGTCGCCACTAGGGTGTGTATTCGCTGGTCAGAGCGCCTGCGGCGTGCAAGTGTCGGTGAGGCGGAATGGGGCCGCCCGGGGATCGGAGTATTCACGTGACGGGGTGGGACGAGGGGCAGCTGGCGGCCGGGTTCCGGTCGATGGTCATGTTGTCCGCGCTGGTGGAGCGGGGTGGCCGGCCGGCTCCGGTGGCGCCGACCGTGCGGCTGCGGCCCGCCGAGCGGCAGTACGGCTGGTTCCCGGCCGACGTCGACGGGGACGGCCGCCGGGTCGTGGTGATCACCAGCCAGCGGCTCATCGTCGGTGACCGGGAGTGGTCCCTGCGGTCGATCACCGGGGTGGACAGCGAGCCGCGCGACTGCACCGTGTCGTTGCGGCTGCGCGGCCGGCCGGCGCCGCTGGTGCTCAGCGGGCCGTGGGTGCCCTGGCTGGGCGTCGTGATCTGCGCCGAGCTCTACCAGCCGGTGGCGCAGCACGGTGCGCAGGTGCCCCGGCAGCGCGGCCTAGTACACCCAGACCTTGGTCTTCAGCGGCAGCGCGTCGTTGTTCCACATCCAGTTCATCGCGGCGATCGACACCCGGGCGCAACCGTGTGACGCGGCGTAGGGCGGGACACTGTTCGCCCCGTGCACGGCGATCCCGCCGTTGAAGTATTTGGGCCGCCACAGCAGCCCGAGCGGCGCGTTCCGCCACCCGTCGATCTCCCGGCCCACGGTGAACCTCCCACGGGGGGTGTCGGCCAGGAACCGCCCACCCTTCTGCTCGTAGTACCGGTTCGATCCGGTCGAGGTGTTGAAGATCTGCGTGATCCGGCCGCCGTCGACGAGCAGGAGCAGTTGCCGGTTCAGGTCGATCTCGACGACCCGCCCCTTGGTCGACCGCGCCGCCGGGCGCACCCCGGCGTCCAGCGCCTTGAGCGTTTTCGGTCCGACGGTGCCGTCGCGGCCGATGCCCGCCGCTTTCTGCAGCGCATAGACGGCCTGCTGAGTGCTGTCGCCGAAGGTGCCGTCCGCCCCGCCGTTCCAATAGCCCAACTCGGTCAGCCGCCGCTGTACCGCCAGGACGTCACCGCCCTTGGCGCCGACCTTGAGTTTCCGCGGCGCCGCCGGCGCCGACACCGACGGGCCGGGCACGACCGAGGCGGACGGCTCGGCGGAGGCGCTGGGCGCGGTCGATTGCCGCGGGGGTACGCCGGTGGCAGTGCCCGGCACACCGGCGGTGCCCTGCGCGCCCGTCGGGCCGGTGCCGCGGCCGGAGTCGCAGCCGGCGATCAGGGTCAGCGCGGCCACCGTCCCCAGCGTGGCCGCCAACAGTCTGCGCACGCCGCGCCTCCCATCGATCGCCTTCCACCATTGTCCACCCGCCCAGGTGGGTGATCTCCAAGCCGGCGGGCCGAGCCGTGAAAAAGAGTCAAGTACTCTTCGGCTATGTCGTGGAAGGCGAGCGCCCGGCACGGCGTGCGGGAGGCGCCCGGAGGCTTCGCGCTCATCCAGGAGCTGCTGAACACTCGCGCGGCGATGTCGTACGGCCCTGACCTGCTCGGAGTCGTCGAGGACGCCCAGTGGTGGGTGACCGACGCGCTGGGCACCTGGTCCCGGACGTCCGGCCTGCCCGCCCCCACCCTGCTGCTGTCCGCCACCGACCTGCGGTCGCTGCGCCGGCTGCGGTCGGCCTTCGAGCAGGTGGTGCTCGCCGGGGCGAACCAGGAGCCGCCCGGCGCCCTGCCCCCCGCCGACGTCCCGGTCAGCCTGGCGCCGGACGCGGCCGGCTGGGTGCGGGTGGTGCCGACCGGCCGGGGCACCCGCTGGCTGGCGTCCGCGCTCTGGGCCGAGGCGCTGCTCGCCCAGCAGGCCGGCCTCTGGCCGCGGCTCAAGCTCTGCCACAACACGGTCTGCCGGGCCGCGTTCTTCGACACCTCGCGCAACAACAGCGGCGTCTGGCACGACGTCAGCACCTGCGGCAACACGGCGAACCTGCGCGCTTTCCGGGAGCGGCGCCGCCTGCTCGGGCACAGCGAGGAGCTGCAGGTCGACGACCACCACCACCGCTGACCCCGGACATCGCCGGGAACCATTCGCCGGTCCCGCGCGACTATGGATGCATGGCGTGTGAACGGTGGCGCGAGATGCTGTCCGCGCAGTTGGACGGCGAGGACGATCCGGCCCTGCGCCCGCTGGTCGACGAGCACGTGTCCGGCTGCGCGGGCTGCCGGGCGTGGCTGGATGCGGCCGCGGCGGTCAACCGGATGACGAGCACCGGGCGGATGCCCGACGTGCCGGATCTCAGCGCGTCGATCCTGGCCGCCCTGCCGCCCTCGGCCCCGGCCCGACCGGCCCCGGCCCGGTGGTGGCGGCGACTCCCGGTGGCGGCGCTGCTCTACGTGTCGCTCGCGCTGGTCGGCGCGGTCCAGATCATCCTGGGGCTGGCGCAGATCGGCGGTGACTCGGCCGCCGGGCACGTGCACCTGGGCCTGTCCGCGACCCCGGGCCACCTGTGGAACGAGTCGGCCGCCTGGAACGCCGCGATCGGCGCCGGATATCTCTTCATCGCGCTGCGGCGGACCCGCCCGGTCGGCCTGGTGCCGATGCTCACCGCGTTCGTCGCGATGCTGCTGCTGCTCTCGCTCAACGATCTGACCGGCGGCCGGGTGGACGTCGCCCGGCTGGTCGGGCACGGCTTCGTGATCGTCGGCTATCTGCTGGTGGTGGTGCTCTCCCGGGGTGCCGGCGACACCGCGCGGCCGCCCGGCGCACGGGCCGGTGCGGGCTGGCGCCTGACCGGCGCGGCCGAGGACGAGCCCGGGATCGCGGCGCCGCACCGCCCCGGCCTGCGGCTGGTCCCGCCGACCGGCCCGCTCACCGCCCACCACGACGATCAGCAGGCCGCGTGACAGGACCTCGCCGGAAACCGGAACGCCGACTTCGGTGGCCGGCCTCGCCCGACGGGTACACGGGCCGTCGCGCCGGCCTCACCGGGGCGGTCGCACGGACAGCTCCCGCCACTCGTCGGGCCCGTTGAGCAGGGCGCGCACCATGTCGAGGGCGGCGTCCTCCGAGTCGTACTCGAAGAAGTGGGACGTGCCGTCGGAGCCCCCGGCACGCTGCTCGACATACCACTGGTCCCCATTGGTACGGAGGTAGACGTCCTTCCGGGCGAGACGTCCCCATTTACCGTTCCACCAGTGCTTACGCTGCTCCATCCCGGCACTGTATCGAACATTTGTTCGAACCGTGCCGGGAGGGCCGATCTTTTCACCGACAGCGCAGTGGGGCGACCCCCGGCACCGACGCGGCGATCATCGAAGTCAGCGCGGCGGGTCCTGGCGACGCTGCAGCACCTCGTCCACCGCGCTTCCGTACACCTGTCCCTGGGTGTTGCCGCGCCCGGCGGCCGCCTGCGCCACCAGCGCGTCACGGATCTCGGTGAGCAGCTTGACCTCTTCGCTGGGGCTCTTCGGCGGCGGCTCCTCGCCCCGCCGGCGCCGCTCGGCGAGCACGTTGAGCGGGTAGACGACGAGGAAGTAGAGGACCGCGGCGGTCAGCAGGAACGTGATGGCCGAGTTGATGAAGGTCGCGTAGTCGAACTTGACGCCGCGGATCTTGAACGAACCCGCATCCATCCCGTTACCGCCACTGATCACCTGGATGAGCGGCTTCAGGAAGCCGTTCGTCAGGCTGGTCACCACGGCGGTGAAAGCGGAACCGATGACCACACCGACGGCAAGGTCGACGACGTTGCCGCGCATGATGAAGTCTTTGAAGCCTTGGAACATCTTCTTCACGGGCACTCCTGGGGGCCGAAGCTAATCCCGGCCACAGTTTCCCGTCACCGGTCGGCGACAAACTACGCCGACCGGCCCCGCGAAGGCGACGAGACTCGCGTCAGTCGAGCGCGGGTTCCTCAGCGGTGACCGCCTCGTCGACCGTCGGATAGGTGTGCAGCACCTCGACCAGCCCGCTGACCTCGAGGATGCGCAGCACCCCCCGCTGCGGCGCGGCCAGCCGCACCGTCCCGCCGGCGTCGTCGGTGCTGTTCTTCGCCCGGACGAAAACGGACAGCCCGGTGGAGTCACAGAACGAGACCTCGGCCAGGTCGAAGACCAGCCTGGTCCGGCCCTTCTCCAGCAGATCACTGATCTGGTCCTGCAACTGCGGCGCGGTGGCCATGTCGAGCTCACCGGCCACCGACACGACGACCATGTCACCGCGTTGTTCGGTCTGCACCGTCAAGGACATTCGGGACCCTCCTGTTATTGCTGAACGGTACTCCACGTACCGGGACGTCGCGCGCCGTGGGAGGCAGGCCTTGACCTTGTCCATTAGTTGGTCTACAGCAATTAACGGACACCCTGATGGTAAAGTCCGGCCGTTGCGCACGGATCGTGTGGTGGGGGAGGCAGCGGTGGCGCTGAGTCCGGATGAGTCGGGTCGCTTCGCTGACCTGCTCAAAGAGCACGCCGACGGGCTGGTCGCCCGCTGGGCGGTGCTGGTCGGGGTCAGCTTGCAGGGCCGCATGAGCCGGCCCGAGTTGGAGCGGCAGACCAGGGACTTGCATAAGGGTTTCCAGCAGGCGCTGGCCGCCGGCGCGCAGGACCTCGGCGACGAGGCGGCCGGCGAGCTGCGGGCCCAGCTGAGCGAGCTGTCCAGCAGCCGGGCCCGGCAGGGGTTCTCGGCGACCGAGACGGCGGTCAGCGTGTTCGCGCTCAAGGACGCGGTCCTCGAGGTGCTCGGTGATGCCGGTGACGACGCGCACACCCTGCGCGGCTACGTGGCGTTCTCGGCGTTCGTGGACCGGGCCGCCCTGTTCACCTTCGACGCCTATGTGCGGGTCCGCGAGTCGCTGATCGCCGATCAGGCCGAGCAGCTGCTGGAGCTGTCCACCCCGGTGGTCAAGCTGTGGGAGGGTGTGGTCGCCGTCCCGCTGGTCGGCACGCTGGACTCGGCCCGCGCCCAGGTGGTGATGGAGCGGCTGCTGCAGACTCTGGTCGACACCGGCTCGCCGTACGCGATCATCGACATCACCGGTGTCCCGGCGGTCGACACCCAGGTGGCCCAGCACATCCTGAAGACGGTGGTGGCCGCCCGGCTGATGGGCGCCGACTGCATCATCTCCGGCATCCGCCCGCAGATCGCGCAGACCATCGTGGCGCTCGGCATCGAGTTCGGTGACATCGCCACCAAGTCCTCGCTGGCCGACGCGCTGCGTTACGTGCTGGGCCGCAACAGCTACAAGGTCGTGACGGCCAAGCGGACGGAGCGCTGACGTGGAACGCGTCCCGGTCCTGAAGATCGGCGACATCCTCCTGGTCTCCATCCAGATCGACATGGAGGACCAGACCGCCCTGCAGCTGCAGGAGGATCTGGCCGAGAGGATCGTGGCCACCGGCTGCCACGGTGTGATCATCGACATCAGCGCGCTGGACATCGTCGACTCGTTCGTCGGCCGCACCCTGGCCACCATCGCCTCGGTCTCCCGGGTGCTGGACGCCGAGACGGTCGTGGTCGGCATGCGTCCGGCGGTCGCGATCACCCTGGTCGAGCTGGGCCTGTCACTGCCGGGGATCCGGACGGCGCTCAACGTCGAGCTGGCCATCGAGATGCTGGCCCAGAGCCGGGCCGTGACCATGGGCGAATTCGACGACGACGAGGACGAGGACGAAGCCGACCAGACGGCGGTAACCGCGCCGTGAACGAGGAGAGCCGGCGGATCCCGGTCACCACCGACCAGGACGTGGTGCGTGTCCGGCAGCTCGTGCGCACCGTCTCCGTCGAGGCCAAGCTCTCCCTGGTCGACCAGACCAAGCTGGTCACCGCGGCCAGCGAGCTGGCCCGCAACACCCTGGTCTACGGCGGTGGCGGCGAGGTCGAGGTGAGCCGGGTGCGCAACGATCTGCGGGCCGGCATCCGGATCGTTTTCTCCGACCAGGGGCCGGGTATCGCCGATCTCGACCTGGCCCTGACCGACGGCTACACCACCGGCGGCGGGCTCGGCCTCGGGCTGAGCGGCGCCCGCCGGCTGGTCGACGAGTTCAGCATCGAAACCGCAGTGGGCGAGGGTACGACCATCACCGTGACCAAGTGGTGCCGATGACTGGAGGAACGGTGGCTCTCGTACCCGAAGGACTTCTCGACGAGGGAGTCTGGTTCCGGGTGGAGGCCGCCGGGACTGCCGCCGCCGTCCGCCGCGCCGCGGAACGTCTCGCCGCCGAGCTGGCCATGCCGGAGCGCCGGATCGCGGATCTGTCGATCGTCGCCGCCGAGATGGCCGGAAATCTGGTCAAGCACGCCCACCAGGGCACCATTCTGGTCCGCACGGTCCGCACCGCGGAGCAGGCCGGCGTGGAGCTGATCGCGATCGACAGCGGCCCGGGGATGTCCGACGTGCCGCACGCGTTCGGCGACGGCCATTCCACCGCCGGCACGCTGGGCATCGGGCTGGGAGCGATCCAGCGGCAGGCCGGCCGCTGGGATCTGCATTCGGTCCCGGGCCGGGGCACGGTGCTGGCCGTGCAGGTCTGGCCGGGAGTGACGCCACCGCCGGCCTGGGCGTCCGGGCTGACCCGGCCGATCACCGGGGAGACGGTGTCCGGCGACGCGGTGGCGATCCGCGAGATGGACGGCCGCCGGCAGATGCTGGTCTGCGACGGACTGGGGCACGGCGGGCTGGCCGCGGCCGCCTCCCGCGAGGCGGTCCGGGTGTTCCGGGAGACGCCGGCGACGTCACCGGCCGCGATCGTCGAGGCCTTGCACCGGGCGATGGGACACACCCGCGGCGCGGCGCTGGCCGTCGCCGACCTGGATCCGGCGACCCGTCAGGCGCGGTATGCGGGGCTCGGCAACATCGCCGGCACCATCTTCAGCTTCGAGGGCACCCGGCGCGGCATGATCTCGATGCCCGGCATCGCCGGTCACCAGCGCCGGCAGATCCGGGAATACGAGTATCCGCTCCCGCCCGACGGGTTCGTGCTGATGCATTCGGACGGCGTGGTCGACCGCTGGAACCCGACGGACTATCCCGGTCTGCTCACCCGGTCGCCGGAGTTGATCGCGGCGACCGTGCTGCGTGACGCCGGAACCCGCCGCGACGACGCCGGCGTTCTCGTGGCCCGGCTGCCATGACCGCGAGCGAGCCGCTGATGCGCATGCGCCTGCGGGTCGAGCAGGACATCTTCGCGGTCCGGCAGTTCGGTCGGGAGGTGGCTCGCGCGGTCGGGATGGAGTCGCAGGACCAGACCCGGCTGGCGACGGCACTCAGCGAGGTGGGCCGGGTGTTGCTGGCCGCCGGCACCCACGCGGACGTGACGTTCACCGTGGAGCCGTACGGGGTACCAAGTCTCCAGGTGACAATGGCACATTCGGCTCCGGACTCGGTGTCCTGGCTGACTGGACAGTTGCAGCAGGTCGGCCGCCTGGTCGACACGATGGAGGTCGACGATGGCGGTCCCGGTACGACGATTCGGATGGCGCGGCGCCTGCCGGTCGGCGCGCCGTTCCTGACCCCCGACCGGATGGACGAGATCCGCGCCCGCCTGGCCCAGCATGTGCCGGGCACCCCGCTGGACGAGCTGGGTGTGCAGAACCAGCAGCTGATCACCGCCCTCAACGAGGTGCGGGCGCAGCGTGACGAGCTGGCCCGGCTGAACGCCGAGCTGGAGGAGACGAACCGCGGCGTGATGGCGCTCTACCACCAGCTCTCCGACGAGCTGGAGGAGACGAACCGCGGCGTGGTCGCGCTCTACGCCGAGCTGGACGAGAAATCCGTGCAGCTGCGGGCGGCGAGCGAGGCGAAGAGCCGGTTCCTGGCGAATGTCAGCCATGAGCTGCGCGCCCCGGTGACCGCGATCATCGGGCTGGGCCGGCTGATCACCGACTCCTCCTCGGACGACCTCACCGAGGAGCAGAGCCGTCAGATCGAGCTGATCCGCACCTCCGCCAGTGACCTGCTCACCCTGGTCAACGGCCTGCTCGACCTGGCCAAGGCGGAGGCCGGCCGGATCGAGCCTAACTGGTCCGCGGTCGATCTGAAGGCGGTGTTCGGTCAGCTCCGGGGCACCCTGCGACCGCTGGCCACCCGGCCCGAGGTGCGGTTCGTGGTGGACGAGCCGGCTGTGCCGACCATCCACTCCGACGAGGTGCTGCTCGCCCAGGTGCTGCGCAACCTGCTGACCAACGCGCTGAAGTTCACCGAGACCGGCACAGTGCGGCTGAGCGTGCGGCGCACCGGCGACGACGCGGAGTTCACCGTCTCGGACACCGGCACCGGTATCCCCCACGAGCTGCAGGAACGCATCTTCGAGGAGTTCTATCAGGTGCCCGGGAGCAAGCCGGTCAGCGGCCGCGGCACCGGTCTGGGCCTGCCGTACGCCCGGCGTCTGGCCGGGATCCTGGGTGGTGGCCTGCGGGTCGACTCCACCCCCGGCGAGGGCAGCGTCTTCACCCTGCAGCTGCCGATCGGGCCGGCATGACCGAGCTCGCCCGCGTCGAGAGACTCGTCCAGGGCCATGTGAAAGCCACCGTTCTCGTCGTCGACGACAGCGCCACCAAGCGTTACCTGCTGGTCAGCTGGCTGACCCGGGCCGGTTTCACGGTGATCGAGGCGGAGACCGGCGGCGAGGCGCTGCGCAAGCTCGGCGAGGACCTGGTCGAGGCCGACCTGGTGGTGCTGGACGTGAAGCTGCCCGACATGAGCGGTTTCGAGGTCTGCGAGCGGATCAAGACCGATCAGCGGTACGGCGTTCTCCCGGTCATCCACGTGTCCGCGCACGCCGTGGACGTCAACGACCGTACCCAGGGCCTGAACCGGGGCGCGGACGCCTACCTGGTCGAGCCGATCGAGCCGGACGAGCTGATCGCGACCGTGCAGGCGGTGCTCCGCTACTACCGGGCCCGGCAGCGGGCCGAGCTGCTCGCCGCGCGCCTGGTCCGGCTGGCCGAGACCACCCTCGCGATCAACTCGGCGTCGACCCTGCCGGCGCTGCTGGAGGCGGCCGCGGTGGGTGCGGCGGACATCTTCGGCGGGCCGGTGGTGGTGGTCGCCGAGACGTCGGAGGGGGAGAGCCTGGCCGCGGCGGGGCCGCCCCTGGGCGTACGAAAGTGGGCTGTTCCGCATCATCGGGTGGCGGTCGGTTCGCTGGTCCGCACCGATGAACCGGCCGACTGGGACGTCGTCGACTGGCCGGCGGGCGAATCCGTCGCGGTGGCCGCGGCCCGGCTGCGGATCGACCGCCCGCCGGTGTACCTGGCCGTCTCGGGCAGCACGCAGACGCCCGGTTTCCCGGTGTTGCGGCAGCTCTCCCAGGCGGTCGCGGCCGCCGTCGAGGCGCAGCGCTCGTTCGACGAGGAGCACCGGATCGCGGTCACCCTGCAGCGCAGCCTGCTGCAGTCGACGCTGCCCCGGGTGCCCGGCGTCGAGATGGCCGTGCGGTACGAGCCGGCCGGCGCGCAGACCGAGGTCGGCGGCGACTTCTACGAGCTCACCGTGCTGGACGGCAAGCTGCTGGTGGCGATCGGCGACGTGGCCGGCCACTCGTTGCACGCCGCCACGGTGATGGCCGAGGTCCGGCACGCGGTCCGGGCGTACGCGGTGGAGGGTCACTCCCCGGGCGCGGTGCTCGGCCTGACGAACCGTTTCATGCGCACCGTGCTGCCGGCCGACTCGGCCACGCTGTGCCTGTTCACCCTGGACCCGGCGACCGGCCGGATCCGGATGGCCTCGGCCGGTCACCTGCCCCCGTTGCTGCACGTCGACGGCGAGGTCCGCTTCCTGTCCCCGCGCGGCGCGCTGCTCGGTCTGGACGCCCCGGAACGCACCGAGCTGGAGCTGGAGCTACCCCCGGGCGGCACGCTGGTGCTCTACACCGACGGTCTGATCGAACGCCGCGACGCCGACATCGACGAGGGCCTGCGGGCCCTGGCCGCCTGCGCCGCCGATGTCGAGCCGGATCTGGACGCGTTCTGCAGCCGTCTCCTGACCCGCCTGGGCGGGTCAGGAGACCAGGCCGACGACATCGCGGTCGTCGCGCTGCGCCGCGCTTGATACCGGCTAGAACAGACCGGCGTACGTCTGGTAGCCGCTGCCGATCCGCTCCGCCGCCCCGAACGTGCCGGCGTCGGTCCCGAGGAAGCGGTACAACTTACCGCTCGCATCCCGGGCCAGCAGATCGTTGAGACCGTCCAGATTGAGGTCGCCGATGCCGAGCACGACGTTGTACGCCTTGAATCCCGACCCGATTCGGGTGCTCGCCCCGAAGGTGCCCGTGCCGGTCCCGTACTGCGCGTACAGCCCGCCCCTGCCGTCGATCAGCAGCAGGTCGGCGTGGCCGTCCCCGTCGACGTCTCCCGGGCCGATTAGACGGAAGCCCTGGTAGGAGCCGCTGAGCGGGACGCCGTTGGTGAAGCCGCCCGTGCCGTTGCCGGCATACCGCAGGACCTTGCCGGTCCTCGCGTCCCGGGCCAGCAGGTCGGTGATCCCGTCCCCGGTCACGTCGCCCGTGGTGATCAGCGTGTCGAACCGGTTCCAACCGGTGCCGATCTTGACCACCCTGTTCCGGTCGGAGCCGAAGTAGTCCTCGCCGAAGCCCAGGTGGGCCCAGAGCACCCCGTTGCCGGTGCGGGCCAGCACGTCGTTGTTCCGGTCGCCGTTGATGTCGCCGTACGGGACGAGCGCGGAGATCTGGCTGTTCCCGGTGCCGAGGTCCCAGAATTCGGAGATGTACTGGTAGACCAGCGAGCGGCGATCGGCGTACGCGTGCCACCACGCGCCGTTGCCCTGCGGGTCCACCGACAGCATGGAGGGCATGCCGTCCAGGCCGTAACTGTGGAGTCTCGGGCGCTCCCCGTCGAGGTAGACCGGCGATCCCGCGATGTCATGGCCGACGCCGTCGGGGGTGGTCACCACCAGGTTGACGCGGTACCGCCCGGCGGGCGCCGGCGTCTTGTCGGCCAGGTATCCGTCCCAGGCGAGCCGGACCTCGCCGGTGCTCGCCCCGCCGTTGAGCGTCATGACGACCTTGCCGGAGTGCAGTTCGGCGATCTCCGCGCGCCACGAGGCGACCGGGCGGCTCAACGTGTACTGCCGGACCCACGGGCGGTCGTGGTCGTGGTAGACGACGTCGGCCGAGGTGGTGCTCCGGATCACCGTCGGCGGCCGCTCGACCACCGCCGGGTCGATCACGTGGGCGGCACCGGCCGCGTCCACGTAGGCGACGTTCCCGCTGTACTTGTCGACGGCCCAGGTGATGTTCCGGTCGTCGGCCGGGGTGCCCCGGTCCAGGGTGCCGAGGATCGCGGTCTTCGGCGCGCCGCGCAGGGTCACGTCGTACGAGATGAGCCGGCCGGTCGCCGCGTCGTGCCGGACCGCGTAGCCGTCGCCGAGCAGATACCGTCCGGCCGGCAGCGGATGGTTGATCCGCTGCGGCACGTCGTAGACGCCGGCCGGGCCGGCGACGCCGCACGACCAGAAGACGAACCGGCCCGCGGCCTGCAGCTCGGACGGGGTGCAGGCGGCGCCGATCGAGATCGGGGCCGCGGTCTTCCCGGTGGTCAGGTCCTTGGACCGGATCTGGCCGGCGCCGGCGGTCCACAGCGTGGCGTAGTCGAGGGCCGCCGCGGTCACCGCCCGTTCGGTCCTGGCATCCGGGTTGGCGGTCGGAATCACGTACTGCTTCGCCGGCGAGGTGGTGTTCACGATCGCGTAGTCGTCGGAGACGTCGACCAGGCTGCCGCCGCCTCCGGCCAGTACGAGGCTGAACCCGCCGCTGGCGCCGTCGGCGAACCGGACCGTGGTGGTGGTCTCGGTGGAGCTGGTCCAGCCGGTGCCGTATCGGTTGCCGTCCATGGTGCGCACACAGGTCACGTCGGCCGCGCACGAGGTCACACCGGTCATCGTCGGGCCGGTCACCGGCAGCCCGGTGAGACCGGGGATGAGCTCATGGTTGCTGAAGTCGTAGACCGGGCTCTCGAACGGCCGGGCGCCGGCCCGGACGTGCCGCAGCTGCCCCCGGCTGATCGTGATCCCGGCGCTGAAGTTCGTCCGCACCTCGGACATGACCGGCTGCACCCCGTCCGCGGTGATCCGCTGCACCGCCCAGTCGGCAGCGCCGGAGCCGCCCACCAGGAGGGCGCCGCCCGGAGCCGTGGCCATCGCGTACGGGTTGCTCTGGCTCATCGGCAGAACGGTCCGCTCACTGCCGTCCGCGGAGATGAGCCGAGCCGGCGCCCGGTTGTCCGCGGCCGAAGCCCGGACCAGCATGTCGCCGCCGACCAGGGTCAGGTACGGCACGGAGGGCACCGTGATGACCGCCGGGTCGGTGGCCGTGCCGGCCGTGATCGCCGCGCGGGAGAACACCCGGACGGTGTTCCCGCCGCGGAAACCGAGGTGGGTGGCGGAGAGCAGGATCTGGTTGACCGTCCCGAAGGTGAACTGCGGGAGCAGCGAAACCTTGCCGCTGGTGAAGTCCAGCAGCCCGAGCCGCTGCCATTTCACGCCGTCGGTGGTACCGGAGAAGCTCACCAGGAAGGTGGTCGAGTCGAAGACCGTGCCCGACCCGCCGGAAACGGCGGTACCGTCCGGCACACCGGTGATCGGAATCGTCGTGTACGTACCGTCGGCGGCGAACTTCCGCAGCTCCAGTGGGCCTGCCGTGCCGAGCCGGACCAGCATCGTCCCGGCCGAGTAGGCGAGCTTGGTGCCGTCGGTCGGCAGGGTCGGGTTCGACCAGGTGCCGGCGGCCGCGTCGAAGATGGTCAGCGACCTGTCGTCGCTGTGCCCGGCGACGTCGGTCTTCACCCAGATCCTGTCGCCACCGGCCCAGGCCAGCGCTGGTGCCGTGAGGCCGGCCAGCTCGGTGACGACTCGGGTCGAGCCGTCCGCGTAACGGGTCCACAGCCAGGTCGACGTGGCCCAGGACGAGCCGCCGTACTGGTGCAGGAAGCCGGTCTCCCCGGCCAGGACGAGCGAGTCGACCGGGAAGTCGGTGCGCGTCGGGTAGGCCGGGACGACCGACACCTCGGACGGTTGCGGCAGCGCCACGG
Organism: Actinoplanes sp. SE50/110; assembly: GCF_900119315.1. NCBI lineage: Bacteria > Bacillati > Actinomycetota > Actinomycetes > Micromonosporales > Micromonosporaceae > Actinoplanes > Actinoplanes sp. SE50/110. The sequence continues at coordinate 311,614 of NZ_LT827010.1, read as the reverse complement.
TGGCGTGCGCCGGGGTGACCGGGAGTGCCGTGAGGCCGGCGGCGGAAAGGGCGATGCAGCCGGCGGCAGCGAGGCCGCGTCGAGCCGCAGTGGACATGGGTTCATCCCCCGATATTGATCTTGAGACAAGCATGTGGACGAGGCCTCCGCCCGCGCGACTCACCTCGACGCGGCCGCGGAGACGTTCACCGTCGCGGTCGAGGGGGTACCGGACACACCGCCCGCGACGGCCGCGAAGGTGAGCTGGTACCTGCCGGCGGCCGCCGGCCTCCCGTCCGCCCGCAGGCCGTCCCAGGTGACCTGGGCGGTCCGGTCGGCCGGCCCGCCGGTGAGGGTGCGCACGACAACGCCGTTCTGGGTGATCGTCGCCGTCCAGACGTCGACCGGCCGGTTCAGCGTGAACGACCACGACGAGCTCTGACCGGCGGCCGGGTTCAGGTTGCCGGCGGGCCGGCCGACGACGGCCGGGGCGGACCGGGCGACGCCGGTGTCGATCACGTGGATGGTGTTCGCGGCGTCGACGTAGGCGACGTCGCCGCTGTACTTGTCGACGGCCCAGGTGATGTTCCGGTCGTCGGCGAGGGTGCCGCGGGGGATGGTGCCGAGGGTGGCGCTGCGGCCCAGGGTGCCGCGCAGACGCAGATCGATCCGGATCAGCTTTCCGGTCGCCGCGTCGTGCCGGACCAGATAACCGTCGCCGAGCAGGTACTGCGCGGGCGGGACCTGCCGGCTGGTCTTGGTGACCCCGTCGTAGACGCCGGCCGGGCCGGCGGTGCCGCAGCTCCAGTACACGTACCGGTCGGTGGCCTGCAGCTCGGACGGGGTGCAGGCGGCACCGATGGGGATCGCCGGCGAGCTGACCCGGGTGGTCACGTTCGTTGGCTGGATCTTGCCGGGGAGCCCGGTCCACAGGGTGTTGAACCAGAGTGCGGCGCCCGTGATCGGCCGCTGGACGACATCCGTGTCGCCGGCACCGGCGCGCAGGATCACCTGAACGTTCGCCCGCGGGAAATCGGAGACCACATATTCCAGCCCGGCGTCGACGACCGCGGCATCGTTGACGGTCAGTCCCGAGATGTCGGTGTCGACAGAGGGGCGAGCCACCGAATCCATCGTCAACACTGAATAACCGGCCGCGAACGACGTGCCGTACCGGTTGCCGTCCACGGTCCGGATGCAGAAGGCGGCCGGTTGGCACAGGAACGCGCCGACCCGGCCCCCGTCCACCGGCACCTGCCGGTCGATTCCCTCGCTCAGATGGTGATTGATCAGATGAAGGAAGGTGTATTGGTCGCCGGCCCAGGTCACCGTCTGCACCCGGCGCACCATCCCCTGCGAGATGGTCACCCCGGTGGTGCCGGCCTTGGCGCTGAGGTCCGCGAGCCGGGTGTCCCCGGCGGCGGTGATCCGGTGGATTCCCCAGTCACCGCTGTCGGCCCCGCCCACGACCACGGCCCCGTCCTCGGCCTGCGTCAGGCTGCCGCTGCCGGGCTGGGACTGCGCGAACAGCGTGCGGTGCGATCCGTCGGCGGAGTAGCGATAGACGGCCGGCGCCACGCCGCCGCCCCGGGGCTCGGGGCTGGCGAGCACGTCGTTGCCGGCCAGCGCCAGGCGGTACTGCTGGGTGAGGGGCAGGTGGATCGGCTCGGGGCTCGCGGGTGCGGTGCCGTTCAGCACCGCGGCACGGTCGAAGATCTCGGCAGTCCCGGTGTCCGCCCCTTCGTCGAGCAGCGCGACGCGGCCGGCCGAGAGCAGGACGGACGAGGCGACGGTGGCCCGGTTTCCGCCGAACGGCGAGACCTTCCCGGACGCCAGGTCCAGCAGGCCGAACTGCCAGCCGAAGGTGTTCGGCTTGCCCCCGAAGCGGATCACCATGCCGGTGCTGTCGCCGCGGACCGCAAGGATCGACGCGGTGCCGGCCGGTATTCCGGTCATCGGGACGTCGATCGACGAGCCGTCGACGGCGAAATGGCGCAGCGCCGGGGTGGCCGACGACGAGCGCACATACCAGGTGTCACCGTAGACGGCTCTGAAGTCGGCCGTCCTGGGCCGGTGCTGCCAGGTCATGGTGCCGAGGTCGAGGGTGCTCACCGTGTCGGCTTCGGAGTGCCCGTCGACATCCGCGTCCACGTACACCGTGTCACCACCGGCGGACACGAAGTCGCCGGGATACAGCCGGCCGAGGGTGGTCACCGTCGTGGTGGTGTGGTCGGCGTACGTCGTCCACTGCCACGTGCCGCCCCCGTTCGCGCGGGAGTGCAGATAGCCGGTGCGGCCGGCGAACGCCACGTGGTCTTCCCGGTACTCGAACGGCGGGTCGGCGGGAATCGTCGCGACCTCGTGCGGATTCGACAGCGGCACCGTCGCGGACGCCGGGGCGGCGACGGAGATTCCGGTGAGGGCGAGAAGAGAACAGCAGGTGGCAGCAAGGCCACGCCGCGTCATGGGCATGGTTCAGTCCCCCGTAGTAGTGCGCGCAGCTTAAAGATCGATGTCTGTCCGGCGCAAGAACGACTTGACCACAGCTATTCGCTCAGTGAATAGTTGCGTCATGTCCACCGCTCACGTGCTCCTGGGTCTGCTCGCCGACGGGCCACGGCACGGCTATGAGCTGAAGCGTGCGCACGACGACCGCCTCCCCCTGGCGAAACCGCTCGCCTTCGGCCAGGTCTACGCCACCCTGGGCCGCCTGGAGCGGGACGGCCTGGTCGTCCGCTCCGGGCAGGATCAGGAGTCCGGCCCGGAGCGCACCTCCTTCGAGCTGACCAGCCTCGGGCGGGACCGTCTCGCCGCCTGGCTCACCGAGGTCGAGCCGCCCGCGCCCCATGTGACCAGCACCCTCTTCAGCAAGGTGGTCGTCGCCCTACTGGCGGCCGGCGCCGACCGGGCGCGCGACTACCTGGTCGCCCAGCGCGCCGCCCACATGGCCCGGATGCGCGAGCTGACCAGCACGAAGACCATGCCCGGCGCCTCCGTCGGCGACATCGTCGCCGCCGATTACGCCATCGGGCATCTCGATGCCGACCTGCGCTGGCTGCAGACCACCCTGGCCCGGGTCGCCGACCTGCACAAGGAAGTGACAGCGTGAGCACACCACTGTTGACCGGCACCGGGATCGTCAAGAGTTACGGCGCCACACCGGCGCTGCGCGGCGTGGACGTCACCGTCGGCGCCGGGGAGATCGTCGCGATCACCGGGCCGAGCGGCTGCGGCAAGTCGACGCTGCTGCACTGCCTGGCCGGCATCATCCGGCCGGACGCGGGCTCGGTCGTCTACCGCGATCAGGATCTGACCCTCTGGTCGGAGGCGTCCCGGTCCCGGCTGCGGCGCACCGAGTTCGGCGTGCTGTTCCAGTTCGGCCAACTGGTACCGGAGCTGACCGCGGCCGAGAACGTCGCGCTCCCGCTGCTTCTCGCCGGTTCGGGGCGGCGAGAGGCGCGGGGCGCGGCGCTCGGCTGGCTGGACCGGTTCGGGGTGGCGGAGGTGGCCGACAAGCGGCCCGGCGCGATGTCCGGCGGCCAGCAGCAACGGTGCGCTGCGGCCCGGGCGCTGGTCACCGAGCCGGCGGTGATCTTCGCGGACGAGCCGACCGGTGCGCTCGACCAGCTCAGCGGGGAGCAGGTGATGGCGGCGATGGTGCAGGTGGTGCGGGAGCAGGGCAGCGCGGTCGTGCTGGTCACCCACGAGGCGCCGATCGCGGCGTACGCCGATCGGGAGATCGTCCTGCGCGACGGCGCCGTGGACGCCAGCGGCATCGGGATCTTCGGATGAGGGCCGGCACGCTGGTCCGGCTGAGTCTCGCCGGCAACCGCACCGACCGGCTGCGCACCGCGCTCACCGCGGGCAGTGGGGCGCTGGCCGCGCTGGCCCTGCTGGCCGCCGCCACGGTCGCCGCGATCCACGGCGGCGAGTGGGTATACGACCCGGCCGATCCGGCCCGCCGGTCCAACCTGTCGCCGGGCTCCAGCCAGTACTCGAGTGCCCTACTCGCCGAGCACGGCCTGCGTCCGGGCGTGATCTTCGCGCTGGTCATGCTGGCCCTGCCGGTGTTGGCCCTGGCCGGGCAGTGCATCCGGCTGGGCGCCCCGGCCCGGGATCGGCGGCTCGCCGCGCTCCGGCTGGCCGGCGCCACCCCGGGGGAGACGGCGCTGGTCGCCGGCGCCGAGACCGCGGCCGCCGGGCTGCTCGGCTCGCTCGCCGGCTACGGCCTCTTCCTGCTGCTGCGCGTCCTGCTGAACCGGCGCACCGCGGACGGCAAGCTGCTCCTGCCCACCGATGTGCTGCCCGGCCCGGTCGCGACCGTCCTGGTGCTGCTGCTGGTCCCGGTGCTGTCCGGGCTGATCGGCACGCTGCTGATGCGCCGCGTGGTGGTCACCCCGCTCGGCGTGGTCCGGCAGATCCGCGACGACGGCCCGCGGCCCTGGCCGGGCGTGCTGATCGCGGTGGGTCTCGTGCTGTTCGCGCCGCGCACCCTGCACCTGATCCCGCCGGGCTGGCATGTGCCGGACTGGACGCCGCTGGTGATGATGGGCGCCAGCGTGCTGCTGGTGGTGATCGGCGTGGTGCTCGGCACCGGCTGGATCTCGTACACCACCGGTCGCCTGCTCCGCCGGTTCGGTCGCGGCCCGGTGACCCTGCTGGCCGGAGCCCGCCTGATGGCCGACCCGTGGAACGGCAGCCGCACCCTCGGCGCCCTGCTCGCCGCGGTCGTCTTCGGCGCCGGCACGCTGGGTTACCGTGCCGACCTGGCCGCCGACTTCGCCGCGCGGGAGCGGTTCGACCAGCTCACCGATCCGCAGTACGGCCGGTACGGCCCGGCTTTCGACACCGGCTTCTACTTCGGGGCCATCCGCCTGATCCTGGTCGCGGTGGTGCTGGCCCTGGTGGTCGCCTCGGCCGGCATCCTGGTCACCTTCGCCGAGGGCATCACCGCCCGGCGCCGCACGTTCGCCGCGATGACCGCCGGCGGGGTGCCCCGCGGCAAGCTCGGCGCGATGCTGTTCTGGCACACGTTCGCTCCGCTGCTGCCGGCGCTGCTACTGGCCCTGACCGCGGGGGTGTCGCTGATCCGCACGATGCGCACCGAGGTCGACGTGTCGGAGCCCGGCCCGGCCGGCGATCTCGCGGTGGTGCACATGCCGATCCCGCTCCCCCTGGCCCAGCTGACCCTCCTGGGTGCCGCCACCCTGGCCACCATGCTCCTGGTGACCGGCGCCGGTCTGCTGGTGCTGCGCGCCGGCACCGATCTGGAGGAGTTGCGCGCGGGATGACGCCCCCGGATCCGGGTAGTCCACCGGTCATGAGACTGCTGACCGCCGCCGTCGTGATCGGACTCGGTGTCCGCGTCGTGCGCTCGCGCCACCGGCGATTCCTGCACCCCGCGGGTCGTTCGTTCGCCGGCACGCTGGAGATCTGGGGTGGCGCCGAGCCGCTCGGTGCCACCCTGCTCGACACCCCGGCCGTGCACGACGTGACGGTCCGCGTCTCCAAGGGCGCCGGCACGAGGGGCGCCCGCGTCGACATCCGTGGCGTCGCGGTCCGGGTCGGCCCGGCTGACCTGCTGCTCTCCTCGACCGGCCGGACCGCCCTGACGAAGCGGCTTCCGGTTCCCCGACTGAGTTTCGACACGGTGTACGGCGCGATCACCCCGTACCGGACTGGCACCCGCAAGCTCTATCTGGAGGCGGTCCCGGATCCGGACGCCCGCCCGCTGGGCCGGGCGCTCTCCTCGATCCCGGCGGGCGCCGCGCTGCTGCTGCGCGCCGACGACCGGACGGTCGGCCGGGTGGCGCTGCGGCACGCCCTGCCCGAAGCGACCGATGCGGCGCTGGCCTTCGATCCGATCCGCAACGCCACACCCGACCTGCACCCCACCGGCCTCATCCACGGTTCCCGGGCGCTGGCCTACCGCCTCAGCCAGCGCTGGCGCGGGGCCACCCCGCCGGCCACGGATCCCGCGGCGCTGGCCCGCACCGTCACCCACCACTGATCGGCGTCACTGCGGCAGGAACTCCCGGAGCTCGGATCAGCACCGGTCGCCGGGCTGGGGCACCGGCGCCGGCGCCGGCGCCGGCTGAGATCGTGTGTCTCTGCGATCGCCGTTCCGGTGCGCGGATAGCATGCGAAGCACACCGTTCGTACTTGATGAAGGAGATCCGCCGTGTCTGCACCCCTTACTCCCGTCGTGGCCGACCCCGTCGTCGTCCCGGCCGGGACGACGGCGGCCGACGCGGTGTCCGCGGCCGGCCTGCCGAGCAGCGGCCCGAAAGCGATCGTGGTGGTCCGCGAGGCTGACGGCCGGTTGCGGGACCTCGCCTGGATTCCGGAGGCCGACGCCGAGGTGACGCCGGTGGCGATGGATGAGCCGGACGGGTTGAACGTGTTGCGGCATTCGGCGGCGCATGTGCTGGCGCAGGCGGTGCAGGAGGTGTTCCCGGAGGCGAAGCTGGGGATCGGGCCGCCGATCCGGGACGGTTTCTACTACGACTTCGATGTCGAGAAGCCGTTCCAGCCCGATGATCTGGCGAAGCTCGAGAAGCGGATGCAGGAGATCGTCAAGGCCGGTCAGACGTTCCACCGGCGGGAGTACGCGTCGCTGGACGAGGCGAAGGCGGAGCTGGCCGCGGAGCCGTTCAAGCTGGAGCTGGTCGACATCAAGGGTGAGGTGGACCCGGAGGCCGCGGCGGTCGGGGCGGGTGAGTTGACCCATTACGACAACCTCGACCGGGACGGCAAGCGGGTCTGGGGCGACCTGTGCCGGGGGCCGCACCTGCCGTCGACCCGGTTGATCCCGGCGTTCAAGCTGATGCGCTCGGCCGCCGCCTACTGGCGCGGCTCGGAGAAGAACCCGCAGCTGCAGCGCATCTACGGTACGGCGTGGCCGTCCCGCGATGAGCTGAAGGCGTACCTCCACCGTCTTGCCGAAGCCGAGCGCCGGGATCACCGCAAGCTCGGCACGGAGCTGGACCTGTTCTCCTTCCCCGATGAGATCGGGTCGGGTCTGCCGGTCTTCCACCCGAAGGGTGGGGTGATCAAGCGGGAGATGGAGGACTACGTCCGGGCCCGGCACATCGAGGAGGGCTTCCAGTATGTGGGGACCCCGCACATCACCAAAGAGGGACTGTTCCACACCTCGGGACATCTGCCGTACTACAAGGACACGATGTTCCCGCCGCTGCAGATGGAGGGCGCGGACTACTACCTCAAGGCGATGAACTGCCCGATGCACAACCTGATCTTCAAGTCGCGCGGGCGGTCGTATCGTGAGCTGCCGCTGCGGCTGTTCGAGTTCGGCTCGGTCTACCGCTACGAGAAGTCCGGCGTGGTGCACGGCCTGACCCGGGTGCGCGGGTTCGCCCAGGACGACTCCCACTCCTATGTCACCGCCGAGGGCGCCGCCGACGAGGTCCGGCACCTGCTGAACTTCGTGCTGTCGCTGCTGCGCGACTTCGGGATGGACGACTTCTACCTGGAGCTGTCGACCCGCGACCCGAAGAGCGACAAGTTCATCGGCTCGGACGAGCAGTGGGCGGTGGCCACCAAGGTCCTGGAGGACGTCTGCATCGAGTCCGGGCTCGACCTGGTGCCCGACCCGGGCGGCGCGGCGTTCTACGGTCCGAAGGTGTCGGTGCAGGTCAAGGACGCGATCGGCCGGACCTGGCAGATGTCGACCATTCAGTACGACTTCAGCCAGCCGGCCGGCTTCGGCCTGGAGTACCAGGCGGCGGACGGCTCGCGTCAGGAGCCGGTGATGATCCACTCGGCGAAGTTCGGCTCGATCGAGCGGTTCTTCGGCGTGCTCACCGAGCACTACGCGGGTGCGTTCCCGGCCTGGCTGGCGCCGGTGCAGGTGGTCGGCATCCCGATCCGCGACGACCACGCCGACTACCTGTCGTCGTTCGTGGAGCGCCTGCGCCGGGAGGGCATCCGGGCCGAGGTCGACTACTCGTCGGACCGGATGCAGAAGAAGATCCGCACCGCCCAGCAGCAGAAGATCCCGTTCATGGCGATCGCCGGCGACGACGACGTGAACGGCGGCACCGTGTCGTTCCGCTACCGGGACGGCTCACAGCGCAACGGCGTGACGCTCGACGAGGCCGTGGCGCACGTGGCCGAGGTCGTCCGCTCCCGCGTGAACACCGGTCCGTCAGCAGCCTGACCTGCAATTTCCCACTAAGGGCGGCCGCTTCGGCGGGCGCCCTTTTCGGTATCCCCTAACGCCTGTCCGGAACCCCTTCGTCGGCCCCGCGGTCGATCATCGGCTGGTTTTCTTGTCACATCGAGTTAAACCGATTGCTACGAAAGGGGACTCCCATGATCCGCGAAGAGAGCCGTGACCTCGCCGACCTGACCTTCATGGTCTGCTGAGCGATCCCTCAGGTGTGGGGTGGGCCGGCCCGCGCGGCCGGTCCACCCACCGGACCCACGGAGTGGACGAACTGTGAACCTGCCCTACGCACGCGTGCCGGGGAACCCGCCGTTCGCCGCGGCCCGTGTCCTCGACGTCGCCGCCCTGCGGGACATGTGGCTCCCGTGGATCTCCATGGAGGCGGCCCCCACGACCCACGTCGTCGCCCGCAACTCGTACCTGACCTGGACGTACGTCTGCCGCACCGATTCCGCTGACATCTTCGCCCGGCCGTGGCTGTCGATGTACGCCTCCGGTGGCCTGCGCGCCTTCGTCCTGGACCAGGCCCGCGCCGTGGACCACCTCCAGCAGGAGGAATCCTGCCCGGCCGAGATGAAGGAACTGCGCGACACCTGGCTCGGCTGGTTGCACGGCGACGACGTGCTGCGCCGGCTGCAGGCCACCGCGCTGCTCGGCACGCTCACCACGACTCTGCCGCTGATCGGCACCGACGACCCGGATCCGGCCGTCGCCGACCCGGTGCACCAGCACTGGTGCTACGAGCGGGCCAAGGCGATCCGGGCACGCGACCTCGGGCACGCCCCGAGCGCCGCCACCATGGAGTACCTGGCCGAATCCGCGATCGAGCCGGCCATCCGGATGCTCGCGCTGGTCCACCTGATCACCTACGGGATCCGCTTCGGCATGGAGTCCGACCGGGTCGGCGGATGGGTCGAGCAGGCCGGCGCCGTCGTGCCGGCCCTGGCCGAGCACCCGCACTGGCTGGGCCTGACGGTGGAGAACCGCCTCCAGCGGGTGCTGGCCCTGCGGTACGCCCGGCAGAACGACGACGCGGCGGTCCGGCGGACCCTGGCGCGGGCCGTCGAGCTGGACCGAGCGCTGGCCGCCTACGCGGACGACTCGATCCTGCTCCGCAGCCTGTCCACCGAGATACACCGGCTCCTGCTGGACGTGCAGGTGCGCTACGAGACCAAGTGCGGCACCCTGGCCACCGCCGCGCCGATGATCGCCGAACTGGACCGTATCGAACCACACTATCCGGACAGCCGGTCCGCGATCGGCGCGCTGTACGCGGCCAACGACCTGCCGGACCGGGCCGCGGCACAGTTCGAGCAGGCCGCCGCGGGCGGCTCGGTCCTCGGTGCGATCGCCGCCTTCCGGGCCTTCGAGTGCCACCGGCTGGCCGGCGACCGGGACGGCGCCGAACGGTCACTGCTGCTGCTGGCCGACCTGGACCCCGCGGCCGACATCGGGCGGTACACATGATGACCGTCCTGACGAGTTGGTGGCGGGCCAACCTGCCCGCCGACCCGGCCGGGCGGCGCTTCGTCGCCGGCTCCCTGGTCGACAACCTGGGCAGCGGCGTCCGCGACGTCATCCTGCCGCTGTTCCTGGTGCAGATCGCCGGGCTGCCGGTCGCCGAGGTCGGCACCGGCCTGCTGGTCTCCGGACTGATCGGGCTGCTGGGCGCGCCGTTCGCCGGCCGCGCCGCCGATCGGGCCGGCGCCAAGACCGCCCTGACCCTCGGCTGCACGCTGAACGCGGTGGTCTCCTGCCTGCTGATCTCGATCCACTCGCTGGCGGCGATGTGCCTGCTCCTCGCGGTGTCGCGGGTGGCCACCCAGTTCTCCCGCGTCGGCCGGCTGACCATCCTGGCGCACGTGGCCGGCGAGCGGCGCAACACGCTGCGCGCCCAGATCAACATCTTCAACAACGTGGGTGTCGCGGTCGGCATGGGCGTCAGCGCGACCGCGCTCACCCTCGGCACCCGCTCGGCCTACCTGGCCGGCTTCCTGCTCGACGCGGTGACGTTCCTGATCGCGGTGGCGATCCAGCTGCCGATCCGGGTGGACGCGATCGCCGGCCCGGCCGTGACACCGCCGCGGGCGCCGGCGCCGTGGCGACATCTGTTCACCGATCACCGGTACGCCGTGGCGACCGCGTTGAACGGGCTGCTCTGCCTGCACCAGGCGATCCTGTTCCTGGGCATTCCCCTGTGGATCGCCGCCACCCACCTGGTGCCGCGGCCGGTCACCGCGGTGCTGTTCCTGCTCAACCTGACCCTGGTCATCGCCCTGCAGGTCCGGTTCTCCGCCCCGGTCCGCGGTCTCGCGCCGGCCGCGCGGTCGTGGCGCCGGTCGGCGACCGGTGTCGCCGGGGCCTGCGCGCTCATGGTGGCCGCCACCCGGGTGGACTCGACCGCGGTCCGGGTCGCCCTGGTGGTCGGGGCGGGCGCCCTGCTCACGCTGGGCGAGCTGTGCTACTCAGCCGCCGAGACGGAGATCTCCACCGTCCTGGCGCCGGCCGAGCACCGCGGCCTCTACCAGGGAGTCTTCGTCCTGGGCCGGGACGCCGCGCAGACCGCCGGGCCGCTCGTGGCCGCGCTGTTCTGCGTGTCGTTGCACGCCTGGGGGTGGGGGCTGTTGCTGGCCGGCTTCGCGCTCTTCGCCGTGCTGGCGCCGGCCGCGGTCCGGCACCCCGAGCCGGTCAGCGTCTAGGAGGACCCGATGATCCAGCAGCTGGCCCCCGGCACCGTCTCGTTCGCGCGGTTCGACGAGGCCGAGTACCGCCGCGTCCTCGACGAGCACGGCTTCGTCCGAGCCGTCGACGTGCCGGACGGCTTCGACCACGCCGCGTTCCTGAGCCGGTTCGGCCGGTTCCGTCCCGGGCCGTCCGGCAAGGTGATCGACGACATCGTCGCCGAACCCGGCATGGACGACGTCTACTACGGCTCCAACCGTCGGGCGCTGCTGCCGCACACCGAGGGGTACGAGTTCGCCGGCCTGCCGCCGCGCTACCTCGCCCTCTGGTGCCGGACCCCGGCCGCCGGCGACGGCGGCCAGACCACAATCTTCGACAGCCGTCCGGTCCTGGCCGGGCTGTCCGCGGCCGAGCGGGACTTCCTGCGGCGGACCACCTTCGACTTCGTCTCCAGCGAGGGCCTGCGCCGGCACGGGCTGGGCCAGACCAACCGGCATCCCATGCTGGAGACCGTGGACGGCATCGAGCTGCTCCGCTTCTCCTGCAACAACGTCCGGCTGGGCGAGCGGGACGGGCCGGCCCGGTCGCTGATCCGGCGGGTGCTGGACGCCTGGGACGACGGGCACGTCGCCGTGACGTACGCCCGCAACGATCTTCTGCACTTCGACAACTGGCGGGTGCTGCACTCGCGCAACGCGTACACCGATCCGCGGCGCCATCTGCGCCGGATACAGCTCGACCAAGTCTGAGGAGGGATGACGTGCCGGATCTCGCTGAGGCACTCGACGACATCGGCGAACTCAAGCGCCGGTACCGGGCCGAGGGGGCCGTCTTCGTCGACGGTTCGCGGCTGGCTCCGGTGCTGCGCGGCCTCGGGGCGACCCGGGCCGACCTCGACCGGCTCCGCCGCGTCGGTGACCGCCTGCCCGAGGACCCGACCCTGCCGTTCCGCAGGTCACGCAACGGGCGGTTCTGCTACGACGCCGAGGCCGGCCGCGCATACCGGCTCGAATTCCAGCCGTTCGTGCTCTCCCAGGAGGAGGACTTCGTCCGGCACGACTCCGGCATGGTCCGCAAGTTCGCCGAGATCGGGCCGGACCTGCAGGACAACACGGCCGCACAGGCCCTGATGACGTTCCAGTTCCTGATGATCGGCGACGTCGACATCCGCCCACGGCCGCATCTGGACTACTCCACCGCCCGGTGGATCCTCACCCTGTTCCACCTGCGGACCATCACCACGCCGCAGATGCTCGGGCAGCCGGCGCTCGAGGGTGTGCACAGCGACGGCGTCGACCACACCATGACCACGCTGATCGACAGCCGCAACATGACCCCGGACAGCGCGATCACCTACCTGCACGACCGGCGCGAGCGCAACGGCACGCCGTGGTACGCGGTCGACCCCGCCCACGTCGTCGGTCATCACCAGCACCGCGGCTTCCTGGACACCATGCTGGTGGCCGACCACGAGCGCAAGCACAGCGTCACCCCGGTGCGGGCCGAGGATCCGACGGACAACGCCACCCGGGACATGCTGATCTTCTTCACCCGCCGGCCCGCCACCGAGAACCACATCTCCTTCCCGTACGACTCGCAACGCCCGCACGCCGCGACGCCGATGGAGATCGACATTCCGGCGTACGCCATGACCGGCGCGGTTCGACGATGACCACCGCCGTCACCCCACCGCGTGCCGGCCTGGACCGGTCGGTGCTGATCGCGCTGGCCGGTGTGGTGCAGCGCCGGGTGCTGCTCACCATGACCGCGATGGCCGCCCTCTACGCCGGCGCGCTGACCCTCGCACTGCGCCTGGACGAGCCGGTCGTCACGGTCGCCGCGACGCTGGCGCTGACCATGGTCATGTCCGGTTTCATCCAGGCCGCCCACGACTGCGTGCACGGCTCGCACCTGCGGTCCCGGCGCGCCAACCGGGTCATGGGCGCCGCCTGGTGCACCCCGATCCTGATCAACTTCACCAACTACCGCTACCAGCACCTGGTCCACCACCGGTTCACCGGTGTCCCGGGCGACACCGAGCCGGAGAAGACCTTCACCGGCCTCGGCGCATACCTCTACTCGATGAGCGGCATCACGCTCTGGCGCTACAACGTCATCACCGCCACCCGCACCTGGCAGCACCGATTCCCGGCCAGTGTCACCGGCCACCCGGACCGGCGCCGCGCGTCGCGGCAGGACAACCTGGTCATCTGTCTCTGGGTCGCGGTCGCGCTGACGCTCACCGCGATTTTCCCGTACGCCGTTCTGCTCGGCTACTGGCTGCCCCTGCTGGCGTCCACCGTGGTCGCGCGGTTCACCGGGCTCACCGAGCACTACGGGCTGTGGGGTGTGCCGGACATCGAGCGCAACACCCGCACCGTGCGGTCGAACCCGGTGATGCGCTTCTTCATGTGGAACGCCAACTACCACGCCGAGCACCACCGGTTCCCGGCCGTGCCGACGCTGAACCTGCACCGGCTGCACCGGGCGCTGCCCGAACCGCATCCGCTGCAGGCCGCCTCGTACACCGCATTCCATCTGCGGCTGATCCGGCATCTCACCCCAGGAGAGACGTCATGAGCGACGCCCAGGAGCGGACCTGGCACGACGGGCGATGCCACTGCGGCAACGTGCGTTTCTCGGTCTCGCTCACCAGCCACCTGACCGTGACCCTGTGCAACTGCGGGATCTGCCACATGTCCGGCCATCAGGAGCTGATGCTGCCCGAGGACTTCTTCCGGCTGCACCAGGGACAGGAGTTCCTCAAGCCGTACCGGTTCGGCACGATGGTCGCCGACCACACGTTCTGCGCGGTCTGCGGCATCATGCCGTTCTACCGTCCCCGGTCCCACCCGACCGGCTACTTCAGCGTCAACGCGCGCTGCCTCGACCTCAGCTTCGCCGAGCACGTCGAGTACGCCGAGTTCGACGGGCAGAACTGGGAGGCCAGCATCGCCGCCGGCCGGCACAAACTGACAGCCTAGGCGGGACGACCGGCATGCGCAGAGTCATCATCGTCAACATCCGGGCCGACTACGCGGCCGACATCGTGCACCGGCTGCCCTCGGTCACCTCCTGCCTGCGGCTGATCTGGATGGCCCGGCCCGGCGACGTGGTGGTGGTTCCGGCCGCGGTCGCCCCCGGGTTCCTCGCCCACATCGAGGCGACGCTGGGCTGGCCGACCGGGTCGGTGCGGGTGCTGTCCTGGCCGGGCATCCTCAGCGACGAGGTGCTGACCTCCGACGAGTTCACCGCGGCGCTGCGCCCCCTGCTGGACGCGACCGGCTGGACGGTGGCGCCGTGCTTCGTCACCGAGGGCACCGCCGCCCTGGCCGACCGGCTCGGGCTGCCGCCGGCGCCGGGTGACACGTTCGCCGCCCAGCGCGGGTTCGAGCTGTTCAACCGCAAGTCGCACTTCCGCCAGATCGCGGCCGGCGCCGGCCTGCCGCTGGCCGCCGGGTCGATCGCGCGCTCCCCCGGCGCGCTGTCCCGGGCGATCGGACGCCTGCTGCCGGAGACCGGGCGGGTGATCGTCAAGACTGACAACGCCGGTGGCGGCAGCGGCAACATCGTGCTGACCAGCGACGACAGCGGCCCGCTGCCCGGCGCCCGGGAGACCCGGCGGATACGTGGTGACCTCACCGGGGTCGGCCGGCGCATCTGGGACGAACTGACCGACGACGGCAGCCGGGTCGTCGTCGCCGAGGCGTACCACCCGGCGGTACGGATGTTCTACTTCGAGTACCTGATCGACGAGGCCGGCCGGGCGCGGTTCCTGAACTCGGGAAGCATCCGCCTGGAGCCGGCCGGCGACCCGGACGCGCCCGCACTGTCCTGGATCGGCCTGCGGATCCCGGCCGACCTGCCGCCGTTCAGCCTGACCGAGGCGGCCACCTGGGCCGCGGCGTACGCCGGTCACGCCGCCCGGCTCGGCTACCGCGGCCACCTCAACATCGACGCCATGCTCACCCCGGACCAGCGGCTGATCTTCAACGAGTGCAACGGGCGCTGGGGTGGCGGGCTGGTCCTGCACGAGGTGGCAGAACGCCTGCTCGGGCCGCGATACGCCGACCGCTGGCTGCTGACCAACCTGCGCGACGTCCCGGCCGTCCCGCCCGGGTCGCTGCCCGGCCTCACCGGGGACGGCGTCATCGTGCTGGCCGCCGACCCGGACGGCGGGGAGCCGACCGAGTGCCTGCTGTTCGCCGAGACCCCGGAGCGGCTGGCGGCGATCGAGGACACGGTCCGGGACGCGGCTTCGCGGCTGACCGGAACACCGGTCTGACCGTGGATCGCGGCGGCGGACCCACGGTCGCGGCACTGCGTGCCGCCGGCCATCTCAAGTGGACCGGCGACGGTCCCGGCCTGCTCGGCGCCTCGGTCGCGGAGATGGATTTCGGCACCGCCCCCGCGGTGGCGACGGCACTGACCCGGGCGATCGACGACGGGCTGCTCGGCTACCTGCCCCCGGCCCTGGCCCGGGCCGCGGCCCGGGCCTGCGCCGACTGGCAGCGCACGGCATACGGGTGGGCGGTCGCGGACGACGACGTGCGCCTGGTCCCGGACGTGGTCCGGGCCCTGCACCTGGCGATCGCGCACTTCTCCCGGCCCGGCTCGCCGGTGATCGTGCCGGTGCCGGCGTACATGCCGTTCCTGACGGTGCCCGCGATGCTGGACCGGGAGATCATCGCGGTGCCGATGGCGCAGCACCACGACGGCGCGCCCCGCTTCGACCTGGACCGCCTGGACCGGGCCTTCGGGGCGGGCGGCGACCTGCTGCTGCTCTCCTCGCCGCAGAACCCGCTCGGGCACGTCCCGGACAGCGGCGAGCTACTGGCGTTGTCCCGGGTCGTCGACGCCCACGGCGGCCGGGTGTTCGCCGACGAGATCCACGCGCCGCTGGTCTACACCGGGCGGCGGCACATCCCGTACGCGTCGATCTCACCGGTCACCGCGGGGCACACGCTGACCGCCACCTCGGCCTCGAAGGCGTGGAACGTGGCCGGGCTCAAATGCGCGCAGGTGATCCTGAGTAACGACGCCGACCGGAAACGCTGGGACCGGCTCGACCGGCTGGCCACCGACGGCACCTCCACGCTGGGCGCGGTCGCGACCGCCGCCGCCTTCCACGACGGCCGGGGCTGGCTCGACTCGGTGCTCACCCGGCTGGACCACAACCGGTGGCGGCTGGCCGACCTGGTCCGCGACCGGCTGCCCGGCGTCCGGTACGTTCCGCCGGCCGGCACCTACCTCGCCTGGCTGGATCTGCGCGGCCTGCGCCGGCGGCCGGACGACCTGGCCGGCGTCGTCGCCCGTCACGCGCGGGTCAGTGTCGTCGACGGGGCCGACTGCGGCGCCCCCGGCTTCCTCCGCCTGAACTTCGCCACCACCGAACCGATCCTCGTCCGGATCGTCGACCAGCTGGCCGGGCCGTTAGGAGAGTGGACATGACCACCGTCGTCGTGCTTGAACCCCAGTCGTCCGGGCTGTCCCTGCTGCGCTACGGCAAGGCGGCCGGCCACCGGATCGTGGTGCTGTCCCGCGACGCCGGCGACCGGCGCGTGCCGGACGACCACCGCCGCTACATCGACGAACTCATCGAGGTCGAGACCAACGACCAGGCCGCGGTCGATGCCGCCCTGGACCGGCTGCCCCGGATCGACGCCGTCGTACCGGGCCTGGAGTTCCACGTCGGCGTCGCCGCCCGGGCCGCCGCCCGCCTCGGGCTGCCCGGCCTGCCGGTCACGACGGTCGACCTGGTCCGCGACAAGCACCTGATGCGGGCCGCTCTCGACCGGGCCGGACTGCCGGCGCCCCGCTGGGCGGCGGTGACGTCACCCCGGGAAGCCGTCCGGGCGGCCACCGCCATCGGCTACCCGCTGGTGCTCAAACCGGCCGACTTCTGCGGCAGCTTCCACGTCACCAAAGTCACCGACGAGGTGGAGCTGACCGCCGCGTACCGGCGGATGGCCGCCGACGAGACCCGCGACTTCGGCCGCACCGCCGGCGCCCGCGCGCTGGTCGAGGAGTATCTGACCGGGCCGGAGCTGAGCGTCGAGGGATACGTGCACGACGGCAGGGTCACGGTGGCGGCGATCGTCGAGAAGAGACTGTCGCCGGAGCCGTCGTTCGTCGAGATCGGACACGTCGTGCCGGCCGAGCTCGACGCCGGCGTCGCGGACCGGATCCGGCGGCACACCGGGGCGGTCGCCAGGGCGCTCGGCGTCACCATGGGGCCGTTCCACCACGAGATCCGGCTCACCGCGGACGGCCCGGTCACCATCGAACTGGCGGCCCGGCTGGCCGGCGGCCAGATCTACGAGCTGATCGAACTCACCACCGGCGTCTGCCTGCCGCGCGCGATGCTCGCCGGCTATCTGGGGCGGGCGCCCCGGGAGACCCGCACGAAGGACGCGGCCGGCGCGGCGGCAACGGTGTTCTTCATCCCGGCCGGGCCGGTGTCCGGCACCCGTGCGCTCGGCGCGGATCGGGTGGAATCGCTGCCGGGGTACGTGCGGCACCGGTTCACCGTCGTCCCGGGTGCCGCGGTCCCGGCGGGCACCGACCATCGGTGCCGGCTCGGCTACGCGATCCTGCGGGCGGGCAGCACCGCGGAGGCCCGCCGGCTCAGCACGACCGCCGCCGGACTGGTCACCTTCGAGTGAGGCGTCTCGCCGCCGCGGCGCACTCCGCCACCGCGCACCGTGTCGAGGGCGCGGGGCGTTTCGGCGAAGCCGGGTGTTTCGGCGACGCGGGGCGGGGAACGCGTCCGCGTCATCGCACCATCGCCCAGGGCGGATCGGACGTCACTCATGGCCGCGGCAACCTTCACCACCCTCCTGACACCCGCCAACGCCTGCGCGGCGCTGCCCGTCGTGGTCGAGGAGGAGCTGCTGCTGGCCGACCGGGACACCGGAACGGCCGTCCCGGCCGATGAGGCGCTCGCCGCGGCCCTGGCGCCGCACGGACGGGTCATCGGTGGGACGGTGACGCTGGTGTCGTCGCCGTCGACCGCTCTCACCACCCTCCGCGCGGATCTGCTGCGCGGCCGACGAGCGGCCGCCGCGGCCGCCGCGGAACACGGCGCGCACCTGCTGGCGGTCGGCATGACGCCCGAAGACCCGGCGGCGGCCCTCTGCGGCCTGACGATTCACGTCGGTGTTCCCGACGGCCGGGCGGCGGTGCGGGTATGCCGCCGGTTGCCGGCCTGGTTGCCGGTCGTCGAGGCGCTCACCGCCAACTCGCCGTTCGCCCGCGGCGCCGACACCGGCCACGCGAGCTGGCGTTTCGTGCAGGCCCAACGGCGCGCGCTCGGCGCGTTCGGGCCGGCCCTGCGGTCAGCCGGCGCGATCGCCATGACCCCCTCGGGCGCCGGGGCCTCGCGGTCCGACGAAGCTTTGCCATCCGGCGAGGCTTCGCTATCCGGCGAACCTTTGCGATCCGGCGGACCTTTGCGATCCGGCGAAGCTTCGCTATCCGCCGCAGCTTCGCTATCCGCCGGAGCTTTGCGATCCGCCGGAGCTTTGCGATCCGGCGAAGCGGCCATCGAAGCGGCCGCCGCGGTGTCCGCGGCCGTCCAGGCGGCGGAGGCCGGCCTGCCGGAGTCGCTGCGCTACTGGCGGGTGCGGCCGAGCCCCACGCCGGCGGTCCAGATCCGGGTCGGCGACGTGGGCCTGAGCGCCGACGACACGGTCGTGGCGGTCGGTCTGCTGCGAGCCGCCGTGCTCGCCGCGGTCCAGGACACCGGGCCCGGGCACCGACCGGTCCCGGTGGGTCCGGCGGTGCTCCGCGCTGCCCACTGGCGTGCGTCCCGGCAGGGTCTGCAGGCCCGGCTGTTCGACCCGGCGAGCGGCCGCCCCGCGCCGTCCTGGCACGTCATCGATCAGATCGCGGCGGCCATGTTCCTCCCGTCGGGCGATTTCGAGACGGTACGCGACGGGTTGGCGCGTCTGCGCGACGAGGGCAACGGCGCCGACCGGCAGCGCCGGATCGTGGCTCGGGCCGACGACGGCCGGGCCGTCCGCTCGGCGCTCGCCCGACTGACCATCCAGGGATGAGCCGATCTGCCGTCATCGACGAATGGCTTCGCGGATCCCGGGCATCCCGGACTCGACGGCGCACGTTCGTTGATGAACGCTGGGGGTTCTCTCATGCCTACGACAACTGGGGTGACGATCGAGGACGACCTCGATCTGATCGCCGAGGAGTACGCGCGTCTGCTGGCCACGGCCGACCAGGCCACCGATCGGCGCCTGCGCGCGGAGATGATCGATCGGATGGTGCCGTTCGCCCGGCGCCTGGCCCAGCGTTACCGGCACAGCGGCGAGCCGTTCGAGGACCTCGTGCAGGTCGCCTCCCTCGGCCTGGTCAAGGCCGTGTCCCGCTACCTGCCGGAGCGGGGGTCGTTCACCGCGTACGCCGTCGCCACGATCAGTGGAGAGTTGAAGCGGCACTTCCGGGACCACACCTGGTCGGTCCGCGCGCCGCGCCGCCTGCAGCACCTGGCCGCGCAGACCAGGGTGGCCGAGGTCGAGCTGGCGCACGAGCTGGGCCGGGCGCCGACCGAGGGGGAGGTGGCGCAGCGCTGCCACATCGACTCGGAGACGCTGGACGAGGCCCGGACGGCGGCGAGCGGATACCGTGCCGTGTCGCTGAGTCTGCCGCTCGGCGAGGGCGACGGCGAGCTCGCCGATCTGCTGGGCAGCGCCGACCCCGCGTTCAACCAGGTCGCCGACTATCTCGCGGTGGCCAAACTCGCCCGCCGGCTCCCGCCGCGGGTCCGCCGGATCCTGATCCTGCGCTTCTACCAGGACCGTACCCAGGCCCAGATCGCCGCCGAGATCGGCATCTCGCAGATGCACGTGTCCCGGGTGCTCACCCGGGCCCTGACCTGGTTGCGCGAGGCGCTGCTGCAGGACACGGTGCCGCCCTGGCCGGGCAACGACGCCGACCCGATGGACGGCCGGGTGGTCAGCCGCCTGCGGCCGGACGGCGCGACCGAGGCCCGGATCTGCGGCGAGATCGACGCGGACAGCGCCGTCCTGCTGCAGGAGACACTCATGGACACGCTGCGCCGGCTGGGCGGCGGCGCGCTGGTCCTCGACCTGGCCGGGGTGTCGCTGCTGAGCGCCGCCGGAGCGCGCGTGCTGCGCGGGGTGGCGGACGCCGGACGCGCCCACGGCGTGACGGTCCGGCTGACCGGTGTGCGGCCCACCGTCCGCCGGGTCGTCGCGGTCGCCGGCCTGACCCGCCTGCTGGCGCCCGCCTGATCTTCTTTCGGTACGCGGATGAGGTTTGATGGACCTCAGACAGCGCAGAACGGGGAGGCTTCGGTGCCCGACGCTCCGGACGAGCTCGACGTGCAGGTGGGCCGGGCGCGGGCGGTCCGTGCCGTCTTCGACTCGATGCCCGTGGCGCTCGCCGGGCTGACCGGCCCGCAGCACCGGGTCGATGCGGTCAACCACGCCTTCCGCGAGGTGTTCGGCGGCTTCGCCGTGGTCGGCCTGCCGCTGTCCGTGCCCGCCCTGTTGGACATCTGTGACCAGGTTTTCGTCTCCGGTGTGCCGCAGACGTTGGACGGCTGGCCGGCCGGGGACCGGGAGATCGACCTGACGGTCGCGCCGCGCCGCGACGCCGCCGGCTCGGTCGCCGGTGTCGAGCTGATCGGTGTCCCCCGGCGGGAGTCCGCGGCGGCCGGCGACGAGGTCGCCGCGGTGCAGCGCGAGCTGCTGCCCACCGGTCTGCCGCTGCTGCCGTCCGTGCGCCTCGATGGCGGCTACCTGCCGGCCGGGGACGCCGACGCGGCCGGTGGTGACTGGCTCGACGCGGTCGCGCTGGGCGAGGGCCGGGTCGCGCTGATCGTCGGGGACGTGGTCGGGCACGGCGTGGCCGCGGCCGCCGCGATGGGTCAGCTGCGGGCGGTGCTGCACGACCGGCTCGGCGCGACCGGCGACCTGCTCGACGCGGTCGGTGCCGCCGACCGACTGGCCCGCCGCGTGCCCGAGGCCTACGCCGCCACCGTGTGCATCGTCCAGCTCGATCCGGCCGACGGCCGGCTCACCTACTGCTCCGCCGGCCACCCGCCGCCCCTGCTCGCCGGTCCGCGCGCGGCCCGCTTCCTGCCCGCGTCCGGGCACGGGCCGCTCGGCACCGGCGCCACCTACCTGGCCCGGACCGCACGGCTGGAGCCGGACGAGATCGTGCTGCTCTACAGCGACGGTCTGATCGAGCGGCCCGGCGGCACCCCGGCCGCCGGGAACGACGCGCTGTGCCGGGCGGTGGCGGGCGCGCTGTCCGGCCCCGGCCCGCGGGACGTCCTCACCGCGCTGGACCTGCTGATCCAGCGGACCGGCCACACCGACGACATCACCGTGCTCGTGGCGGCCCGGCGCGACCCGCCGCCATCGCTGCGGCTGACCGCGCCCCCCGGGTCGGTCTCCGTACGCGGCCTGCGGGCCGGCGTCGAGGACTGGGCCGATGCCCTCGCCACCGGCGACCAGGATCGGGTCGCGTTCGCTCACGTGGTCACCGAGCTGGTCACCAACGCGCTGGAGCACGGCGCCGGCACGGTCACCCTGACCGCCGGGGTGAGCCCGGACGGCGAGGCCCGGATCACCGTCGCGGACCAGGGTCGCTGGCGGGAGCGGCCGCGGCCCGGCGACGACGACTTCCGCCGCGACCACGGCTTCGGGCTGGCCATGGTCGCGTCGTTCGCCGACCGGCTGGACATCGACACCGGCGCGGTCGGCACGACGGTCACGGTCCACCGCCGCCTGTCGCGGCCGCTCCGGCCGCTGACCGCCGGACAGTCCGGCAGTGTGCGGCCCGGCGCGGATCCGGAGCTGATGATGATCGTCGACCAGCCAAACGCGCCGAGCAGTCGGGTGGCGATCCACGGCCCGCTGGACGCCGGCAACGTCGACGACCTGAGCGCCGAGCTCGATCGGCTCACCCTGGGCGGCAGTCACGACCTCGTCGTCGACCTCAGCGCGGTCACCCTGCTGGCCAGCGCCGCGGTCAGCCAGCTGTACCGCAGCGACCCGCGGGCCACCGGCCGGCGCTGCCCGCTGCGGCTGTACGCCCCCGCCGGCAGCACCGCCGATCAGGTTCTCACCCTGGTCGACCTGCCACATGCCACCGTCGATCCGCACGCTCTGGCACGCTGAGCGGCCCGGCGAGCGGCCGGGCCGCCTGGCAGGTGGTCGGTTGGCGTGGTTTATCACTATATGCCAGGGGTAGGCAGGCCGCCCGCGCCGGAACGGCCCGGCGCACCGCAAGCCGAAGGACGATGCCCCATGAGCTCGATGACCGCGACCGCCACCACCACGACCGGACCGGACACACCGCCGGCACTCACCCTCGGGGTCGAGGAGGAGTTCCTGCTGCTCGACCCGGCCACCGGCGGCAACGTACCGCTCGCCGACCGGGTCACCGCCGCCCTGCCGGAGCCGGTCCGCAGCCGCAGCCGGCGGGAGATGCGACGCAGCATGGTGGAGGTGGTCACCGGGGTCTGCACCGGACTGCCCGACATGCGGGCGCAACTGGCGGAGCAGCGCCGGGCGGCGGCCGACGCGGCCGACGCGGCCGGCGCCCACTTGGTCGCCATCGGGGCCACGCCGGTGACCGAGCAGGACGTCACCGTGCCGCCGGACCCGCGATATCAGGATCTCGTGACCCGGTACGGCCCGGTGGCCCTCGACCCCGCGGCCTGCGGCCTGCACGTGCACGTCGGCGTGCCGGACCGGGAGATCGCCGTGCAGGTGTGCAACCACCTGCAGGTGTGGTTGCCGGTGATCCGCTCGCTCACCGGCAACTCACCGTTCTTCCAGGGTGTCGACACCGGACATGCCAGCTGGCGGTCGGTGCAGCTGCTGCGCTGGCCCAGCATGGGTCCGACCCCCTACTTCGCGTCCGCCCGCGAGTACGACCGCACGGTGGCCCAGCTGGTCGCCTCCGGGATGGTGCTCGACGAGGCCGCCATCTACTGGTACGCCCGTCTCTCCCCGACCTATCCGACCGTCGAGATCCGGGTGGGTGACGTCTGCACCGACATCGACGACACCATCCTGGTGGCCGCGCTCGTGCGGGCCGCCGTCGCCACCGCGATCGCCGACATCCGCGCCGGCCGGCCCGCACCCCGCCCGCGGGACTGCCTGCTGAACGCGGCGAACTGGCAGTCCGCGCACGACGGGCTCAGCGGGGACCTCATCGACCTGCGCCTGGGCCGCGCCCGGCCGGCCTGGGAATTCATCGACGAGTTCGTCGCCACGGTCAGCCCCGCGCTGCGGGCGGCCGGTGACCTGGAGACGGTGCTCGACGGGCTCACCCGGCTGCGGGCCGGCGGCGACGGCGCCACCCGGCAACGCGCGATCCACCACGGAACCGGCGACCTGCGCGCGGTGCTGGCCACCCTGGCCGCCTGGACCCGTGCCGGCTGAGCGGCCGGTCGATCAGCTCGGCGGGCAGCACCGTACAGGGGGAATTCCTCGAGATCCTTTTCCGCCGCCGGCGGCCTGCCATGCGGGTGGGCACGACGCGGCGAGGGTCACCAGACCCTGATCCCGGAAGGGGACACAAACCTCCGGACTCGCCAGTGGCGCTCGCGCGTCCCTTCGCGCCCACCCGGGCGGGCCGGCGAAACGGCGCCCGAGGTGCCCGGTATGAACGGTCCCGGCGGGGGTAAGCGACCGGCCTCCCACCGAAAGGACCTGCCATGACCGGCTACGGCGACGACGTCGGTACGACATCGGACCGGTACACCATCAACGCCGGCCGCTACTGGGCCAGCGCCGTCGCGGCCGCCCTGGTCGCGGCCCTGGTCGCGATCGCCGGCGTACTCATCGCCCGCGGCCTGTTCGACGTGCCCGTGCTGGCCCGTCGCAGCCACGGCGCCTGGGGCGACGCACACACCGCCACCTACGCCACCGGCGCCGCGCTGGCCACCCTCCTCGCCGCCGGCCTGCTGCACCTGCTCACCCTGGCCGTCGCCGAGCCGCGCCGCTTCTTCCGCTGGATCATGGCCCTGATCACCCTGATCGGCGTCATCACCCCGCTGACCCTCGCCGACAAACCCGGCCCGAGAATCGCCACCGCGCTGATCACCCTGGCCATCGGCGTCACCATCACCGCCATCCTGGACAGCGTCGCCTCCGCCACCAGCCACCCCCGCCCTGCCGAGCAGCGCGACGCCCTGGCCGCCACCCGCCGGTGGACGGCCGAGCCCCCAACGTACCGGCAAAGTTGATCATTAACGGGGACCAGCCGCTCAGCCTGCCGGGCATGGTGTGGCGACGGCGTCCAGGTTGCGATTCTTGTGCAGGGAGCTGAGGCGCAGGCGATGAGACTCGGCGCAGTATTCAGCCGGCGCCAGATCGTACTCGGCGTGCAGCACCGCCTTCCCGGCCCGGATGAAAGGCGTCAGGCGCGAGCACTCGGCGAAGGCGGCGCACTCCTCGTTGACCGTGAAGTCGAAGTCGCCGACCAGCTCGGCCGCCTGCTCGACGTCGTTCTTGAGCGCCACGGACAGGCCGCGATCGTGGGCGAGCCGCGCGACGAACCGATTGAACCGCAGCTGGTCGGCCGCCGAGGCCGGGAAACCCGTGTCGTTGGCGTACCCGTCCATCAGGTCCGGTTCGATCGCGTCGAAACCTTTCGCCCGGCACATGTCGAATTGGGCGGCCAGCACCGGCCTCAATCTCGCCGGGTCGCGGATGTCCAGCCACCGCTCCCCCGGCCAGCCGTTGGGCCTGCCGAGCAGTTCCCTGGGCCAGTCCAGGTAATCGGGGCGAAACTCCTCGGCCGAGCCGACCTCGACGTAGCAGACCACCCTGCGCCCCCGACGATGCAGGTCGGACACCAGATCCGCACCGTTGAGGAAACCGTCGATGTCGTAGACCGTGGCGTTCACGGTCGGGTCGACCGGCACGGTGAGCTGCCACTGCCACGTGACGCCGGGTGCGGGCACCCAACGTTGCGCGTCCGGCTGTGACGTGACCTCGGTCGCGCCGGGGCGCACGGTGGCCGCGGGCACGCCCGGCCGGCAGGCGGTCAGCAGCAACAGCGTGGTCAGCAGCAGCGTGGTCCGGACGGCGGCAAGGCGCCGGCCGGTCATCGGCACCAGGCTTCGGCCTCCGCCGCCAGGTAGGCGGGCAAGCCGTCCCACGGGTTCGCTCCCGCCCGGTCGGTCACGTAGACGCCGCCCGCCCCGGCCGCCGCGGCCCGGTCCAGGGCCAGGGGCAGCAACTCCTCCGGGGTGTCGTACACCAGATGCCAGAGCCGGTCGGGCGGCAGCTGCCGGGCCCAGTCCGGCGCCACGAGATTTTCATACGCGGCGTACGGCCCTTCGAAGGTCACCAGCACATCGGCGAGTACGGCGTAGCCGGGGTGCGGGTGGGCGCCGTGGTTGAACACCACCGTGCCCCGCGTCCGGCGCCGGATGCCCTCCACCAACTCGGTGTACCACGGCAACAGTTCCGGCTGGCTGCAGACACGGTCGAGGAACAGACCGGCGGTCGGATACCAACGGTGCCACCGGTCCACGTCGGCGTGCACCGCGGTCGGGCTGCGCCGGCCGTAGTCGGTGTCGACGTAGCCGAGCAGCGGACGACCGGTCGCCACCGCGGCGGCGGTCAACTCCCGTTCGGGCGCCGGCCCCGGGCCGTCGGCCGAGTTCAGCACCACTGCGCGCACCGAGCTGCCGTGTGCGGCGAGCGCCCGCCAGTCGTCGCCGGCGACGGCGGGGTGAAAATAGGCGGGTACGACCAGCGCGCTCACCGGGCGGGGGGAGGATCGGCGACACCCATGTCCCGCAGGGACGTCAGCAGCGGGTACGCCGGCTGGAACCCCAGCGTCGACGCGGCTGCGGTGATGTCCGCCTGCTGCCAGGTGACCGCGGCGGACCGCGGCGATCCGCTGCGCTCCTCGGCCGGCATCGCCACCCCGGCCATCTCCGCCGCCATGGCCGCCAGATCGCGCAGGGGGGTGGCGCGGCCACTGCCGATGTTGAGAATTTCGGGCAGTGGACCGGCCGCGGTGACCGCCGCCGCTACCGCCTCGGCCACGTCCCGGACGTCGACAAAGTCGCGGTGCCCGTCCAACGGGCCCAGTTGGGCTCGGTCGCCGGTGACCGCGGAGGTTCGTACCGCTGACACCAGGCGACCGGGAAGGAGCGTCTCCGGGGTGCCCGGTCCGATCGGGTTGAAGATCCGCAGCACGGTGGCGGCCAGGCCGTCGCGGCGGGCGGCGAGCACCAGCTCGGTCCCGGCCAGCTTGCTCATTCCGTACGCGGACACCGGCCGCGGCGGGCAGCTCTCCGGCACCGCCAGGCCCTCCGGCACCGGCCCGTATTCCGCCGCCGAGCCGAGATGGATCAGCTTGCCGTGGTGGGCGGACGACCGCAGCGCGGCGAGGAGCCGGGCCACCGCGACCACGTTGCCGGCGGCCAGGCCGGCCGGATCGCCGTCCGTCGTCCCGGCGCAGTTGATCACCACGTCGGGTTCGGTCTCGCGCAGCCGGGCGACCAGTTCGTCGTGGCTCGCACCGGCCAGGTCCAGCCGCAACGGGCCGGACCGGCCGGCCGGGATCACGGTCACCGCCGGGTCGGCCCCGAGGCGCTCACGTACCCGGCCACCGATGAACCCGGAAGCACCGATCAGCAGACAACGCATCAGGCCGCCTCGGCCCGCAGCTGCGGCAACAACAGCGGAGCGAGCACCCCGAACTCGGTGTTGGCCCGGTCGTAGTCGTCCGGCCGGCCGATGTCCAGCCAGTTGCCGTCGAATTCGTACTCGGCCGGACCCCGTCCCTGGGCCAGCATGTCCAGCACCAGCTCGTCGAAACCCAGGGGCAGGCCCGGGGTGTACCGGCGCAGTGCGCTCGCCGACATGCCGTACACCCCCATGCTCACCCGATAGTCCATGGTGGGTTTCTCGGTGAAGTCGACGATGCGACCGCCCACGGAGGTCAGCACCCCGAAATCGATCTTCACCTGCCGGGCGAAGGTGGCGACCGTCAGCTCGGACCCGCTGTTGCGGTGCCGGTCCAGCAGATCGGCGTAGTTCAGGTCGGTCAGGACATCACCGTTCATCACCACGAAGTGCTCCGGTAGCTGGTCGCGCAGACCCAGCAACGGCCCGATGGTGCCCAGCGGCGACTCCTCGGTGGTGAAGTCCACCCGCTCCAGGCCCCACTGCCGGCCATCGCCGACGTAGGCCCGGATCAGGTGTCCGAGGTGGCCGATCGCCAGGGTCGCGGAGCGGAAGCCGAACTGCGACAGCTGCCGCATGATGATTTCCAGGATCGAGTATTGGTCACCGATCGGCACCAGCGGCTTCGGCAGCACCGTCGTGTACGGCCGCAGCCGCACGCCTTTCCCGCCGGCCAGGATCACTGCGTGCATGGTCGGTTCTCCTCAACGCGCGTAGGTGCCGGGGCGGTACTTGGCGAGGTTCGCCGGGTCCAGGAACCAGTCGATGGTCAGCTTGAGCCCGGAGGCGAGGTCATGGGCCGGGGCCCAGCCGGTGGCCGCCCGCAGCTTGCTGCTGTCGCAGACCAGCCGCATCACCTCGGAGTTGGTCGGGCGCAACCGTTCGTTCTCCAGCCGCACCGGCACCGGCCGGCCCATCAGCGCGCAGATCATCTCGGCCAGCTTGCCGATGGAGATCTCGTCGCCGGTGCCGGCGTTGAAGGACTGGCCGACCACCTTCTCGGCCGGTGCGGTGCCGACGGTGGCGAACGCCTCGGCGGTGTCGTGCACGAAGAGGAAGTCACGGGTCGGGTCGAGCGCGCCCAGCCGGATCTCGTCGGCGCCGGCGGCGAGCTGGCTGATCACCGTCGGGATGACCGCCCGGGCGGACTGCCGCGGCCCGAACGTGTTGAACGGTCGCATGATCACCGTGGGGGTGTCGAAGCTGGCGTGGTAGCTGTCCACCAGCTTGTCGGCGCCGGCCTTGCTGGCCGCGTACGGCGACTGCGCCTGCACCGGGTGCGTCTCACTGATCGGCACGGTCATCGCGGTGCCGTACGTCTCGCTGGTGGAGGTGTGCACCAGCCGGTCGCAGCCCTGCTCCCGGACCGCCTCCAGCACATTGAGCGTGCCGATCACGTTGGTGTTCACATAGGAACGGGGCGCCCGGTAGGAGTACGGGATCGCGATCAGGGCGGCGAGGTGGTAAACCGTGCCGGCGCCGGTGATCAGGTCGCGCACCGTGTCGCTGTCCGTGACGTCGCCGGTGAGCACTTCCACGTTGGCCATCACGTCGGGACTGAGCGCATCCAGCCAGCCCCAGGTGCCGAGCGAATTGTACTGAGCCATGGCGCGCACGCGGTGACCGCGCTCGACCAGGTTCTCGACCAGGTGGGAGCCGATGAAGCCGTCGGCACCGGTTACTGCGACCGTCGTCATGAGCAGTCTCCTTCGGGGATCAATACACAGGCGGAGCGATACACCGGGATCGATGCACCGCGGGGATCGACCGTGGTATCAGAGGTGGAGCTGGGCCCGTCGTAAGGTCACGTGGGCGTAGGCGTACAGGCCGATCAGCAAGCCGGCAGCGGTGACGGCTTGAATGGTCTCGGGTGGCGCGAAGGGGGCCAGGAGCAGACTGGCGGCCAGCGCGGCCAGGCAGGCCAGCACGGCCGGCCCACGGAGGTGGAAGGACATCAGCAGCAGTGCCAGGAACAACGCCACCCCGGTCAACACCGCCGCGGCGACGGGCCAGGCAGCCGGCAGCACGCCGGTGAGCAGCGCCGTCAGACCGATTCCGGCCAGGAAGATGGTGACCAGGACGGCCAGGTATGCGGTTGTCACCCCGGACAGGGCCGTGGACGCCCGGCGGCCGAACGCCTGCAGGGTGCGGGCCTCGGCCATCGCGCGGCGGGCGGCCGAGCGATAGCGGAAGAGCAGCCACTCGGCGACTCCCATGCTGACCGACAGCGGCAGCACCATGGCCAGGGCCGTCCCGACACCGATCCGCGGGTCAGGGGTCGCATCCAGCGCCCGGGCCACCGGGGTGAAGATCAGCAATGCCCCGACCACGGCACCGAATGCCGCATTCGGTGACGCGGCGGCCACATCCACCCGGCTGGGCAGCTGCGGGCGGACACCCCGTAGGTGCTGCCAGCCCGCCACCACGATGGCGGCGGCCACACTGAGCGCGGCGGCCGCCGCGAGCAGACCGGAAGGACCCGCGTCCGGCCCGGCGACGAGTCTGCCGATCCCGGCGCCGACGCCCGGAACCAGCGCGGCCAGCAGCCACCACTCCCGGCCGAGCACCAGAGCGACCGTGGCGGCCAGGACATATGCCACCTGACCGGCGGCGATCAGCGTGACGGTCAGCGAAACGCCGAGGGCGATCCCCAGCGCTGCCACGACCGTCACCGCGGGCAACCCGACGATCAGGGCGGCGCCACCGAGTACGGCGGCGGCTCGCTGATCGGCCCGGCCGAGCCGGGCGTACCCCAGGTGAGCCAGGCCCTGCCCGACGGTCCAGGACAGCAGCACCGAAACGACCAGCAGGGCGGTGGGACGCGGCCCGGCGATCCGGTCCGCGACAGCCAGGTACGCCAGTGCGGGAAGCGCGAACAGCACGCCCCGCAGGACATGCGTCACCGGTGTGGCCTGCCACGGATCGGGGGCCGGTCGATCGGCCTGACGCACTCGGGGGCGCAGCCGGAACAACCGGTCGGCGAGGTCGAAGACGTCCCGGGCCGAATAGCGCTCCTGAGCCGCCACATCGGTGATCCCGTCGGCCTCCAACACCGCGGCCACCTCGTACGAGTCGACCGCCACGGCACAGACCGGCGACATCTTCTCGATCAGATCGGCGTACGGGCTGTCGACGGTCATCGGATACCCGCCGCCTCGGGACCGGCCGGGTCGGGTACGACGATGTTCAGTACGACGGTGTCGGCGACGGCGGTGTTCTCCAGCCTTCGCGACTGCCGAAAAGCCAGGTCGTGGTAGATGGCGTCGTAGCTGTCGACCGCCTTGTCCACGGTGAAGTTGGCCAGCGCCCGCTCCCGGGCCTGCCGGCCCAGTTCCCGCCGCCGGGTGTCGTCGCGCAGCAGCGCCAGGCAGGCGGCAGCCATCGCCTCAGGGTCACGCGGCGGCACCACCAGGCCGGTGCTGCCCACCGCCTCGCTGACACCGCCGACGTCGGTGGAGACCGTCGCCCGGCCCGAGGTCATCGCCTCGATCAGGGTGTACGGGAAACCCTCGGAGATGCTCGACAGCGCCACCACATGCCCGGCCGCGTAGGCGTCGCGGATCTCCGCCACCCGGCCCTCGAAGGTCGCCGCTCCGGCCAGTCCCAGTTTGACGACCAGAGCCTCGCACCGCTGCCGATACCCCTCGGCCCCGGCCGGGGTGCCGCCGAAGATGCGCAGCCGGGCCTCGGGCATTTCCGCGTGCACCAGTGCGAAGCTGCGGATCAGGGTTTCCAGATCCTTGATCGGATCGACCCGGCCGGCCCACGTGACGGTGGGTGCCTCCGGCTCCGCGCCGGCCGTCGGGAAGTCGTCGGGTTCCACGCCGTTGTAGACGGTCTCGATGAGCTCCGGGTGCGCGCCGAACTTCGTCTCCCAGCGGCGGTTGTACTTGTTGCCGGGGGCGACCAGATCCGCGCTGCGGTACACCGTGGTGCAGAGCAGCCGGAGGAACGCGGCGAGAGTCGCCTTGATCGGCCAGTTGTACTCGGCGGCGCGCAGCCCGAGGTATCGCTCACGGAGGTAGACGCCGTGCTCGGTGAGCAGCATCGGCGTGCCGTACCGCCACTTGGCGGCGAGGCCGGGCAGGGCGGCCAGCCCGTTGGTCACCGCATGGGTGACGTCCGCCCGCGGCGTCGGGTGCAGCAGGGGCCGCAGTGAACGCTCGATGACGTCCACCGCGGTCAACGCGTCCAGTACCGACGGCACGGCGACCTGGCTCAGCGCGGCGTTCGCCGCCCACGCCTTCAACAGCCGGCTGACCGCCATTTCGCCGTACGGGGACAGGTCCGTCCCCACCGTCTCGGATGCGGCGTGTTCGACGATCCCGCGCAGCGCCGCCGCGAAGGCGTCGGCGGCCGACTCGGACGGCAGCAGCAGCGCTTCGATCAGGTCCCCGTACGCCGAGGCGAGCCGCTCGGCGGTCCGGGGCGTGCGGGACCGGGGCCGGCCGGCGACCGGCGGCCACAGCGCGATGCCGTGGGCCGTGACGTTCGCCGGCAGTTCCCACACGGCCGGCTCGACGCCGGAGGCCACGATCGCGTACACGTCGAACTCGTGGTGTTTCAAGCCACGCAACAGCTGGTCACACCACACGCTGACCCCACCCATCGAGTGCGGGTAGGTCCCCTCCGTGAGTAGTGCGACCTTCACGGAAGCACCAGGTCGACGGTGCCGTTGACGGCGGGAATCGTCCAGGCCGAGCGGTTCCCGGCGTACGCCTCACCGAAGGTGGTCGTGCCGCGCCGGGTGCCGGTGATGGCGGTGATCGGCGCCGCGAGCGAGGCCGGCGCGTCGATGTGCACGGTCTTGTCCTGGAGGTAACCGCTGACCTTGCCGCCGGCGACGGCGGCGCGCCAGGCGTTCTGCCGCTGCAGTTCCAGACCGGCCGCGCTCATCCGCGGGTTGACGAACGGCGCGTTGTCGGCGATCAGCGACCGGTACCGGGTCAGGATGCTGTCCATCATGGTCAGCAGGATCCGGTCCTCGGCGAGGTTGGCCTGGTGCACGTAGTACGGGCGCGGGTCGTTGCCGAGGGTCCGGTTCAGCGCCAGCCGGGTCTCCAGCGGCACGATGTAGTCCTGGTAGCCGGTGGTGGTGTTCAGCGGCGTGATGCAGGTGGTGGTGGCCGGGTTGTCCTCGCAGATGCCACTGCCGCCGTCGGCCCGGGACGTGTAGATCCAGTTGTACTCGTCGACCATCTCGGCGCGCTTGCCGACGTTGTAGTACGCGGTCATCGGGTACCGCGGCACGGTCAGCGCCGAGCCGACCTGGATCTGCTCGGGCATCCGGGAGTTGTCCGCGGCCAGCCACTTGATGCCCTGGCTGGTCAGCGCCGGCGCCAGGTTCGGGTTGGTCTGCGGCTGTTGCGGCAGGTAGAAGAGACCGGAGTGCTCACCGGTGACCAGCTCGGTCCGGTCGATCGGCAGCTGACGCAGGAAGCTCGTCGCCCAGGTGACGTTCTTGCTGATCTCGGAGTTGATGAGGGACCGGGAGGCCCAGTCGGTGGTGCCCGCCGTGGTGGTCGAACATTTCCACGGGATGACCGTGACGTCCCGGACACAGCCCAGGTACTCGTGGTTCCAGGTGTGGTTGGTCCACCGGAAGCTTCCCCGGCGTGCCACGAGCGCAGCGGTCAGCGGGTCCACGCCGAGGAACGCGTCCGCGGCGGCCTCGGCGCTGCCGTTGCCGTTGAAAACCATGTCGAAGGTGAAGTTGCGGCTGGTCTGCCACGACGAGACGGCCGACACGTCGGCGCTGGTCATCCGGATGTCCGTGGTGGCGGTGCCGTCCGGGCAGTCCTCACCCGGGGTGCAGTTGCCGGTGGTGCTCCACCGGGCATCCGGCATGAACACATCGTCCACCTGCACCGACAGGAAGTTCCGGCTGAGGCCCAGGTGCACCCCGCCGGTCATCCAGTTGACGATGCCCGGGGCGAGCAGCCGGAACTGCTGCTGAGCCGCGTTGTAGACGAAGCTCAGCGAGAGTTGGCGCCGGTTGTCCGCCCGGTATTCGGTGATCAGGCTGTTGCCGGCGGTGCCGTTCGGTGCGGTGGCGGTCAGCAGCGGCGTGGCGATCGCGCCGGTGGCGACGTCGGCGGGCGACGGTTCCGCGAGAAACCCGTACGACTCGGTGACCGCCGGCGAGTTGTCCTCGAACGGCACCGAACCCTTCAGATAGCTGAAGACGCCCAGGCCGGCCGGGGTCAGGGTCGCGGTCACGCCGTCCAGCGACCCGGCGTATGTGGGCGTCTGCAAACCCATCCCGACGCCGGGGTAGACATAGGCGTTCACCTGCGGGATGTCGAACTTCTGCTCGTACGCGGTGAGCGCGGCCGACTCGGCGGCGTTGCCGAACGAGTCGGGCCCGGGCACCACCACTGCCTGGTAGTGCGCCCGGTCGACCAACCGCCCGCCGCTGGTGACCGTGTCGGCCAGGAACGCGGCGTCGACCGTGGGCCGCCCGCCGTCGCGCAGGTTGACCTCCTGGTAGGGCGTCCCCTCCGACTTGAGTTCGGCCGCGATCGCCGCGGTTGCCGGCCCGCCGTCGGTGACCACCAGGACCTTCAACTCGACCCGGCTACCGGCCGGTGCCGCCGCGAAGGCCGGCGTGACGGTCAGGACCGCCGTCGCGGCGGTCGCGCCCGCCGTGGTCAATGCGGAACGCCAGGAGCGCACCATGTTCCCCTCCCGTAGTGGTCTTTCGTGCGGGGTCGTGCCATCAATCTGTCGACCGGAGGCTTCTCGCTACTGCTGGGGACCAGAAATAGCAACGCTGTCCAGCCGTCGGCAGCACCGCGGAGGTATCTGATCTGCAGCTTCGACACGCGTAAGGAACAATTCACCTGGATGACACAAGACGACGACGTACGAATCGCACATGCGAGGAATCGGGCCAAACTCGGGTGCCCTACTTGGCCTCTTCCTGCGGAGACCATAGTTCGCGACGGCGGGGAAGTGAACGCCGTAGGATCCGTCGGCCGCCACCGTCAGTTACGTTGCGGTCAGCAGTAATCACTCATAGCTAGACCGCGGAAGATCTGGACCAGGGGCGCAGCGGTGATGCATCAGCCGTTGGTGCGGAATCGGTGACCCCATGGACCGGCAGCGGACAACGATGCGCGGATCGGGGCCGACTTTCGGCGTTCCGCACTGGAGCCAAGAAACGAAACCGGTCGCAACGAATTGTCGACCTCGTCAACCGGCTGCGTGGATTGCCGGGTTCCGACGGTCGCCGTATCGACAGGCCGCATCGAATCCTTTGGCAAACCGTCACCTTCGCTGCAAGTGCCCGACCGGCCGGCAAAGTTCGACCCGAGCGGCCGGGGCCGAAGCGATGGCCTGCTTGCCGCAAAGGCCCCAGACGGTGGCCGGATGGCGCGGCCGGCTGAGCCGAACGTCCCCCG
This sequence comes from Actinoplanes sp. SE50/110, assembly GCF_900119315.1. Taxonomy (NCBI): domain Bacteria; kingdom Bacillati; phylum Actinomycetota; class Actinomycetes; order Micromonosporales; family Micromonosporaceae; genus Actinoplanes; species Actinoplanes sp. SE50/110. The sequence continues at coordinate 277,658 of NZ_LT827010.1, read as the reverse complement.
CCACCTCCACCGGACGGCGCACTGCCCCTCCCCCGCACCCGATGGCGCGTCATCACGCCCGGGCCCACGCCGCAACCTCAGCGCGGACGCACACGCGGCGAAGGCATCACTCTCAGTAGCCACGGCCGCGCGGGTGCCCCCGGCTCCGAGTGGCATGGCTACGACTTCGGATAGACGGGGTACACCGGTCAGTCCGTACAAGGCTGGTGGCCTACTGCAGGTCGACTGCGTCGCCGGCCGTGGAGGCGGACGCTACGTCCAGGCGCTTACCGCCGTCTGGACCGGCTCCCGATTACGCCACCGAACACACCGTGACCAGTCAGCATCACGTGATGGGGGTGAAGCGGACTGTTCGGCGGGGGAAGTCTTTGGGGAAGATCTTCATGCGGATGCGACGAGATAGGACGGCCGCCAGCCACTCACCGAGGCCACCGTCGAATTCCTCCCACAGGTGGCCGCGCGTCTCTCCCAGGCCAATTCGCCACTGCTCCGGGTCATCGCTCCCCGCGGTGATCCAGTACGCCACGTCACCGTTGTCGGAGCGGCCGCAGGAGAGCAGGTCGGCGGAGGGGTGGGGCAGGGTGTGGCCACGCTCCGCCAGGTAGTCGAGCGCCCAGGTAGTGCGCTCATGCTGGTACTCGAGGTCGAGACCCCGCTTCGACCCGGCGTCAGGGCAGAAGACGTGGAAGAAGTTGCCGAACGAGCCGAGCCCGTACGTGTCCACCAGCGATTTGTAGTCCGACGGCAGGCCGGTACCCAGACGCGCCTCAACCGCGCTCCAGTCATTTGCCACCGGCGCGTTGTCCGGCGGGACGACCAGGTGCCGAAACAAATCAAGATCAAACATCACTCACCATGCCCGAAGAGGCCAGCAGGGTTGGAAGTGAGTTGGACGCCGCTGCCGACCGCCTCCGTCCTGATCCCGGTCGGGACGTCCGATGACCGCTTCGCTCCGCTGCGCAGGATCCGGCGCCACAAACAGTGGCCGCAACTGTCGGACCCGATCTCTGGACGCGGTCATCGACTGTTGGCAGCCGACCTACTACGGGATCAACCGTCGTTGCTGATCGGCGTCCGCCTGTTTCAGATAGCGGCCCCCTGCAGGCCGGTACAGCTAGTCCAGTAATGCCTCGCAAGCAGCCCGCGGAGGCTGCCGAGATTGACTGACAAGCGCCCGACGAAATCCTGCAGATTGCGGCGCACAAGCCAAGGTTCGAGCCATGCTCAACGCTCAGAGATGACACTGCAGCCCGGGAACAGCCTTCCATTTCGGCGATAGGACAGTAGAAACTACTATTTAAAGTCACTATTCACAGTGCAGTGGCAGCATAGTCGCCGACCGCCACATCCTCAAGAAAGGACGACCAATATCCATCTGGATCGGCGGTAGCCGCTCCGTCAATTTCCGTCAGAATCCGGCGCAGAGCCTCTTCCGCATCCTGCGCCATATCCAAGTCTCGGTCTTTTGGATAGAAAGGGTACCTGGCGTCGACCTGCACAAGCGACTCCCGGAATGCACTTAAAGAAGTATTCACGACAGCGCGGCCTTCCTCCTGCGGCCAGAGCAGGAGTACATTACCCGAACGGAATTCTAGATATAACTCGACGTTTTCCCTGGAATATCCTAAAAGAATTCCGTCCGCCTGCGTGCCCTCACTACCAGCGGATATCAAAACAGGTCGTTTCGCGGGCGTGAATATGTTGACACGCACGCTCGGCAGGCCGGTCCGGCACAGTTCGCTCCAAACGCCTTCGGGGCATCCGGGCGGCATTTCGCCGGAATAGGTTAGGAACTCCACTTTCACCTCCGAATTATTGTTACTCAAAGATACTATTGATCAGATCCTTAAGTGCCCCTCTTGCTGCAGATCGCGAAGCTGGATTCGCAAACGGAATGCTATAGGTAACGTCCGCGTCGGGCCTCAGTTGCGGCAAGATTGCCTCAATGCTCCCCTTCCCTCGCTGAACACCTTGACACCCTGGACACATTCCGTATTCAGAGTAAATTTCATCAATGTCTTCTAAGTCGAAATTAGCGTCGCGGATATCCGCGAGAAGCCACTGCTCCGCGTGCGCATCTTCGTTGGAATGTGCTACGAATATTCTGCCCTGAACCTTGGCAGCGGCGTACAAGTTCCCTTTGTTCTTGTCTATAACCCGTTGATCACGCGTGGCTCGACTGAGATCGGTGCTTCCGCTTTCGACTTGCCTGCCAGGATCGGTGATTGGGCAGGCACCGTTGTTGTTGTGTACCAGCAGCGGGGTGTTGCTTGCGAGCACATAGTACGTGTGAAGGCCGGCGATGGTGAGGTCGTAGGTGACTGCGGTCGTGTGGTACGTGCGCTTGGCGGCGACCGTGGCGACACCTGTCGGGGTCTGAAGCTCGTCGCCCTGCTGAAGATCTTTGGCCTCGACGAACGCCGCTTGTGTGCGGTCGTAGAACGGGTGATGGAAGGTCGTCGTCAGTGTGCCGGTCAGGGCCGCAACGCTTGCGGCGAGGGCTACTGCGCTGCGGGTCAGCTTGGATGGGCGTTTGGCGGAGACCTTCAGGTCCACGAAGTCGTGGTCGGTGGTGGTGACGATGACACGCTCGACCATCTGGGTCTCCGCGTGGAGTTTTCCTGGCTCCGCGTCTTTGACCTTGTCGCCCACCCGGACCTTGTCGATGGCCTTGGTGGTGCCATCGGCGAGCAGGACCTTGGTCGTGCCGGTGAAGCTGTGCGGCCGCGCCGCGCCCCCACAACTGCTCTCCTCCGATGCCTTCTCCGGTTCCGAGGCCTCCGACGGCTCTTCGCCTGGCCTGTCAGCCGCGCGGGAGGCGCTTGAGTCCTCGGCCGAGGAGGCCGCACTGTCGGCGGCGCTTTCGGCGCCTGCCGAGGCGGCACTCTCCCCAGCCCCCTCGGCCGTGGCCTCGGCGCTCCTGCCGAACAGACCGCCGACCGCCTCGAGGGCTCGGCCCCCGACCGCCTTCAGGAACTTGCCGCCGATCGCGCCGCCCAGGCCGGACAGCCCACCGATGACGCCGCCGACCAAGCCCGCACCGAGGAACGAGGATGCGCCGCACTGCGAGTGGTCCTTGGCGCATTTGAAGCCCTGATCGACCAGGCCGCCGATGGCACCGGAAACCGCGCCGCAGACACCGGCTCCGGCTACGGCGCCGACACCGCCGGTGACGGCGCCCAGGACTGCCTCACAGCCCATGAACGCCGCCGTCGAGACGACGAACGTGGCGATCGAGGCCGCGTGGTTCTTGACATACTTCAAGCCCTTCTGGGCTAGTTTGTCGACTTGGGCGTCGAGCGCCTTGAGCTGATTCTTGTACGCCTCCGCCTTCGCCTTGATTTCGGCATTGATGGCGGCGAATCTGGCCTGTTGTTGCTTGAGCCAGCCGTTGAAGGCTTTCTCCTCGGCCCGGAACTCGTCCTCGATCCTGTGGAGGGCCTCCTCGCTCTTGCGGACCAGCGCGTTCCAGGTGTTGCTGACGAACGAGGTGGTGGCGTGCCAGGCCTCGGACACCTTCGAGGTCGTCCAGTTCCATGCGGTCGAGACGGCGTGTGTGGTCGCGTGCCAGGCGGTCGACACGACATGAGTGGTGGCGTGCCAGGCGTCGGAGAGCCAACCGTGGCCGGACGGGTCGGTGCCGGTCATGGGGTCGTCGTCGACGAACGCGAAGGGGTTGGCCGCGGCCGACTTGGGCACCGGGTTCTGCGCCGCGGTGTCCTTGCTCAGGAACTGCCCGTTGGCCGGGTTGTACCAGCGCGCCGCCATGTTGACGTTTCCGCTGGCCGGGTCGGTCCAGCCCGACTGATAGCCGAGGTTGCCGATCGTCGCGTCGGAGGCGAGGACCTTGCCGAGGGGGTCGTACGCCGTGGATCCAGCCAGCACTGCCGACGACGCGCCGAACGTACCGACGACGTCGGTGTGCCGGTCGACGTATGCCAACCGCTTGTCGGATCCGGAGGCGATCCCGAGCAGGGAGCCGCCCGGGTCACGGCTGTACGTGCTGGTCCCGTCCGCTGCGACGTCGTTGCCGACGCCGCTGTAGGTGAAGGAGGAGGACCCCGACGTCAACGTCCGCCCGAGGGCATCGTAGGTGTAACGCTGAGTGCCCGAGGCGGTCATCTGCCCGTACGCGTCGAAGTTCGCCACGACGTCGCCCGACTGGCTCCGGGTTCCCCGGGCCGAATACGTGTACGAGGTCTTGCCGTCCGACGTCAGCTCGTCGCGGGCGTCGTAGGTGAACACGTCAGAGCCGACCCGCACCCGGTTGCCCGAGTCGTCGTAGTCGTACTGCGTCGTGGCGGGCCCGTTGTACCAGGTGGTGAGCCGGTCGGCCTGGTCATAGGCGTAGGTGTTGGCAGCCGATCCGGCGAAGCCCGTCGTGGTCTTCGACGTGACGTTGTTGTTCGCGTCGTACCCATATGCGATCGACGCGACCGCGTCACCGGCGGAGGTGGTGAGCCTGTCGGTGGTTATCCGGTGCAGCGCGTCGTACCCGAACGACCGGACGTCCGCAGCCCCGTACGTGATGGAGCTGACCTGCGACATCTTGTTGTAGGAGACGACCAGCCGGGCCCCGGTGGAGGCGTCGTCGACCGTGGTCAGGCGACCCGTGCCGTCGTACGCGTAACTCGCCGTGCCCGCCGCGTCGGTACGAGCCGTCATCTGCCCGTCGCCGTTGTACGCGAAGCTGCTGACACCGCCGTCGCCTGCCGTCGACGTCAGGTCACCACGGTCGTCGTACCCGAACGTCTCGGACGAGGAGACGGCACCGGCGGTCGACGCCGACGTCACCCGTTGGTCCTTGTCGTAGCCGAACGTCCGCGTTGCCGTGTCGGCTTCCGCACCCTTGCCGGAGGTGGTCGTCAGGTTGCCGACCGCGTCGTAGGTGTTGGACACCATGACTCCGCCGGGCAGCGTCTGGCTGACGGCCAGCCCGCGCTCGTCATAGGTGGTCGTCGTGGTCCGGTCGGCATCCGACGTGTAGGTGGCGGTGGGCGGCTCGACGGTCGACTCCGGCAGACCCCAGCCGTTGTACGTGTATGTCCAGCTGTTGCCTCGGCCGTCGGTGAACCTGGTGCGGTGGCCGGCGGGGTCATAGCCGAACGAGGTGGTGATCGCGTGGTCGTCGGCGACCGGCTGCACCTCCCTGGTCAGGTCGTTCGCCGTGTCGTAGGTGAAGGTCGTGGTGTGGCCCCGCGCGTCGGTCGCGCTCAGCTTGTTGCCGTTGCCGTCGTAGGCCGCCGACCGGGCCGTCAGCACCGTTCCGTCGGCGTCCAGCGATCGCAGCAGCACCGGGTTCGAGCCCTGATCGAACGCCACCGTGCTCGACGTACCGTCCGGGTTGGTCTGCGAACGTTCGCGGCCCAGCAGGTCGAAGCCGTATGTGGTGGTGTTGCCGGCGGTGTCGGTCTTGGCGACCGGCTCTCCCAAGTTGTCATAGCCCGTTGAGGTCGTCGCGCCGGCCGGCGACGTGACCGATGCGAGCCAGGCGCCGCCCGGGTTCGTCGCCGACGCCGCATACGAGTAGGTGGTGGTCAACGCGACCGGGCTGGGGTGCCGCTCGATGACGGTACTGGTGACCATGCGACCGAGGTGGTCGTAGGTCGCGTCCTTCTCGGCGCCGGTCGGATCGGTGACGCTGAGCGCGTGGCCCGCTTTGTCGTACGTTGTATGCGTGACGCCGCCGTCAGGAGTGGTCGTCTGTGTCTGGTCGCCGAGCTGGTCGTAGAGGTAGCTCGTCTCCCGCAGGTCGGGATCGTAGGAGTCGACCAGGTTGCCCACGGAGTCGTACTTCCGAGTGACTGTCGCCGTGATCGGCACGAACGAACCGGGCTGGAAGTAGTTGGGTGTGGTCTTGCTGACCGTGTGCCCGTCCCGGTCGTACGAGGTCTTGGTGACGTTCCCGTTCGCATCCTGGGACTCGACCGGCTCGCCGAACGTGTCGTATCCCTGCTTGGTCGTGGGCCGGACGCTGCGGGGTGCACCCCCGCCGGTCTCGGTGTCGACGGCCGGCGCCGTGACGGTCACGAGTCGCCCGGCTTCGTCGTACACGAAGCTCGTGATGTGCTGGTCAGGGTCGGTCTGCGACGTCGGAAGGCCGCGCTGGTCCAGCGTCCAGGATGTGGTCAGGTCGTCCGTGTAGCCGGGGCTGTTAGTACGGATCGACTTGGCGGTGAGGTGACCCGACTTGTCGTACGAGGCCGTGGTCGTGACCGTGTTGCCGGCTCCGTCGCTCGCGACGTTGGTAGCCACGGCGTCGTCGGGCGTGTAGGTCAGTGTCGTCGTGCGCCCGACGCCGTCGGGGTCGACGATGGTCGACGTCTGGCGCGACGCCGCGTCAACCTTGATCAGCGTGGTCGTCGCCCCGTTGTTCGTCACTTCCTTGACCAGGTGGCCAGCCGCGTCGTACGTGGCGGCCCTCTCCACGTACGGGTTCTTGCCCTGATAGTCGGTCCGCGTCGTCGTCACGGGCAGCCCGTCGTCGGTGTACCTGTACGACGTGGTCGTGCCCTGGGCATCGGTCAGGCTCGCGAGCCGCCCGGCCGGGTCGTACGCCCGGGACAGCTCGACCAGCCGCGTCGCCGGCTGCGGATTCGCCGGGTCCCCGGTGTAATTGGCCAGTACCTGGGTCTGCAGGCGCCCGTCGGGGTCGAACGCGTACTCCGTACGGGTGCCCTGCGCGTCGACCTCGGCCGTCCGCTCGCCGTACTGGTCGTATTCGAAGGTCGTGGTGTTGTTCTCCGGGTCGGTCGTCGACGACACCCGGTCGTAGGCGTCGAACACGGTGGTCGTCGTCCGCGAGATGTCGCCACCCGTCGCATCGGCCAACGTCTGCGAGGTGATGTCACCGTCAGCGTCGTACACCGTGCTTGTCACCGCGGTGTGCACCTTGCCGGTGATCCGGTCCGCGATCGGCGGCTGCGACTCGGTGACAAGATGGTCCTGGCCGTCGTAGGCGTACGTCGTGGTCAGCCCGGAGGGGTACGAGTCGGATACCGCCGTCTTGCCGATGACCCGCCCAAGGTTGTCGTAAGCGAGCCTGGTCACCAGCCCGTCCGGATCCGTGGTCGATGCCACATCGCCGTTCTTGAAGTACGTGACCAGGTTGATCGCGCCGCCCGGCGAGGTCGTCTTGTACGGCAGGCCCGCCGGCGCGAACCCACCGTCGGCCGCCGCGACTGTCGTGCCGTCGGTGTAGTCGACCTTCGTCGTCCGGCCGTTCGGATACCCGTCCACCGGTGGCGTGGTCACGCCCGTGACGTTGCCGAGCGCGTCGTGGTCGTAGGTCGTGAGGTAGGCGTTGTCGGTCGGCGACGCCGATCGCCCGTCGCGTGTGGTCAGCTGGATGCCGGCCGTGGGATCCGGGTTGTCGTTGAGCGCGGTCAGTTCGCCGAGGTCGATGCCGTACTTGCTCGCGGTCGGGCTCAGCCGCAGAGCGGTCGCGTTGAGCTTCACGTACCGAGCGGCAGTGGGGGCGAAGGTGAAGGTCGCCTGCTTGCCGGCGGCCGGCACGGCCAGATTGGTCTGCGTCGACACCGTCTTCCAGGCGGTGCCGTCGGCGGAAACCGCGAGCGTGAAGGTCAGCGGGAAACCGCCGGCCGCGTCGGTACGCGGGTACAGCGCGATCTGGTCGATCGTCTTGGTGGAGCCGAAGTCGGCCTGAACCCACTGGGTCACGTTCGCCGAGGTCTGCAGCGCGGTCTCGAAGCCGAGCGCGCCCGCCACCGACGTCGTGTTGCCGTCGACGAGGGCGGCGCTGGTGAGACCGGTCGTCCCCGAGATTCCGCTCGAGGTGATGGTCGCACCCTTCGCCGCGTCGAGACCCATGGTGTTGGGCGCGAACGTGGCATAGCTGGTCGAGCACGCGTCCGCCGACCGGTTCTGGCAGGTGGTGGTCGAGACGACATTGCCGTCGGCGTCGTGGCCGGTCGTCGTCACGTGACCGTCCGGATCGGTGACCGTGTGCTGGAAGCCGCCCGAGTCGTACCCGAAGCTCGTCTGGTAACCGAGTCCGTCTGTCGACGCGAGCTTCCGGTCGTTGTTCAATGTGTCGTACTGGTCTACCAGCGAATGGCCGCCAGGGTCGGTGACGGTCACCGTGGTCATCGGGGTGACACCGGCGGAGTTGCGCGCCGCCGCGTAGTGGCCGGCAACGTCCGCAGCGCTCAGCGCCGTCGAGTAGAACGCCGCTTCGGCGAAAGAGCCCTTGTAATACGCCGTGCTGTTCACGGTCAGGCCGGTCGCGTTCATCGCCGTATAGCCGCCGCCCAGGTAGGCGTAAGCGAGCTGGCTCGGCTGCAGCGTCTGGCTGCTCTTGCTCGAGTTCACCAACCGTCCGTCGACGTACAGGCTCTGCGTGGTGGCGTCGCTGGTCAGCACGGCGTGGTGCCACTGACCGTCGGCCGTGGAAGTCGGGTACGCCAGCGACTGCACCCACTTCTGCGCGCCGCTGCCGTTGCAGGTGTAGATCTGAAGCTGGGTCTTATTGGTGGTGCTGCTCTTGGGATCGTCGACGCAGAAACCGGTGCCGGGATTGCGCAGGCCTCCCGCGTACGCCTGCCACAGCTGACGGGCTGCCCCCGTGCACGTGGAGATGTCGAGCAGCGATCCGCTCGTCGTGGCTCCGCCTACGATGTCGAGGCACTTGCCCAGGACCCGGACCGTACCGTCGGGATACATTGTCCAGCTCTGGGCAGCGGAACCATTGCACGTGTAGATCTGCACCGTGTTGCCGTCGGTCGTCCCGCTGCTGGCGTCGTCGATGCACTTCCCCATCGGGCTGGAGAAAAACGGCCCGATCGGCGTCACCGACGGCGACTGCGCCCGCAGGATGCCGTCCGACGTCATCCACATGATCGGCGCGGACGTTCCGGTCGTTCCCCCGATTGCTGCGCCCTGGGTGGAGAGGAGTACGCCGCCCGTGGTCATGCCGTCGGTCTTGTACCAGACCTCCTGCGAGCTGGCTGCCGTCCCGAGGAGGCTCTTGGGCAGCGAGATGACCGACGACGTGCCGTTCATGGTGACCGCACTGCTGTCCTGGAACGGTCCGGACACCCCCAGCGTCGTGTTCGCGTAGGCGCCGGGTGGGTACGACTCGTCGCTGTAGGCCTGTGTCGCGCCCGCCGAGTCGTTCAGCCGGTAGTACGCCGTCGGTGCCGAGCCCAGCACGGCACCGCGGTAAACCTGACTCGACCCGGTCGTCACCGGAGCGGACAGGCCCCACGATCCGCCGTTCTCGTCGGTCACATGCGTGACCGCGGCCGAGACCGGGTCGTAAGTGACCGCCGCGTACGCCTTGCCCGAGGCTCGCGTCGCCGAGGTCATCAAAGTCTGCGGGTGCAGGCCGGCGTTGTAGATCGCGGTTTCGTCGGCGAGCGTGAGCACCTTGCCCTCGAAGAACGCCGCGTCGCTGAGCGATCCCTTGAAGTAACTGCCGTACTCGGTGGAGCTGTTCGCGTCGGTGTGCGGCTGGTCTGGCCAGACGCCGTTGCCGTCGACGGAGGGCCCCAGGTATCCGGTGCCGAGGTAGTTGTAAACCGACTCGGTCGCCGCGGTCTCGCCACGCCCGAGGGTGCCCCAACCGCCGATCGAGCCGACCTGCTTACCGTCCAGGAACATCGTCTGCGCGGTCTGGGAATCGGTGAGGACCACGTTGTGCCACTTGCTGTCCGCGACCGACGCGCTCGTGGTGATCGGGTTCGCGGCCAACGTGCTGCTGCTGATCCAGAACTCGCCGAGCAGCTTGCCATCGGTGCCGAGGTACAGCGTCGGCATGGTGTTACCACCGGAACGGGTGTTCGCGATCGGCACGTCGTTACGCGACCAGAGCACGCCCGCCGGCGTGCCGGAGGCGGCCTTGAACCACAGCGAGATCGAGTGCGAGTTCGACGAGGCCAGGTGCAGGTTCGGCAGGTTCACTCGCGACGACGTGCCGTTGAACGCGGCCGAGGTGGCGGCGCTGGTCGCCAGCGGACCGGCGCCGGCCGTCTGACCGAGCGTCACGCTGGTGTAGGTGGCGTTGTCCGTGCCCTCGTTCGCCGCGACAGCGCTGGCCGCCGTTGTTCCCGAGGCCTCCGCGAGCGGCCAGTACGACGTCGCACCGAGGTCGAGCACCTCGTTGCGCTGCGCTGACGCCGATTTGGAGTCGTATCCGTATTTGATGCACGCGGTCGTCGTCCCCGGCGCACACACCGAGGTCAGCTGGTCGCCGCTGTAGCCGTAGGTCCAGGTGTTCGCATCGGCCTGCCCGGCAGTGGCCGGATCGGTGGCGACCGACGTGACATGGGCCGCCGAAGCACCCGACGGCGTCGACCAGGTCAAGTGCAGCGACCGGCCCGAAGTGCCCGAGGTCAACGCGGTGACGTGCCCACTCGCCCAGGTCAGCGCTTCAGTACGACCGGCGACATCGGTGATGGAGGACAGGCCGTACACCCCGGCTGTGATCGCCTGCGTGAAGGTGTACGTCGTGACCGACTTGTCGATCAGTTCGTACCCGTTGGCGAGATGGATCAGCTTCGCGGCTCGCCCCGCCGGTGCCGCGAAGCTGCCGTCGGCCTTGCGCCCGTACGCCACGTCGGAGCCGTCCGGATACGTCACCACGACCGCCTCGACCGCGCTGTTCGGCCCGTACCGTTCGGTCAGCCGGGAATCGACGACGTTCGCCCATGCCGCACCGAACGCACCCGTGTAGCGCGGGTCGCGGGAGTTGTAGGAGCGCACGATCGACAGCGGCGGGCCGGCCGTTGCCACGTCCGCGTCCGTCACCGATGTCGTGTAGTTCCCGATCGACGCGTCGAAGCCGTGCCCCGGGTTCTGCGAGAGACTCGATGTCACCGCTGGTTGGGGCACCTGGACGGAGAGCTGGTAGTACTGCGGGTCGACCGAGTAATTGGTGCCGTCGTACGCCTGAACCGTCCAGGAGTAGGTCTGTCCCCAGTCCAATTTGCCGGCCGGCACCGTCCACGCACCGGCGACGACACCCGAGTCGGCGACCACCGTGCCGCCGCCGTTGGCGACCTGGAATCGGAACTTCGCCTCGGACGTGCCGGTCAGCGAGTCCACGGCACCGATCGCGGACAGCGTCGGGGTCAGCGTGCCGACCGACGCACCATTGGCCGGGCTCCGGCTCAGCACCGTCGGCAGCAGGTAGCCGCTGTAGGTGAGCTCGATCGTGGGCGTGTGCTCGGAAATCGCGGATGCGAACCACTTCTGGGTCGATGTCGTCGTGGCGAGCCGCAGGCCGAAGTAGTTGGCGGCGCCGGTCGCCCAGCTGTTCAGCGAGGCGACGGCCAGCGACACCGAGATGTTGTCACCGACGGTCTGGTTCTTCGAAGTGTTGGCGCAGGACTTCGGGACGGCCGGCGTGCTGTTGCCGATCGAGGCGGTGACCGGCGGCCCCGGATAGGTCATCGCGTCGGTGACGGAGAACGGTTCGGTGACGAGCGCGACGTCGAAGCGAGAGGCCGTGCAGGTGGACGACCACACGTCGAACAGATTGAGCGTCGCGGCCGACAGGGTCGTACCCGAATCGTGGATACCGAGCGACGGGAACGTCAGGAATGAGTAGTCACTGTGCGCCCCGGAGTCGGCGGTACCGACTTTCATCAACGTGTCGTCGGAGTGATCCGCCGGCGGGCTGTTCGACTCGACGTACGTCGTGTAAGGCCTTCCGTTGAACGTCGGGTCGACGGTCACCGGAAACACCCGGGTGGGGTCGTGCAGCCAGGCCGGATCCAGCGACATGTGCAGCGTGGACCCGCTCAGCCGATAGGTCACGGCGTGCGTGGTCGCACCACCCGGCGGCGCCGGAGCCGAGTCCCAGGCGTAGCCGGCGGGCACAGTCAGCAGATCCTTGCCGGCCGTGTTCCTCAGCACGATCTCACCCTGGGCGGTCATCGCGGCCGACAGTCCGTGCAGGTCGAGCGCGAAATCCCAGCTGGCGGCCGCGTTGGCGGTGCGCAGCACGAGTGATTCCTTGGCACCGGTGTTCGTCGCGGACAGCCGCAGGTCGGTGTCGGCCAGCGCCCCGACGTAGGTGACCGTTGACGCCGTACCCGTGCCGGCGGCGTGCGTCGCGCCGAGCAGCCGCTCACCGACGGAGTGGGCGGCGTCGACCGCAATCGAGGTCAGAGCGGGGTCATCGGCGTAGGGCGCGAACTCGACGTTCAGCGAGTTGGCATTCTCCTGCCATCGTCCGCCGCCGGCCTTACGCACCGACGTGTCGATCTTCTTCCAGCCCTTGCCGGCCTTGTAGTTCACCGGCCCGGCGCTGACGATCCGGCTGTGCGTCCCGTCCCGGTTGTCGTACCAGGTCGACGTCGCATCCGACTTCGCCGGCACCGCCACGCTGGTCACTTCGTCAAATCCGTGAACCGCCCCGCCGCTAGGCCCGGTTCTCACGCTCCGGTCCCATGGTTGAGCGGCGGCGAGCTCGCCCTTGCCTTTGCCGGGTTTGCGACCGCTCCCGCGGCCGGCGCTGGTGGCAGCCGCGGAGGCGGTGTGCGAATGTCCCTCAGCCGTGCCCGTCAATTCAGCCGGACCGTGTGGATGCGCCGGGCCGCGGGGCGATGCCCAGCCCACCGAGGCGGCCAAGCCCGACATCAGCCACGAGTAGATGCCCTCGAGGGAGACGTCCGGGCCGGATACCGCCAGCGCGGCATCGTCGGGTGGCGCCGTCTGCAGGACAAGACCGATGACCAGAGCCAGGGCGAGAACGAATACGCCCCGCCGGACGAACCTACGCAAGAACGAGCCGAGCCGTCCGTTACGCACAGCAACCCCCGCGCTATGCATCGACACAGAGCAATTTAGGGAGTCTGCACCACCATGATCTCCCGGCACAAGGAGGAATGATCGATCTCCTACGGCGACAATCCGGGCGTCAACCACACGGCGGCGAGCCAACATCTTCGTCGGAGGTCAGAAAGTCGGGACCGCAGCCTCGGGCGGACCGCAACCGGCCCACCCTCCGCGCCCACCGTAACGTGAGGCCTGGGGGTCGCCCCGAGGCAGATACGAGTGGGCCGGACGTTGCACTATGCGAACCGCCCTACGACCGTCTCCGGCCACCCGCTGCCAGGACGTTTGACCAGCTCACGGGGCAGAATATTGCGGCCGGGGGACGCCGACCAGTGATCACCGAACCGCGCTAGGGTGGCCACATGGCCGAATTTCGCACGATAACGGTGCCGGTCGTCGTGGAGCGCGACGAGGACGGCGTGTGGTGTGCCCACGCTCAGTTGCGCCCTGGCCTGGGAGCGCACGGGGAAGGCGACACCGAGGAAGCCGCACTCGAGGACCTCCGCGAGGCGCTGACCGGCCTCATCGAGGAGTTCGGCGTACCTCGCGAGCTCTCTATCACCGTCGCGGCCTGATGCCCCCGCTCCCATCTATCTCCGGCACCCGCATCGTCCGCGCATTGGAGCGGCATGGCTTCAAGGTCGCAAGAGTGGCCGGCAGCCACCACATCATGCGACACCCGGACGGACGTGGAACCACCGTGCCAGTGCACGGCAACCGCGACGTCGCCAAAGGAACGCTGCGTGGCATTCTCAACGATGTCGGCATGACGATCGACCAACTCACCCCCTGATATCGCCCTCTTCCCAGAAGGGATGCGCCGCGGCCGCGGCGCTCGCAGGCGGAGCCAATAAGAAGATCAAGAGGTCGACCGCTCGCGTACGTCCATCATCCTCCTGAGCACGGCTTACAAGGCTTTGCAAGGATGCGACGATCATGGGGATCACCCGCCCCAACCACGAATCATGGTCATCTCGGTAACGACGACGGTGCCTGCGCGGCCCACTGGCGACCCCGGACAGATTGCCGGGGCCACCATTCGGCCCTACGACTTGCGGAGTGCCGCGGCGATCCGGTCGGTATCTTTGGACGCGATCGCATCGTGGATCTCGGTGATCACAGCATCCTTCTCGGCCGCTTTGATGACCTTCGTCAAGTTGGCGCGGTCGGTGTAGAGGGAACGGGCAAGTTCGGCGATCGGCAGGTCGACGTTCGGCGCGCGCTCGGTGATCCGCGCGTATCCGGCGAGGCCGATTTTAAGAGAGAAGCGGGCCTGGTTGAGTTCTGCCTCGCCCGCCTCGCGCATCAGCCATGCAGCGACGACGTTACGCACCAGCCCAGGTGGTTGCGGCGTGTCCGAGGCCATGGCCTCGTCACCGCTTCCAAATTCCAGGGCAAGTTCGTTGAGCCACTTGGCGTAAGTGCCATACGCGTCGAGAACGTTGTAGGTGTGCGTCGTTTCGATCCCGCCGTTCGCCAAGGTTCGGATAATCGTCGACTCCTTCGGGCCGACTTCCTCCGGCACGATTGCCACAACCCGGTCCCGCCACCCACAGACCTGGCTGGCAGCCCCGGTACGCAGGCTTTGGGCAAGGAAGAGGCGAGCAACGTCGTCCCACATGTCCTCCCGGCGGGTTCCCGCCGGAACCTTCCACACCTCGGACGGCGGCCCAGGCTCCCAGCCACCATCGGCGTCCATCGCGATGTCGGTCTCGGCCAGCACGGTCTCGCCCGGCCCCACCGTCTCAGCGACGACGCGGCCAGCTTGGGAGATGAACCCGAGGAGGTGCTCGGATGTGTCGACATCGACCAGGTCGCCGAGGCGCTGCCGGTCGACTGGGTCATTCACCGCGATGGCGTGCCGCGGAGTGAGGGCCTCAGCGAGATACCGAAGATCAGCGTGTGTCATGGGTACACAGTACACACCCATTGAATGTCGTCAAGGTCCACTTCCGCGGCACCGTGAGGAACGACGGGCCGGTGGCGGCCTGCACGGCGAGGTCGCCGGGCTGCGCTGGGCAGACCTCGATCTCAACAACCGGCAGCTCACATCACCAACCAGCGCACCAATGCCGGCCACCAGATCATCGAAGGACCGCCCAAATCGGCGGCCAGTCGCTGCACCATTGCCCTGGACCGGCGCACCGTAGCCGTGCTCCGGAGCCATCTAAGCCACCAACGCGCCCACTACTTGCACACCTGACACACATGGCGAACCTCCGGCTACGTGTTCACCCGCCCCGACGGCCAGCCATTCCACCCGAACTACTTCACGAAACGCCTGGGATTCCGGACCGGCCTGTGCGGCCTGCCACCGGCGCGGCCAGCCTGGCGCACACCGCCGGCGCCGATCTCAAGACCGTTCAGGACCAGCTCGGGCACGCCAGCATCGTGGTCACCGCCGACACCTACACCAGCGTGCTACCCGCAGCACAGCACAAGGCCGCCGAGGCGACAGCCCGGCTCATCCTGACCACCGCCCGCAACGCCCGCGCCAAGATGACCGCCAAGATCAAGCGCCGTCGCGCCGGACCGCCACCACAGCCGACCCGAGCGTCCACCACACCGCCACGAGCCAGCACGTCAGCCATAGCCAAAACCGCAGGCCAGGAAGCCGCGACCGCGCGCCACGAAAGCCAGATCCGGCCAAAACGGTCCAAGCGACCAGCAAGGGTCCAGGTACCACAACGGACAGCTGCCTGCCGAAGAACCGCAGATCAAACGAGTGGGCCGCCCGGGACTCGAACCCGGAACCTAAGGATTAAAAGTCCGCAGCTTTTTCATTGATTAGCTCCAGTGCGAGTTACGGACTTTCTACGCGCACCGTCCGGCCCCGTCCAACTACATATCGCTCCGTCCGGGATGCTAAATGCAACCTCAAGAGCACCTGAGACCGCAAAATCTGGCTCCGTCCGGGTGCATCCGATGAGGGTGCGGAACATCCGAGCGACCACGGAGCAACCGGACGACCTACATGGCGGCGCGCGTCTGGGCTGCGCACGGGCCTGACATCGCCAGCAATCCCTCTCAAGTCCCGCCATTGTCGTTAGCGGCAAAGCGGCCGAAGCATTTGATCCGCAAGTCGCAGCAGACCATAAGACGCCTCAATAGGCACTCAGGGCGCCCTGGGAGACGATCGAAATCATGTCATCCCAGGGCGCTCTGATAGTGACGGTCGTCGCAGGATCCGGCGTCACAGTATCTGCGTACTCATTCCAGCGAAGATCTATCATGCAAGGAAGGGGTCATGCCTTCCGTCGTCGGTAACGAGCGGGAACCTTCGTCCCACAAAGTCGAAGGCTTCAACCCATCGGACGCTTTCGGGACGATCACCTGTACCCAGGCGGCAGAACTCCTCGACGGCCTGCCGTACCTGGTGGAGCGGAATGGTGCTTCTTGGATCGTGGCATTCTTCTACGTCCTGATCCATTATCACGCCGGTGTCGAACTCCGGCGGCTCTACATTATCCGTCACCCAGACGCTGGCATGTATGCCACCCTTCCGCGGAAATGAGACCTGGTCGACGCACCAGACGAGGGCACCGTATCCGGTCGAGTGATTGCAAGCAACACTTAGGAAGTTGCTAGGCAGGCCATTACGACCGGCTTCACTACTCTGAAGGTCGTGGCACCGGTCCGACCATGAGAGCTCGAATATTGCGTCCGTTGCCGTACCGTCATCTCCATGCGCAACATTCCCTGCAGACTTGCTGCTGCGGCCATCAAAAATCTCATTAACCACAGCAGACACCGCCTCTGCAGTCTCCGCGCATCGATGACGCCGTCCGTCTGAAAAGTTCAAAATCACGCGTCTATTCCTCATTCCCTATCGCGAAGCTACGCCTTGGACAGGGTATGGCTCCGCCCGCCCCGGCCAAAAGACACTTATCTTCTGGTCGCGATAGAGAATGTTCGCCATATCCTGAAGGCATCCAAGATCGTACTTTACTCCTCCGCAAGGACCGTTCTTGTTATTGATAATCATAATCCCGTTTTTCAACTCTTCGCTGGTGAATCCGCTATTTCGATATTCTAGACGCATCCACCAGGCCAGCTTCCCGTCGGCGTGCCATGAAGCCCTGAAGGTCGTCTTCGCGGGAACATTCGGGAAGATTTTATGGAGGTAGGCGTTAATATACTTGGATTCTTCCTCCGTGCGAGCCGACAACTCCGCGACGCGCCGCCCACCAACGTACAAGAAGCCCGTCGTGACTGGAAGTTTCCTGTCCGTCATCTCCCTAAGGGCGTCTGCCACCCAACCGGGAGGACAAGCCGTACTGTTATGTACCAGTACGGGAAGGCCGTTGTTGTCAACGAAATAGGTATGCAGGCCTTCGATTGTCAGGTCATAGGTGGCCATCGCGCCGGTATAATTCCGCACAGCGGCGACCGTGATCGTTCCCGAGCTGCCGGTCCTCAGCTGATCTCCGACGGCAAGATCGCCTGCGTTGACGAATTCGGCGCGAGTGACGTCGTAGAATGGGTGGTTCTGAGTGCCGACAATATTGACTCTTCTGTCGCCGGCCACGACGGTCAGTTCAGTGAATTCGGTGTCCGTAGTTGTCCGGTGCGTCTGCGTCACCTGATGCGTCTCGACGCCACCAGAAGGTGTGGCGTTACGGACTAAATCACCGACTCTGACTGCCTCAATTGGCTTGACTGTGCCGTCGGCCATAAGAACTCCGGTGCCCTCCGCGAAACTATGTCCACCGAGGCACTCGAGAATCCGCTTTTCGAGAGCTTCAGCACGGGCAGCAGCCGCGATCTTCTGAAGCTCTATCAGGGTCTGGTACTCAATCTTCAAAGCCTTGATCGCGTTGATCGCCCCGTCGATTCCTTCGACGTCGTAGGCGATCATGGCGATGCGAAGCGCGCGGAGTGCTGTCGATGCGGCTTTGATGATCTCCGCACCGAAAAGTTCACCGACGACCAGCCCGCAGTCGAACAGACTCCCACCGTCGTCGGCGGACGTCAGCTTGTGGTAGCAGCCGATGAATTCATGGAACAGCGTCTCAGGTAGATGTTTGACGTAGGTGTCATACAACGCCATCTGATCGATGTGATGCGTGATCTTGTACGGCGGCTGGTTGATCGGAATGGTCGCCAACGGGTACAGGTTGAGGACAGAGCCGCTCGCGGTTGTGAAACAGTGGTTCGGGTCCGCCGGGTCGGGGACGGCGCAGGCGGCATAGAAGTAGACGTTGTAGCCGGTGACGTGGGCTGTGCCGGTGACGTCGCAGCCGCCGACACCGACGCAGGGGCCGTCTGGGGTAAAGGTGACCTTCGCTTCAGGACGGACCCAGATACCGTCGCCGAGCGGCGACGCCTTGGCGTTCAGGTCAGTTAGCTGCTGCGGGTCGTTGACCGTAGCCGAGGCCAGGGCAGCGCCAGCTGCCTGAGCACCCTCGAGTGACGTGTTGGCATTCTCGGCGGCTTCTCGTGCTGCCTGCGCTGAAGCTTCCGCATCGTCGGCGTACTCGCTGGCCTCGTTTGCGGAGTCCTGCGCGCTGTAGTACGCGTGGTGCGCAGCGTCGGCGTCACGTTCGCTCTCGTCGGCGGCTGCTTCCGCCGCCGTCGCATGGGCGTCGGCGGCATCGGCGGAGCCTTGGGTCTTGGTGACGTCCTGCTGGGCTTTGGCATCCATCTCGTCGATGCGCGCGGATGCCTGCTTAGTTGCTTTCGCGTCGGCTGCTGCTTGGTTAGCAGACTTCGTGGCGGCCGCCGCCGAGGCGGCTGCCTGCGATGCCGAGACCGCGGCTGCGGCCGCTGCTTGGAGGGCAAGTTTCGCATCCCCGCTCGCCCGGTTCGCGGCGTCCTGGGCATCCACGGCTAGAGCCGCCGCCTGAGTCGCCTGCGCTGCGGCGATATTCGCCTGGGCGGCGGAAATGGTCTCGGCTGCTTGTGAGCTCAGGCCGGCCAGGCCGGCCGCTGAATCGGTGGCTGCCCATGGCGTTGCAAGATCGATCGCGGTGTCCGCGGGGGCCGCTACAGTCGCGGCTGCGACCGCGGTTTCTTGTGCGGCTTGGCCGGTGGCCACGGCTTGCCCGATCGCGACCGCACTGTCGGCCAGCGCATCCGCCGCTTCGGTCTGAGCCTGTTGCGCGGCTGCCTTGGCACTGTCCGCCTCCGCCTTGGCGTCGGCTGCCGCCTTTCGTGCCTGTGCTGCCTGAGAGGCCGCGTAGCGTGCGTTGCTGATCGCGTCGGCGGCCAGCGCGTGGCCCTCGACTGCATCCGCGTGGGTCTGCGACGCTGCTGCCTTCGCAGTCTCCAGATCTGCGGCCGCACGCTGTGCCGCGGCGCGCGCGGTGCCGGCAGCCGATCGTGCTCGGGATGCGGCGGCTTGAGCGGCGTCGGCTTCTGTCCCCGCTGTGTCGGCGGCGGCTGCGGCATCGTCGGCTGCCTTGCGGGCTTTGACGGCCTGAGCTTCGGCGTCGTCGGCAGCGTCTGTACCGGCGGCGGCGGCCGCCTTCGCGTCTGCTTCCGCGGCTGCCTGCGCTGTTGCGACCATCTCGGCCTGGGCCTTAGCCGCCCGGCGCCAAGCGTCCATCGCGAAGGTTTCCGCGAGTTTTGCTGCCGTCTCGTCCTGACCGGCCTTGGCGGCAGCGCTCGCCGCCTCGTTCTTCTTTGATTCGGCGATCGCGGCTTGATTCTGGGCCGCCGTCATCGCCGCGGCCGCGTTCTGCCGTTCCCGTTCGGCCGTCGCTTGGGCGTCTGCAGCAATCTTTTCCTGCTTGGCGGCGTCCGCTGCTGCAGCGTCCGCCCGGGCTAGAGCGCTTTTCGCGTCGGCTTCGACAGTGGCAATCTTGGTCTTGTCCGCAGCGGCCTTGGCGGCGGCGGTGGCGGCCTCCTTCTCCTCTTGCTTTGCCTGCGCGGCGAGCTGCGCGGCGTGAGCGGCGCTGTCCTCGGCCGACTGACGTAGGTAGAGGGCGCGGGCGGCGTGCGCTTGCGCGCTTGCGTTTGCCAGCAGGGTGGCCGAGTTAGCCAGCGTTGCGTTGACTGCAGCGACCACGGTTTGCATCGCGTTGGCCGTTGCCTGTGTGGCGGCGGCTGCTGCCTGCGCGACTTGTGCTGATTGCTGGGCGTAGGTCAGGCCGCGGCCCTGCGGTAGGCCAGCTGCGGTCGCTGTGGTGTACGCGGCGTCACGTGCGGCGACGGCTTTGTCGGCAGCGTCCTTGGCGACCGCGGCAGAGTTTTTCGCTGCGGCGGCCAGGGCGGCGACTTTAGCTTTGATCACGCCGAGGTCGTGCGGGGCGCGGGAGATGTCGACGCCGGTCCAGGCGGGTTTGCCGCTGTTGAATTTCTGGTCCTGGGCCCATTGGATGCCGCGAGCGGTCCAGGCGTAGCCGAGGCCGTCGTGCATGGTTTCGGAGCTGGCGCGCAGGGCGTCCAGGCTCTGCATTTCGGCGGCGAGGATGTCGGCGCGGGGCTGGGCCTGCGAGTTGAGTTCGGCCTGCCATTCCGCCCAGGCGGTTTCCTCGACGTCGAGCAGGACGTGGTCGGGGTCGAGGGGGTTGCTCGGGTCGCCCTGTGCCCAACGGGTTTTGAGGGCTTCGACCTCGATCCGGAATTCCGGGGTATTCGGCTGCGGTGCGACCCGGGGATAGCTGTCGAACTGGATGAACCGGCGAACGTCGTCGGCTGACCCTTCTACGACTTTTTTGATGTTGTCAGCGGTGAAGTAGCCGTTGCCTGGCTCGGACTTGAGGTGACGCTCATAGATCTCCCAGACCTTGTCCTGCTCGGCCTTCGACGCCTGCGTGATCAGAGGGTGGAAGTAGGCGGCTTCGACGGCCAGTTCTCTCGTCGAACCTTTGGACAAGAAGTTGGTGACGTCGGTGTCAAAGGACGGCCGGGATCCGTAGTCGCCCATCGGGTAGCCGGCCAGGAACGCGTCGCGGGCGGTCTCACGCTGCTGGCGTGCCTGATCGGCGGTGCCGGCTGCGACGATGTCCGCTCCTAGCGGGCCGGCTGGCGCTGTGTCGCTGGAGGCGTCGGCCCATTTCCAGCCGTTGACCCAGTCTTCGGCGATCCAGTTTTTGTCGACCCAGTCGCCCCATTCGACGTTCAGCGCCGTGTCGGGGCCGGCAAGCCACTGCGCGGCTATCTGGCGGACGTTGGGGCCTCCGGCGTGCATAAGCAGGGCCAGGTGGGCGCGGGTGTCGCGTACTCGTGCCGCGGTTTGCATCGCGACGAGTCGTTCGGTGCCGGTTCCTGCGGGGATCACCGTGGTGGTCGCGGTGATCGGTCCGGCGAAGGCGTGCCCGGTGTGCGGGATGCTCCACACCTGGGCGTCCCCGTTGTTACAGGTGGCGATCTGCAGTGGGGTGCCGGTGGTGAGGTTGGCGTTCGGGTCTTCCAGGCATCGCGCGGAGTTCGGGTTGATCAGTTGGGTGCGGCCGGTGGTGTCGAACCCGACGACCCACTGCTGGTCGAGGGTTCCGGCGCACTTGCTCATCGTGGTCTTGGTGCCGTTGGTGGTGGCGGTTTCGCCGCCGGTGAGGCTCAGGCACATGGTGCCGGCCGTCAGGGTGCCGTCCTTGTTGAGAGTCCATGGGAGGACGGGGCCGGTGGTGTAGCCGACGCCGCACGGGTTGATCACGACCGCGGCGCCTGTGTCCGGGGTGCTGGTCGTGGACGCCGGCACCGCGCATTTGTTCACCACCGGGTTGGTGATCGGGCCGGAAGGCGGGGGCGGTGTGGTGGGGTTGGTGAACTGCTGGCCGAGTGAGCCGGTGCAGGTGGCGATGGTCAGCGCGGTGCCGCTGGTGGTCGAGTCGTTCGGCGTGTTGAGGCACCGGTTCGATGCCGGGTTACGCAGCTGGATGCTGCCGGACTTGCTGTACTCAAACACCCAGCCTTGATTCGCCCAGTCGTGGCAGTCGTAAAGCTTGACTGGAACGCCGTCTGCAGAATCTGCCGTCGGATCCGATGCGGAGACGTAGCGGCCTCTCGATGCGGCCGTGCGTGCTGAGACGGTCCCGGTGTTCAGGATGATCAGCCGCCCGGACGAGCCGACCGCGATCGCGGTACGCCCCACTACATCGGTGCCCGTCAGGACAGGCCCGTTCTGGACTGTCCAAGTCGTGTCCGATGCCAGGCGGGCATACGCGTTGCCGTCGGAGCCTTGCATCATTTGCGTGCGGTCGCTGTCGACCGTGATCACCCTGCGCAGGGGCGACGCTGGGGCAGTGACCGCCGCGCCGCTGGCCGAGGTAACGGCCTCTTTGGTCCAGCCGTTGAGACTGATACCCGTCTTGACATAGACCTCGCTGCGGGCGTCGACCAGCATCTGGAGGCCGCCGTTGGTGGCGATCGCCTGCGCGCCCGGTCCGAGCTCCTTTACCCAGCCGCTCGCGTTGCCGATGGCGGAGCGGGCGTATACCGACCCGTCGGCGCCGATCATCATCTGAGTGCCGTCGGACCCCACAGCGATCGCCTTGGCACCGCCAGCGGCGGTCTCGGCTACCCAGCCGGTAGCGTCGCCGATGCCAGACCGGGCGTATACCGTCCCGTCGGAGGCCAAGTACAGCTGGGTGCCACCGTTCGTGGCGATCGCGGTCGCAGCCTGCGTGCCCTCGTTGGTCCAGCCGTCGGCACCGACATTATTGCGGGCATACACGTGCCAGTCCGCGCCGATGATCATCTGAGTGCCGTCGGAGCCGCCGGCGATATCTTGGACCTTGGCGTCGGTCTCCTTAACCCACGGACCCAGCTCGGCATTTAAGCCATTCTGGGTCCTCGCCCAGACTTGGCCATCGTCGGTCAAAAGCATCTGGGCAGCGCCGGCCGCCGCCACTTCGCGAGCCGGTCCGCCATTACGGCTCACCACGCTCAAGCAACTGGTGGGCACGCCAGCCGGAGTCAGATTCCCTTGCGTGCTGAACGTCGGAGGCTTGAAGGTCCACATCTGGCCGGACGCGCCGGTGCACGTCGACGAGGCGGCTACCGTGCCGTTGGCGGTGGCGCCGCTGACACGCTCCAAACAGGTCTTGAGTCCATCGTTCCGGACCACTCCCGTGGCGGGTGCCGTCAGGTCTGCAACCTGCGAGGCCGAAGTGTTGCCTAGGTTCCAGTCCGTCGTGGCTGCCCATGCCGCCGAGGCATCAGCCGTCGACAGAACCATTGCGGCCACGGTCGTTGCTACAGTGGCCCGCATCACATAACGGGCCCGGACAAAGTTGAACAGCCTTAAGCGCACGACGCGACGCGTCATGATCATTATCCCCCCGGGTAACCATGCCGCCGATGGCAGTCGTGGACTATCGCGAGCAATCGACGATCTTGCTTGCGCCGAGCGTAAGCATGCCGCCACGACGGTTGCAATAGACAGCGAAGATCATGGCTCTACTTCAAGACATTGGACCTCGACAAAGGCAATCTTAAGAACTTAATTGGACATAGCTATTGCCCCGCCATGCGGGCTTGAACGGGTAATCCGGGTGCCGTAACGCCGCAGCCCCGCCACAACTTCCAGGGTTTTGCGGGTGGCGATGGCTCGCTTGCCGCGGGGAACAACGCTCCTGACGCAGTCCCGCCAGCGGTACCCGCCCGGCTGACGGTGATCAAAACATCTGAGGCGGACAGTGAAGCCTGTGTGACCAGGCCGCATGGTGCGAGGTTGTCATGAAAACGCCGGGGCTGTTCAAGCAATGCGGGTGCCGCGATGCCGGCACCCGGCAGCGGCTACGTGCCCGCTGCCCGCGGATCGGCGAGCGCGGGCACGGCACCTGGTACTACCGCTGCTACATCCGCGACATGCTCGGCGAGTCGGTGCAGATCAGTCACGGCGGCTATCGCACCCTGACCGAGGCCCGGCAGGCCCGCACTGCCGTGCAGGCGGAGTCCCGCGAACAGTACGCCGGCCGCACCTGGACGATCGCCCGGTGGCTGACCTACTGGCTGACCACCCGAACCGCGATCCGGCCGACCACGCACGCGATCTACACCCGGCACGTCCATCAGTTCTTGATCCCGGCAATCGGCTACCTGCGGCTCACCGAACTCACCAGCCGGCATCTGACCGCGATGTTCGCCGAACTCGCCGCCGGCACCACCACGACCGGGCTACCCCGCTCCCCGGCCACCCTGCAACGCATCCGAGCAACCCTGCGCGCCGCCTACAACGCCGCGATCCGGGAAGGGATGATCACCGACAATCCGGCCCGCCGAGTCGAGATACCAGCCGGCCGCCGACCCCAGGCCGTCGTCTGGACCGAAGGACGAGTCGAAGACTGGCGAACCGACGGCGCCCGCCCCAGCGTCGCGGTCTGGACCCCAGCCCAGCTGACCGAGTTCCTCGAGTTCGTCGCCGACGACCCGCTGTACCCGCTGTGGTGGCTAATCGCCCTGCGCGGCCTACGCCGCGGCGAGGCCGCCGGCCTGCGCTGGGAAGACCTCGATCTCAACAACCGGCAGCTCACCACCACCAACCAGCGCACCACGGCCGGCTACCAGATCATCGAAGGACCGCCCAAATCGGCGGCCAGTCGCCGCACCATCGCCCTGGACCGGCGCACCGTAGCCGTTCTGCGAGACCACCTGCGCCACCAACGCGCCCACTACCTGCTCACCGGCCGCAGCTGGCGAACCTCCGGCTACGTGTTCACCCGCCCCGACGGCCAGCCATTCCACCCGAACTACTTCACGAAACGCCTGGGATTCCGGACCGGCCTGTGCGGCCTGCCACCGGCGCGGCCAGCCTGGCGCACACCGCCGGCGCCGATCTCAAGACCGTTCAGGACCAGCTCGGGCACGCCAGCATCGTGGTCACCGCCGACACCTACACCAGCGTGCTACCCGCAGCACAGCACAAGGCCGCCGAGGCGACAGCCCGGCTCATCCTGACCACCGCCCGCAACGCCCGCGCCAAGATGACCGCCAAGATCAAGCGCCGTCGCGCCGGACCGCCACCACAGCCGACCCGAGCGTCCACCACACCGCCACGAGCCAGCACGTCAGCCATAGCCAAAACCGCAGGCCAGGAAGCCGCGACCGCGCGCCACGAAAGCCAGATCCGGCCAAAACGGTCCAAGCGACCAGCAAGGGTCCAGGTACCACAACGGACAGCTGCCTGCCGAAGAACCGCAGATCAAACGAGTGGGCCGCCCGGGACTCGAACCCGGAACCTAAGGATTAAAAGTCCGCAGCCCTTGCATTGATTGCCTCCAATGCTGACTACGGACTTTCTACGCGCGCAGTCCGGCCCCGTCCGGCTACATAATGCTCCGTCCGGAATGCTGAATGCAACCCCAAGAGTGCCTGCGATTGCCAAAATCCGACTCGGTCCGGGTGCGTCCGGTCAGGCTGCGGAACATCCGAGCGACCACGGAGCGACCGGACGACCTACATGGAGGAGCCCGCATGTGGGCTGCCCAGGATCCTGATCTCGTTAGCAGAGGACGTCCGGCGGCTGCTTCGCTCCCCACCTTCGGGCCGGACTGGCATGTCGGTAGGACGAAAACAGCTCCTCAGCCTGATGCTTCTGCAACGGTCACTGGCTGCGCGTCCCATTCTGGTGGCAGCTGGGCGAACTCGGCTCCAACAAACGAATTCCTTCCCGGCTCGTTCGGCGAGATGGTGACTCATTACCGATCGAGATAGGAGGCGGTAATGAGTTGCAATGAGGTTGAGGGCGTCTTTCGCCGTTGCGGGTGCAAGGACACGGTGACCGGCCGGCGATTCGACGGTCGATGCCCGAGGCTGGCCGATCCCAAGCATGGCAGCTGGTACTTCAGCGTCCAGCTGCCCGATGAGCAGTCTCGGCCGACGCGGTTTCGCCGGGGCGGGTTCCGCACCGCTCGCCAGGCGCAGGCCGTCCGTAATCAGACGGTCGCGTCTGCCGCTGCTGGTGCCGGACTGCGGCGGGTCACGGTCGAGCAGTGGTTGCGCCGCTGGCTGCTGAGTCTGCCTGGGCAGGTACGCCGGTCAACGGCTGCCGGCTACAGCATCCACGTGCGCCGGTACCTGATCCCGCACCTGGGCCACCACACCCTGACAGGGCTACGAGCTGCGCATATCGAGGCGATGTTCACCACGATCACCGCACAACCGAGCCGCACCGGCGCGCCGCTGTCGGCGGCGACCTTGCAGAAGATCCGGGCCACCTTGCGCCGGGCGCTGAACATGGCGATCCGGGAGCAGCTGCTGGCAATCAACCCGGCCCGGCTGGTGCTGTTACCGCGGCCACGGCGGCACCGCCCACAACCGTGGTCGGCCTCGCGGGTCGCGGCCTGGCAGGACGACGGCCACAAGCCGGTGGTGGCGGTGTGGACGCCGCAGCAGCTGGCCGAGTTCCTGCTCTTCGTCCGGGACGACCCGCTGTTCGCGCTGTGGTGGCTGGCAGCCCTTCGCGGGCTGCGCCGCGGCGAAATCTGCGCGCTGCGCTGGACCGACGTCGACCTCGCCGAAGGCACGCTGACGGTCAGCCACACCATCGCCCACGCTAACGGCCGTCCCTATTGGGACACGCCGAAGACCGCTGCGGGGCAACGCACCGTGGCCCTTGATCGCATGACCGTTGCGGTCCTGCTACGGTCGCAACGTCAGCAGCGCCGCCGGCGGGCAGAGTGTGCCGGCGAGCGGTGGCAGCCGAACGGGCCCGTGTTCACCCGCCAGGGCCGGGCGATCCGGCCGG
Source organism: Actinoplanes sp. SE50/110 (assembly GCF_900119315.1). Lineage (NCBI taxonomy): Bacteria > Bacillati > Actinomycetota > Actinomycetes > Micromonosporales > Micromonosporaceae > Actinoplanes > Actinoplanes sp. SE50/110. The sequence continues at coordinate 251,224 of NZ_LT827010.1, read as the reverse complement.
ACTGGCTGACGCACCGCTTCGCCACCCTCGTGGACGCATCCAAGCTGCCACCGATCCGGCTGCACTGCCTACGCCACGGCGCGGCCACCCTCGCCCTGGCCGCGCACGTCGACCTGAAGACCGTGCAGGACATGCTCGGGCACACCAGCTACGCCTTCACCGCCGACACCTACGCCACCGTGCTCCCCGACCAGGCGAAACACGCGGCCGAATCGACAGCACGGCTCGTACTCGATGCGTTGAATGAGGCGCGCCCTGCCGTGGGCGCCAGGCTAGGGCCCGGGCTCGCGACGGCGTCCTCGTAGGGGCTGTGCTGCGGCCGGCCGAGCCGCTAAAGGGCGCCTGAAATGAGCCCGCGCTATCGTGGGCGCCGTGACCAGCGCAGCCGCGGCAACGATCGGGCGTACCGCCCGGATAGTGCTGCTGTTGTGCACCGTGTTCGGCGTGGCCATGATGCACACTTTGGGGCATTCCGGGGTCCGCCCCGAACACTCCAGTGCAGCGGCAATGACCACCATGTTGTCGACCGTGGCCATACCAGCGTTGGCTCCTTCCGCAGCGACGGATGAATGCCAGGACGATCACTGCACCGGGCATCATCACGATCAGATGACCGTCTGGAGTGTGTGCCTGGCCATCCTGGGCGGGCTCGCGGTTGTCGTCCTGCTGGTGATGGTTTTGGTGGCGGCCGCCCACCCTGGCTCGGTACCGCGAAGCCGTGAATGGTCGCGGCGACAAGCAACACGAGCGCCCCCTACCGCGGGTGCTGGATTGATCCTCGTTTTGACAGCGGTGCTGCGCGTATAGAAATTCTTCTCTCGGCTATGGCAACCCGCGGCCGAGAAATCACGTGCGCAGATATCCGTTTTCTGTTCGAAAGGTCATATCCGTAATGTTGCGTACCTCCATGCTGTCTTCTTCCACGTGGCGCCGTAGTCTGCTGGCCGGTGCCGCCGTGACCGCTAGCCTCATGTTGTCCGCCTGCGGCGGTGATGACACCTCGTCGGACTCCGGCATGAACCACGGCGGCATGACACCGACCGCGACCGCTTCCGCGCAGGCAGCGGCGACGTTCAACGATGCGGACGTCATGTTCGCCAGCATGATGATCCCGCACCACCAGCAGGCCGTGGAGATGGCCGCTCTGGCCGACGGTCGCGCCGCGAGCGCCGAGGTCAAAAACCTCGCCGCCAAAATCAAGTCCGCGCAGCAGCCCGAGATCGACACCATGAACCAGTGGCTGACCGCCTGGGGCCACCCGATGCCGGCTATGGCCGCCTCCGGCATGCCGGGCATGGACGCTTCCGCCATGCCAGGCATGAGCGCCTCCGCCATGCCGGGCATGGACCACGGTGCGATGCCCGGCGCCATGTCGCAGGCCGACATGGACAAGCTGGCCAAGGCCAAGGGCGCCGCGTTCGACAAGCAGTTCCTCGCCATGATGATCAGTCACCATGAAGGCGCGATCACGATGGCGCAGCAGGAGGTCGCCCAGGGCAGCAGTCCAGACGCCAAGGCCCTCGCCCAGAAGATCGTCACCGATCAGCAGGCGGAGATCGTCACGATGAAGGGCCTGCTCAGCAAGCCCTGACATCGTCATCCACGCCGACGAACCCGGACCGGGAATCCGACGCTACGCACATAGCTCGCTGGAAGCAGCGCCCGGTGCTGTGCGCAACCGCAGCACCGGGCGCGTTTCTGGCCGCATGAGCGACGGCGTGACAACCCTGGCCTCTGCCTATCTGAAAGGTTTGCCCCGAACATCATGATGCGTACCTTCGTGCTGCCCTCGATCGGCTGGCGCCGTGGCTTACTGGCCGGCGCTGCCGCCTGCGCCGTGCTGGCGGTGGCCGGCTGCGGTGACACCCCGACGGCCGGTCCCGGCCCGACGCATGCCGCCAGCCCGGCTGCGGCCGGCGCGGCATCAACTGCGGGGTTCAATCAAGCCGACGTGACGTTCGCGCAGCAGATGATCCCCCATCACCAGTCGGCCATCGCCATGGCGAAAATGGCCACCGGTCACGTCGGGGATGCTCGCGTAGCAAAGCTCGCCGGCCAGATCCAGGCGGCGCAGCAGCCCGAGATCACCACCATGAACCGGTGGCCGGCCCAGTGGGGAAAACCCATGCCCAGCGCTGGCGCTGATGCGATGGATGACCCGGACCACGGGGAGATGGCGGGCATCGACGAACTCGACATGACCGCCCTGATGAACGCCAAGGGCACCCCGTGGGACAAACAGTTCCTCGCGGTGATGGTCAAACACCACCAGGCTGCCGTCACGATGGCCCAGCAGGAACTCGCCCACGGCCTCAACACGGATGCCAAGGCCCTCGCCCAGAAGATTATCGACGATCAACAGGCGCAGATCACCGAGATGAAGCAGATCCGCGCCAGCCTGTAGGCCTTGTGTGTGATGCCGGTCCGGCGATGTTCGCTGAGGCCGCGGTGGCCGGGCGAGTGCCCGGCCACCGTGCTCTGACCGCCCCGGCACCGTCGCGACCACTGTTGCTGCTGGCTTCGGCGGCCGACGTATCCGCAGACCAACGTCCGGTGTCGCTGCGGGCTACATCGAGGTGACGTGGCAGTAGTCTTCACCGCCAGTCTTCCAAGTTGACCCGAAAGAGGAGATAAATCCGGTAAAAGCGTCTCGTGGCTTTCGCTACGATTAGGCCGACCTCTGTTCGGTGTGATCTCCCGGAAAGTTCGTGATGCTCCAGCTGGTCCTGCGGGTGGTGACGGTGGCGTTGATGCTGCTGTGCGCCACCTCAGTCGATCACTGTGGCTTGGACGCCGAGCACAGCCAGCTGACCTCGGGCGCCGCGAGCATGCAACAGGATGCTGCTACCGCGATAGCACTGCTGGACAGCTCTCACCCGTCCTGCAGCCTTGCCGAGCATCCCGCACACCGGTGCGAGATGGCCTCGAAGCTGCCGGACCTCGACGGACTGAATCCGCAGTTGTCGCCAGATCTGCTGACCCCGCCTCCGGGCCTGCGCCTGTCTGCCGGTGCGCCGGCCTGCGCGCCACCGGCGGGTGCTGCCTCGGTGTTGTCCAGAATTTGCGTCTGCCGGACGTGACCGTGCCCGCGCCGACGTCCCGCCCGCGCGAGCTCTCCTGAAGCTGCGCCCGGCATAGCCAGGGCCTCTCGAGCCGTGGGCCGTGACGCCGGCGCCTGCCATGACTTCGTCCCGCGCTGACCGACACCCCTCGACATCGGGTGCCGGGCGGCGACCCATGCGCAGGAAGCGACACCCGTCATGACCAACCAGACCATCACCCGGCCCACCGGGCTGCCCACGCCCAGCCAGCTCATCTCTCACTCCACCTGCCATCAACTTGCTCAACTCGTCGGCAATACCCCGGTGATGTGGATTCCGGACATCGCCACGCCGTCTGGTCACGGCTTCTGGGCCAAACTCGAAGGGAACAATCCGGGAGGGATCAAGGACCGGCCTGGGCTTCACCTGATCCAGCGGGCTCGGGAACGCGGCGACCTCGCCCCGGGTGCCCCGATCGTCGAATCGACCTCCGGCACCCTCGGCCTCGGACTGGCCCTGGCCGGGCAGATCTACCACCACCCGGTCACCCTGGTCACCGACCCCGGCATGGAACCCTCAGTGCGTAACCTGCTCACTGCCTACGGCGCCCAGGTCGACATCGTGACCGCGCCGCACCCCGATGGCGGCTGGCAACAGGCCCGCCGCGATCGCGTTACCCAGCTACTGGCCGATCGGCCCGGTAGCTACTGCCCAGACCAGTATCACAACCCGGACAACGTCGAGGCCTACCAGCATTTGGCCCTGGAGCTGGTGGCGCAGCTGGGCCGTATCGACGTGCTGGTGTGCAGCGTCGGCACCGGCGGCCACAGCGCCGGCACCGCCCGGGTGCTGCGCGAGTTCTTCCCGCACCTGCGCCTGGCCGGCGTGGACGCCACCGGGTCGACAATCTTCGGGCAGCCCGCCCGACCCCGGCTGATGCGCGGGCTGGGCAGCAGCATCCACCCGCGCAACGTCGACTACCCCGCCTTCGACGAGGTCCACTGGGTCGCACCGGCCGAGGCGGTGTGGGCGTGCCGGACACTGGCTGCCGACCGGTACGTCAGCGGCGGCTGGAGCGTCGGAGCGGTCGCCCTGGTCGCCTCCTGGCTGGCCCGCACGATGCCGGACGACGTCCGCATCGCGGCGGTCTTCCCGGACGGCCCGCACCGTTACGCCGAGACCGTCTACAGCGACGACTACTGCCGCCAGCACCACCTGCTCGGTCCGGCACCGGCCGCCGATCCCGACCACATCCGGCATCCCGCCGAGCGTGAGGTCACCCGGTGGACCCGCTGCACCCGCATCATCGACCCGGCCGGGCAGGATGCGGCATGAAGGCAACCATCACCGCGACCCGCTCGTTCTCCCGGCCGGTGCAGCTACTGCTGGTCAACCAGCTGACCATCAACATCGGCTTCTACATGCTCATGCCCTACCTGGCCGGCTACCTCTCCGGCAACCTGGCGCTGGCCGGCTGGGCGGTCGGCCTGGTGCTGGGCGTGCGTAACCTCAGCCAGCAGGGCATGTTCCTGCTCGGCGGCAGCCTCGCCGACCGGCTCGGCTACAAGCCGCTCATCCTGGCCGGACTCGGCTTGCGCGTCGTCGGGTTCGCGCTGCTCGGCTTCGTCGACACCCTGCCCGGGCTGATCGTCGCGTCGCTGCTGACCGGCCTGGCCGGGGCCCTGTTCAACCCGGCGGTGCGCGCCTACCTGGCCGCCGAATCGGGCGACCGCAAAACCGACGCGTTCGCCGTGTTCAACGTGTTCTACCAGGCCGGCATCCTCGCCGGACCGCTGATCGGCCTCGCCCTGCTCACCCTCGACTTCCGGTGGGTGTGCCTGGTCGCCGCCGGCCTGTTCCTGCTGCTGCTGATCGCCCAAACCCGCGCGCTACCGGCCCGCCGGGCGGTACCCGATCACAGCCGGCAAAGCATGCTGGCCGACTGGCGGCAGGTGTTCGGCAACGGCCCGTTCCTGCTGTTCTGCGGCGCGATGATCGGCTCCTACGTGCTGAACTTCCAGGTCTACCTCGGCCTGCCCCTTGAGGTCCGGCGCATCACCGGCCACGAGACCGGGGTGGCCGTGCTGTTCGCCGTGTCCGGGCTGCTCACCGTGGCCGGGCAGGTCAAGGTGACCGCCTGGGCGAAAGCACGCTGGAGCCCGCAGCAAGCGATCGTGCGGGGGCTGCTGGTCATGGCGGCGGCATTCGTGCCCCTCACGCTGTCCGCCGGAGCCGGGCCAGGCCGCGCTGGGGTGATAGGGGTCGCGGTGGCGCTGGCACCGGTGCTGCTGAGCACGGTGCTGCTGACGATCGCCACGATGATCGTGTACCCGTTCGAGATGGCCACCATCGTCGCCCTGGCCGGGCAACGCCTGGTCGGCACCTACTACGGCCTGTACAACACCATCGCCGGACTCGGCATCGCCGCCGGGAACCTGCTCACCGGCGCCGCCCTGGACACCGGCCGCCGCCACGGCTTTCCTGCCCTGCCCTGGCTGGCGCTCACCGGCCTCGGCGCAGCGTGCGCGGCAGCGGTATGGGCCTTGTCCCGGACCGGGCGGTTACACGCTCCGGAACCTGACCTCGATTCGGCCGCACCGCCGATGCCCGCGCGAAATGGTTCACGCTGAGCTGCGACGGAGCGAGTCAGCGGCAGGCATCCCGCCTGCCGCTGACTCGACCGACGCACCGCTCATCAGGCTTACGCGCCCGGATCGGCTTGGGTGCCTCGGCGTCACCGATGCCGGTACCGGTGCCCCCCGCGATGTCGTAACCTGGCCCGGTGACGCACCTCCGGCCGACGAGTCTTGCAGCGGTACCGCTGCGCTGGCTGCTGGTGGTGCTGACTCTCTGCGGTCTCGGGCTCTTGCAAGGCGCGCATTGCGCTGACACCGTCGCGACCCATACGCCACACCGCAGCGCAAGCACCGGTACCCAGCCGCACGCCGCGACGCGCGCGGCAGTCACCACCGTCGCTGACAAGGCGTCGACAGGCGGTCACACCCACCCTGGTCATGATCATGGAGTAGACGCCAGCGCTGACGGCTGCGATGACCAGACACGACCAGCCACAATCACGGTCGCGGCACCGGTAATACACCTGCCCGTCGCGGTGGCACGCATCGGTGCCAGCCAGACCCGCCCGGCAACACCACGGCCCCGCCACTACAGCACGGTGACACTGACCCATATCGGCGTCAGCCGCATTTAGGACACCGGCCAAGCCACCTTCCCCCGTTGGTGGCAGCTCACTCGGTCATCGCGGCACGGCTGCCGCTTGCAGCCGACGCCGCCGCACCGCGCGTACGTGGTGCAGTCCTGATACTCCTCGCGCTGAAAGCCGACCCACCATGACTTCCTCTGCCACCATGCCCGCCTGCGGCCTCATCCCCACCGCGGCAGGCAGCTACCGGCGAAACCGGTATGTACGCCTGTCGCACGGCCGCACTGATCCCACTACCGCAGCCCACCCGCACAACACCCCGCGCAGCGACAGCTCCGCCACCGGCCTAACAGCCGCCCGGCACCGCGGTTCGGTGGTGCAGCCGTGAGGGAACAAACGCTGCCACCGGTCCGGACCAGCCACCTCTGGCGGGGCCTGCAGGGCCGGTGGAACTACGACATGTGGGGCTGCAACGGACGGCCGGTGGTACTGCTGCCCGCGGTGCTGTTCGACCGGACCATGTGGTGGCCGCTGGCCGCCGAGTTGCGCCCATACGCGGCGGTGATCGCCATCGACCTGCCCGGTCACGGCAACAGCAGCGACACCCGGGCGCACTACGCGCCCAGCGACCTGGTCGACGATCTCGCCGACTTGATCTACAGCGTCGGCATCCGACGCGCCCCGATCATCGTCGGGCATGCCTCGTCTACCGGCCTGGCGACCTTGTTCGCCACCCGGTATGCCACCCATGCGGTCGTCACCGTCGACGCCGGCGACCAAGCCTCGCCAACACCCGTCGACCGTGAGCAATACCTGGCCACCATGCGCCTGCAGGACATACCCGCCGAGTTCCAGCCGTTGGTGCAGCCCAGCGACAATCCTGCACTGCTCGCGGCATACCAGCCGCTCCTTAGCGGCACCGCCGCGCAGGCACCGGGCGCCGTCACGGCAGCGCTAGCCGTGCACAGCACCAGCCCTTCGCCCGGATGCTTCGACACTGCACCGCATCGCTGGCAGCACCACGTGTACAACCGGCCCGGCCGGTTCGCGCAGCTGTCCGACATGCACCGCCTGAGTTCAGACATCCAGGCACTGCTGTAAGACGCAGAGCCATCAGCCGGGCGTGGTTACTCGTGCGCCGCGCCCGGCCGGTCCACCGTCGGGCACGTCCTCGTCATCTACGGTGACCTGAGCACGGGGCCACCCGTCTGTTCCCCCTCCGAGCTTGGTTGTCACGGGCCGGACGGCAGCGGTGGCGTATCGATTTCCTTCTTGTTCGCGGCGTACTTGTCGCGCAGCGCGATCACGTAGCTGATCTACGCCCGCCGCGAGCTGACCACCACGTCGAGACCGGCCCATTTGTCGGTCAGGTCGCGAGGGTTGCCAACCAGCAGCTACCTCAACCTAAGTTGATCGACCGCCGTCACGGGTCGACCTTAGCCTCGCTCGGGCAGCCGTTCTTGGCCTGCCAGGTGCTGATCTCGGCGGCCGCTGACCGTTGGCCGCCGGTGCGCCACGAGTCGAGGTATGGCCAGGGCCAGATCGCGCCGCGCTGGGTGTACCAGTCGGCGCCGCGTGCGCAGGGCGGGGAGATACCGAAGTGCACGTGGCAAGCGGTCGTGTCTCCCGTCTTGCCGGTCTTGCCGAGTGTCTGCCCGGCTTTGACTCGCGTCCCGGGGCTGATCCCTGGGCTGATCGCGGACAGGTGGGAGCCGTAGTAGCGCACGCCGTCGTCGCCGACGATCGCCACCGACAGGCCGCCTCGAGTGGGGCCGAGGTTGGCTTTGGCGGTCCACCGATCGACGGTGTTGGTGAAAATGACAACGCCGTTGGTCACGGCGACGAACGTGTTGCCGCACGCGGTCATCAGGTCGCTCGCCGGGTAGTCGTGGTGGCTGTGTGCATACGAATTGGTGCCAGCCACGGGGAACACGTATGGGCCGGACGGGGCTGCGGTCACCGACGAGGGGGTCGGGTGTGGGGACGTAGCCCGGCTGACAGACGCTGTGGTGCTCGGTGCCGTGCTAGGAGCAGCGTCGCCCCAGACTGGGTCGGGTGGGGAGGAGCATCCGCTTACGGCCAGCAGGAGGGCGGCGCTGCTGAGCCCTATGCGGGCATGACGGTGACTTTTGCGGCGCACGGATGTCGTTCCTCCTGGTGAGGGCCGGTCACGGGAGATGGGACGTCGATTGTCCCTGCGCTGGTCGAGCAGCCCGAGCCATGTTTCGTTGCCAGCCGAGCGGTGACGTGCGGTGACGCGGGATCCGCTACTGGCCGGGTGGTGAAGAACCCGCTGTGGCCGGCCCGATCGCAGTTGACCGGGCCGGCCACAGTATGCTCGTCGATCTACTCGGGTGTGGTCTCAGCTGGGTCGTCGGAACCCGGCGACGGGGCCGACGGCGTCGAGGCCGGCCATGCGCACGAAGTCGCCGGTGTGCGGGGCGTGCACGACCGTGTTGTTGCCGACGTACATGCCCATGTGGTGCAGATCGCTGTACCAGAAGACCAGGTCACCGGGCTTGAGGTCGGCGCGGCTGACCGGCTTGGTGTCTTCCCATTGCCATTTGGTGTAGTGGCGAAGGCTGACGCCGACGGTGGCCCACGCGGCCAGGGTCAGCCCGGAGCAGTCGTAGCCGTCGGGGCCGGCGTCGGCCCAGATGTAGGGCTTGCCGATCAAGCTGCACGCCTTGGCAGCGGCCTTGCCGCCTGGATCGTTGGTGTAGGTAGCCGGGCAGGCGCCGGTGCGCAGGTTGCCGCTGGCGCCGCCGCCGGCCCCGTACGCCTTGACCCGCAACTGCTGCAGGTCGTTGATCTTTTTCTGGATGGTGTTCTTCTTCGCCGCCAGGTCGGCGTCGCGTGCGGCCAGGCTGGCGGTGACGGTGTCGAGTTGCTTCTTGTCACTCGCGTATTTGTCGCGCAGCGTGATGACGCCAGCGACTTGCGAGCGCCGGGAGCTGGCCATCACGTCGAGGTAGGTGAGTTTGTCGGTCAGATCGGCGGGGTTCCCGCTGATCAGCAAGCTGCTCAGAGCTATGTCGCCGCCCTGCATGTAGGCGCGGCTGGCCAGCTGGCCGACGCCGGACATGGCGGCATCGACCCGGGCTTGCAGCGGCTGCAGCTGCTTGGTGAGTTTCTGCTGCTGGCTGCGGCTGGTCTGCAGCTGGGTGTGAACCTGGTTGTACTGCTCGATGGTCGGCTCCAGCTGGTTCCACTGCTGGTCGAGCTGTTTCTCGATCTGTTGCGGCGAGGGGTTGGCGCGGGCAGGCGCGGTCATGCCGAGACTGAGGACCGCGGCGAGCAGGGCGACGGTCCAGCCGCGCCGGCGTAGTGCCGCGGCATGTCGGGTGGCAAGCAAAAGGGGGGTCCTTTCGGGGTGCTGCCAGGTCGTCGTGTCACTGGACGCGGCTCTGTCGAGCGCGGGTCTTGATCAGCAATGTGCCGGGCATGATGGTCCGGCCCGTTGTTCGACGTGGGACAGCTTCGCGGGGGTGATGGCACAAGGTGCGCTGCGTTGGTGGGCCGCCGCGGGCGGCAGCCGGCAGGCTTGTTATGTGCGCAAGACCGCGGTGCTCGCGAGCGTGAGCCCGACCGGGGCTCGGGCCTGGCCGACAGGTGTGCGTTGGTGCGCACTTGGCCGGCGGGACCCGGCGATGGGAGTGGGCCGGGTGGCGGTGACCGCCACGGCGACCGCGACGGGGCTTAGGATCGCCTGGCAAACCTGCCAGCTGTGCCAGGCTTCGCGGCTGGTGCCGACCAGCGCGCTCTGCGTACAGCCGTCGCCGTCGCAGCCGCCGTCATCGTCGGCAGCGGCGATCTGGATACCGGGAAGAACTGCGACGGTGGTGGTTAGCGCTTGCCCGCCGCCGAGCGGGAACATCCGGTGTTCGTCGAGGCCAACGTCGGTGTGCCCAAGCGTGTGCAAAGTCGCGACGCCGAGGGCGGTGCCGGCGATCAGCAGCAGCCGCAGCAGCCGCCACACCGCGGCCACCCGGCCCCGCCGCCAAACGGCCACGCTGGCGCGGGGAGAGCGGATGGCACCACCGGCAGCCGCGTACCTACGCGACGCCGGCAGCGCGATGACCGGCATGGTCCACCGTTCTCCTTGCTGCCGGTGCGGCGTCGACGGATCGCATGGCTTTGCCTGAGGAGGGTACGGATTTCGAAAGCCAAGCGTTCAACGGGGGCGTAGATAGTGGCCGGTCACTTACCTGCGGTCCGGGTTGGTCGCTGCGCCGACGAAAAGGGGCAGGGCGAGCAGAAACCGATCGACTGCCGCACGATTACGTTGCTCCGCCAGCCAGGTGTCGGCCTGCGCGGGCGTGATCGCCGCGGCCTTGACCGCAGCATGGGCGAAGCCGGTGAGCATGGGCAGCATGAGCCCGCCGGTGAACACGCCCGTGCGCACCTGCAAAGACACCTGCTCGAAGCCTGCGTCGAGCAGCAGCGTCCGATAGGCGCGAGCCACCCGCGGCCAGCGAACGGCATCGGCGCGGGCCTGCACGATGCGCCGGGTCAGCGAGCCGTCATCAGCGTCGATCACGATCGTGTCCCAGTCCTGGCCAAGCAGCACGATGCGGCCACCCGGCCGCAGCACCCGCCGCGCCTCGGCCACGGCCGCCGCCGGGTCGCTCAGTTCATGGAACACCTTGTCGGCCCGGTACCCGGCGGCCTTACCGTCGCCCAGGGGTAGCTGCTCCGCGGCCCCGACCCGCAGATCGGCCCCCGGATACCGGCTCCGGCCAAGAGCCACCATGGCCTCGGACACGTCGACGCCGATCGCGGTGACACCCCGGCCAGCCAGCTCGGCCACGGCCCGGGCCGGTGCCGGCCCCGACGTCGATCACCGTGTCACCTGTTTCCAGGTGCAGCAGGTCGTAGGAGTGCTGCCGCAAGGTGACCGCGTCCGGTTGTTGCTCGGCAGCGTCGAGCAGGGCCACCATCGCGGCCGGGTCATCACGGGTCGTGGCGTGTTGCGTGGTATGTGTCATCCTGCGAGGGTGGAGTCTCAGGTCGACCTCAAGTCAACCTCTGATGATCCGGTCCTGGGCATCGGGCAGGCCGGGCAGCGCTTCGGTGTCGCCGCGCACGTGCTGCGGCACTGGGAGTCGATGGGGCTGCTGAGCCCCGAACGCACCCGCGACGGTCACCGCCGCTACCACCGGGCCGACCTCATCCGCATCGCGGTCATCCTGCGCGCCAAGGACGCCGGCCTGAGTCTCGACGCCATCCACCACATGATCACCTGCGACGATCCGGGCACCCGGCAGCAGGCATTGCAGCACCAGCGCGACGCTCTGGCCGAGCGCATCGCCCGCCAGCAAGCCGCGCTCGCCCTCTTGGACTGCGCCCTCACCTGCAGCCACCGGGACGTCGCCACCTGCCCGCACTTTCAGCAGATGATCGCCCAGCGCGCCGGCCTGGCCTGACACTGGAGCAGTCCGCCGGTGCTGTGCCGCGCTAAATAATCATCGGGCCGGCTCAGATGCGGTCGCGGCGGGTAACAGGACCGTGATGGTGGTGCCGTTGTCGGGGTGGTCGCAGCCGGTCGGGAAGTGGGTGCCGACGCGGTGGTGGGTGCCGTTGGCACACAGTCGCAGCTCGCCGTGCTGGGCGGTGATGATGGCTTCGACGACGGCCAGGCCCAGGCCGGTGCCCGGGGTGCTGCGGGCGGTGTCGGCGCGGGTGAAGCGGGCCGTGGCGTGGGCGAGGAAGCCGGGGTCCATACCCGGTCCGTGGTCGTGCACGCGCAGGTAGGCGGCGTCGCTGTGGCGGCCGGTGGTGATGGTGATCGGTGGTGTGCCGTGGCGGGTGGCGTTGTCGAGCAGGTTGGTGACCACCTGCTGGAGCCGGGTGGCGTCGCCGAACGCCACGGCCGGCGCGTGCTGCTCGGCGTGGGTGTTCGGGTAGCGGGCCGCAGCGTCAACAGCGAGTGCGCCGAGGTCGACGGTGTCGCCCGGCGCGGGTGGCGGCTGGACGCCGACGGTGAGCAGTGTGTCGGCGAGCTCGCGGAGCCGGTCGGCGTCACCGGCGACGTTGCGCAGGGTCTCCTCGAGTTCGGCGGTGCTGCGCGGGCGGCGCAGGGCCAGCTCGATCTCGGTGCTGATCAGCGTCAATGGCGTGCGTAGTTCGTGGCTGGCGTCGTGTACGAACTGCCGTTCGCGATCCAGCGCTGTTTCGAGGGCGGCGAGCATCTGGTTGAGGGTGTTTCCCAGGCGGGTGATCTCGTCGTCGGTGCGTTGCGGGACGGCCAGCCGCAGGCCGGTGGCGCCGCCGGCGATGCGGGTGGCCTCGGTGCGGTAACGCTCGACGGGGGCGAGCGCGGCGCGGGTGAGCCGGTAGCTGACCATCGAAGCGATAGCGAGGGCCGCGAGGTTGGCCAGGGCGAGCTGGCCGATCAGTTCGCGCAGGGCTTCATCGCGCTGGTCGCGGCGCAGGGCGACGACGGCGACCGTCGCCGACCCGCTGACGGGGTGCACGGGGATGGCGTACAGGCGCAGGGTGTCGGCGTGGATGGGAAACAGCGGGCCGCGGTCGGTGCGGACGGCGGTCGTGCGGGCGGTGGCGAGTTGGCCGCTGCTCAGCAGCGAAGTGCCGTTGAGGCCGGTGCTCGCGGCCACCACCTGGTTCGCGGCGTCCAGCAGCTGGTATTCGGTGCCGGTGGTGACGGCGGGCGGGCCGCCGGAATTCACCGAGCTGGTCAGTTGGCCGGCCTGGGCGATGAGATCCTCGTTGAGGCGCAGGTCGAGGGCATAGCGCACGCGCAGATAGACGAACCCGCCCGCGCCCGTGAGCACGATCAGCATGGCGATGGCGAACCCGGCGACCAGCCGGACCCGCAGCGGCAGGCGCCGCCACCGGTACGGGCGTTGCGGTTCGGCCATGGTCAGCCGCCGTCACGTTCGAGGCGGTAGCCGGCGCCGCGCACGGTGCTGATCGCCTGCCGGGCGAACGGTTTGTCGACCTTGCCGCGCAGGCTGGCGATGTAGACGTCGATGACGTTGGAGCGCAGGTCAGTCTCGCCGTCCCAGACCTCGTCGAGGATCTGATACCGGGTGACGCACTGCCCGGCCCGGCTCATCAGCAGAGCGAGGATGTCGAACTCCCGGGCGGACAGCTCGATGGCGGTGCTGCTGCGGTATACCGTGCGGGCGGCGGCGTCCAGCCGCAGGTCCCCGGCCGCCAGCTCGGCGATGGCCGGGTCGGCCGCGCGGCGGTGCAGGGCGCGGAGCCGGGCCAGCAGTTCGTCGAAGGAGAACGGCTTGCTCAGGTAGTCGTCGGCGCCGGCGTCCAGTCCGGCGATGCGGTCGGGGACCTCGCCGCGGGCGGTGAGCATGAGCACCGGCACCCGGATCCCACGCTCGCGCAGCTTGCGGCAGACCGCCAGCCCGTCGAGGCCCGGCAGCATCAGGTCGAGCACCACCGCGTCGTAGTCGCCGCCGGTCGCGGCGAGCAGCCCGTCACCGCCGGTGTGACGTACGTCCGCGTCGTGGCCGGCCTCGCGAAGGCCACGGGCCAGCAGGCTGGCCAGGCGCGGCTCGTCCTCGACCACCAACACCCGCACCGCCACGCTCCCCTCGCCTGTGCACGTTGTTGCCGGATCAGTGGACCATGCCCGCTGCGGGGGTTCATCTGCCTTTCATGGTGGCGTTCCTACGGTGATACCACGACCCGGTGAGCGCTCGTCCTGCGCCCGGGCTGGTAGCAGGGAGTGCGCGTGGACGTGTCGTGGTTTCTCGCGGTGAACCGGTTCGCCCGGGCGACGCCGTGGCTGCATCCGGTGCTGGCCGGCTACGCGGTGTACGGGGTGGGATTGTTCGCATTGCTGCTGCTGGCGGGCTGGTGGCGGGCCCGGCAGCGCGGCCGGGGCATGCCGGCGGCGCTCTGGGCGCCGCTGGGCGTGCTGCTCGCGGTGGCGGTGAACCAGCCGATCGTCGCCGCGTTCGCCGAGCCGCGCCCGTACACCCATCTGACCGGGGTGCTGGTTCTGGTGACCCGCAGCACCGACCCGTCGTTTCCGTCGGATCACGCCACCATGGCCGGGGCCGCGGTGGCCGGGTTGTGGCTGGTCGAACGCCGTCTGGGGCTGCTCGCCGGGGCGGCGGCACTGGTGATGTGCTTCGCCCGCGTGTACGTCGGCGCGCACTACCCGCGTGACGTGCTGGCCGGGCTGATCGTGGGCGCAGTGGTCGCCGTCGCCGGCTACTGGCTCGCGGCGCCCCTGCTGCGCCGGCTGCTGACCTGGGCCCGCAGCACCCCGCTACGCCCGCTGATCGAACGTCGCCAGCCGCACGTGCCTATCGGCTCGGCCTCCTGATCATGATCACCCTCGGGCTGTCGCTGTCCACGCTGGCGACCCGCTACGGCTACCCCGGGCTGGCGGTGACCGTGTTCGTCGAGGGTTTCGGCGTGCCCGCCCCGGGCCAGACCGCGATCATCGCCGGGGCCGGGGCGGCCGGGCACGGAAGACTCAACATCGTCGTGGTGGCAGTGGTGGCGTTCGCCGCCGCGGCATCGTCGCCGGCGCCACCGGCATGCCCTGGCCCCGATTCGTGCTGTTCAACGCGATCGGCGCGGCGCTGTGGGTCAGCCTGTGGTCAACCCTCGGCTACCTGGCCGGTGACCACTGGGAGGCGATCACCGCCGTCGCGCACCGCTATGAGCCGTACGTCCTGGCCGGGCTCGTGGTCGCCGCCCTGGCACTGCTGTGGTGGCGGCTGCGCCGCCAGCATCACGACGGCGGCACCGATCATCAGGCGCGCTAACCTCACTTTCTCCTGCTCGGCACCATTATTCGCATCCACCCCACCACGACGACCAGACAACCCGCCCGGCCGGGTGACGGCTTCATGTGGCTTTCATGCGCGATCTATACCGTCGCTGGTCATGAGCGACGTGCTGGCGGTCGACGCGGTCGACCTCACGAAAACCTACGGCGCGCTCACCGCGGTCGACCGGCTCAACCTTCAGGTCAGCCAAGGTGAGGTGTACGGGGTCCTCGGCCCTAACGGGGCCGGCAAGACCACCTTCCTGCGCATGCTGTTCGGCCTCATCCGCCCCGACTCGGGCACCCTGCGCGTCCTGGGCCGCACCTGGACGGCCGACGGCGTCCGCGCCCTCGACGGCGTCGCCGGATTCATCGAGAGCCCCAAGTTCTACCCCGGCCTGTCCGGCCGTAAAAACCTGCAACTGCTCGCCGGCCTCGACGGCGGCACCAGCCGCATGAAGATCGACGAGGTCCTGGAAACCGTCGACCTGCGCGACCGGCAACGTGACAAGGTCGCCGGCTACTCCTTCGGCATGCGCCAACGCCTCGGCGTCGCCGCCTCCTTGCTGCGGGAGCCGAAACTGCTGGTCCTCGACGAACCGGCCAACGGCCTCGACCCGGCCGGCATCCGCGACATGCGCGCCCTGGTCAAACGCCTCGCCGCCAGCGGCCTGACCGTGCTGCTGTCCAGCCACGACATGGGCGAGGTCGAAGAGATCTGCGACGACGTCACCATCATGCGCACCGGCACCGTCGTCTACCACGGCTCGATCGCCGCCCTGCGCCAGCGCGCTCCCGAACAGGCCCACACGATGCAGACCACCGACGACGACCGCGCCGCACAGCTGGCCACCGCCCGCGGCCTCGACGTCAGCCGCAACGCCGACGGCCTGGCCGTCCGCGGACCGCAACCCGAGATCGACGCCCTGGTCGCCGAGATCATCACCGACGGCATCGCGCTGCGCGAACTCGCCCGCCGCGAAACCCCCCTCGAAGCGCTGTTCTTCATGCTCACCGAACCCGACACCGACACGCCCGCCCCTGAGCTGGCCACCACCGGAGCCCGCCGATGACCGCCACCACCCTTCGGCCCGCCAGCGCGGCCGCCACCCCCACCAACAGCGGCCAGCCCGGCCTCGGTGCCGCCCTCCGCTGGGAAATCGTCAAACTCGCCGCGCAGATCCGCAGCAAAGCCCTGCTCGCCGGCGCCCTGATCATCCCGATCCCGGTCGTCGCCGTCCTCAACGGCCAGGAACAACCACCCTCGGACACCATCTACGGCAAACTCATCCACCTCAGCGGCTACGCCATGCCGCTGCTCATGCTCGCCTGGGCCGCCCAATGGGTACTCCCGCTACTGGCCGCGATCGTCGCCGGCGACATCTTCGCCAACGAGGACCAGCACGGCACCTGGAAGACCATCCTCACCCGCTCGGTCAGCCGCACCCACATCTTCTGGGCCAAAACACTGACCGCGCTCACCTACAACCTGGTCCTGCTGACCGCTTTCGCCGCCAGCACCATCATCTCCAGCCTGCTGATCGTCGGCCACCAGCCGCTCACCGGGCTCTCCGGGCAGACCATCGCCTCCGGCCACGCACTGCGACTGGTCATCGCCGCCTGGGCCACCGCCATCCCGCCCGTCATCGGATTCACCGCGCTGGCGCTCCTGCTGTCCGTACGTACGAAGAACCCGGCCTTCGGCATCGCCGCCCCCGTCGTGGCCGGCTTCGCCATGCAACTGCTGGGCAGCGTCACCGGGCTCGACCTGACCCGCAAACTGCTGCTCACCACCCCGTTCGACGCGTGGCACGGCCTGTTCGCCGAACACCCGTTCACCGGCCCACTGCTCACCGGGCTGGCCGTCAGCGCCGCCTGGACCCTCATCTGCCTGGCCAGCGCCTACCTGTCGCTGCGCCGCCGCGACATCACCGGAGGCTGACCATGCGCCCGATCGTCACCCGCACCGCCCTGGTGCTCGCCGTCGGCGCCGGCATCGCCGCCACCATCGCCGCCGGTCAGCCCGAGATCACCAAGGCCGGTCTGGAGAAGGCGCTGGTACCGACCTTCACCAACCTGTACATCCAGCAAGCCGGCATCCTCGGCATTCCCGGGATCACCTCGCAGAGCATCGGCGCGAGCACCAACTGCGACAAGGGCGGCCCGAAGATCGCCGACACCGGCGCCGGCCCGAACTGGGTCTGCATGATGAGCTGGATCGACAACCACGGCCAGCACCAGGACGGCAAATTTGAGGTCACCGTCCACACCGACGCCACCTACGTCGCCGGCGGCCCCTCCAAAATCGTTGGCCTGGCCACCATCACCGACAAGCAGGGCCGCGACGTCCGCAACCCCGTCTTCGAATTCGACGGCGTCATCACCACCAACAGCTGACCCCCACAACCCGCTGCGCCCCGCCCCGCCGTCAACGGAGCGGGGTGCAGGCTGACCGGCAACCGATGAGTCAGCGACACTCGGCCAGGCGCGGGCGGACGCCGACGCCCAGCAGGACCAGCACGGCCACGCCGAGGACTTTCTATGCTGCTCTCCGGGAATGCAGACGCACAGCGGTTACAAAAAATGGGACTGTGGGGGACTGTGGATCTTTCGGTGTTTCCGGTCTGACCCGCCGGGCGTAGCCCGGCGAGGAAGGTGCCGTGATGACAACGACACTGGACGATGTGACCCCTCGGAAGAAGAAGTCGGAGCCGTCGGCGGAGGCCGCTGCGGCGGCGGAGCTGGTGCGGCTGGCCAAGGAACAGGGCTTGTCGCTGACCGGTCCGGACGGGCTGCTCAAGCAGCTGACGAAGGCGGTGCTGGAGACCGCGCTCAACGAGGAGATGACTGGGCACCTCGGGTATGCCAAACACGATGCTGCCGGCGCCGGATCG
The DNA here is from genome assembly GCF_900119315.1 of Actinoplanes sp. SE50/110. Lineage (NCBI taxonomy): Bacteria > Bacillati > Actinomycetota > Actinomycetes > Micromonosporales > Micromonosporaceae > Actinoplanes > Actinoplanes sp. SE50/110. The sequence continues at coordinate 233,362 of NZ_LT827010.1, read as the reverse complement.
GGCAACGTGCGTAACGGCAGCCGGTCGAAGAAGGTGCTGACCGACGCCACCGGCCATGTGGAAATCGAGGCTTCCGCGGATACTTCGACGGTGGCAAAGAAGAAGGAGCTGGTGGTGACGCCGGAGGGTGTGGAGGCCGAACTCGTCGGCCGGCTGGTGGAGTAGGCCCATGCCGCGCGACTGTTGGATTTACTTCAGTGTGGGCGTGTGGCTGGGTGTTGGCGTCGGGCGAGCAGGATCGCCACGATCGCGACGAGTAGTGCGGCGGAGGCGGCGTAGCGGTCGAGGTTGAGGCCGCCTTTGGCGATGGGTTTGTCGAGAAAGTCACCGACGACGGCGCCGAGCGGGCGGGTGAGGACGAAGGCGGCCCAGAACAGCAGGGTGCGCGACAGCCGGGTCCACCGGTAGGCGGCGGCGAGGATGGCCAGCAGAGCGGTGAACAGCAGGGCGCCGCCGGTGTATTCGAGGCCGATCGTGTCGGCGGTCCAGTCGCCCAGGGCGGTGCCGAGGGTTTGTGAGAACAGGATGGTCAGCCAGTAGAACGCTTCGGTGCGCGGGGTCTGGATGCTGGTCACGGCGATGGTGCCGGTGGCTTTGTACCAGAGGGCGAAGGAGCACGCCAAAGAGATGACCAGGATGGTGGTGCCGCCGGGGTAGCCGAGTCCCAGGGACCGGTCGACGTAGTCGGCGATGGTGGTGCCGAGGGTCGTGGTCGCGACGATGGTGAACCAGTACACCCATTGGTTGAACCGTGTCGCCCGGACTTGCAGGATGACGGCGGCCACGAATACCACCGCGAAGATCATGGTGCTGACCAGGTAGCCCAGGCCCATGGACATGGACAGCGAGTCGCCGCCTGTCTCGCCGAGAGTGGTGGCGAGCACCTTGACGACCCAGAAGCCGACGGTGACGGCCGGGACTTTGGCGACGAGATCGCGCAGCCGGTCTTCGGTCTGGTGATCTAGCAGGTTCGCTGTCAGTGGGTCCGCGGCGGCTCGGTTGGCGGGTGTTCCGGGCTGCGACATGGTGAACTCCGCTCGCTCGTTGTCGCGATCACGACTGGCCGGAGATACGCGTGAGGCTGCACGCGCAGTTCAAACAGGTTCCAGGCAGGTCGGAGAGCTGCATCATGCAAGGGTAAATGGGATCTTGGCCGAATTGCGGCTTTTACTCCTAAGGTATGACTTCAGTGTGATTCGAGCCCGCGATGCCGCCGGTTGGCGACGGCGCGGTATCGCCGCCGGGGAGTCGGCGGGGATCACCCGGCCGGGGCGGCGGGTCGGTGCGCCCCGGCGGTCAGGGCAGCTGGCCGTTGTAGTCGGGGAGTTTGAACGTGCGCTCGGCGTGGCCGCCTTGCAGGTCGCTGCCGCTGTTGCCGATGTTGGCGACGATGCGATAGCCGCGGCCTTCGATGGCGATGCGGGCGCCGCTTTTGAGTGTCGCGTCCGGGTCGAAGTCGAAGGTGGGCCGCAGGTAGATGTCGGTGATCGGGTATCCGGCGGACCGCAGGTTGAGTGCGGTCTGCCATTCGAGGAGCTCGGGGCGGGCGGTGACGAAGAAGACCGCGGCGCCGGCGGCCTGGGCCTGACGGGCGAGGGCGAGCACCGGTGCGGTTGCCGGCGAGGTCAGGCCCGGGTGATACGTGGTCTCGAGCGCGGTGTTGTCGATGTCGAGAACGATCGCCGCCTTGATCGAAGGATCGGGTAGGCGGGTCGTCAAGTACTGCTGCGCCGTATCGGTCACGGCGGTCACATCGGAAATCCAGGCGGCGTACGGGGGCAGGGCCCGCACCGCAACGGACGAGTGCGCACCGGAGCCGTGGGTGGCGGCAGCTTGGGCAGCGACGGGCAGGGCCAGGGTGCAGCACGCGGTGGCGAGCAGCGACACCAGCCGGAAACCAAGACCTCGTTTCATGGTGGTCAATCTAAACGATCGTTACATTGATGACCATAGATGTTTTTTCGCGTCAGCGCACCGAAGGCAACGCTAACAAGATCATCAGTATCGCAGTTAGATTCGAATCACCAGCTTGATCTGTTACCACCGTAGGTGCGCCAGCAGTCTTTCCTACAGCCCCACGCCGACCGCGACGCGTAGACCGATGTGCGCGGGTGGCGGCGCCGCCGGGGACTGCGGCGTCGACGACGATGCTGGCGTGGCGGACGGTGCGGGACGCTGCGCGAGCCGCCGTGGGTGCAGGCGGTGAGCGGGCCGGCGGTGCGCAGGGCGGCTGTCCGGCGCCATGCGCGCCGGCCCGGCGAGCCGGGGTGCGGAACACCTCGGGTGATCGTGCCGACCGGTCATCCGACCAGGTCTGAAACGGTGACCGGGTGCAGGCCGCGAGCCTTCAGGCCGGCGAGCAGCGGGGCGCTCGCCGCGATCGTCCCCTCGTGGCCGAAGTGCAGGCTCACGATCGATCGTCACTGCTCAGCGGCCAGCGTCGCCGCGACGATGGCATGCGTGCCGGGGTCGGCGAAGTCGCGGGAGTCGACGTCGTACGACAGGCCGGGAAGCTCGCTCACGGTGCTCAGTCACTAGTCGGCGGATACACGTGGCCCATCCGATGCATAGCGATGTTGGACACGACGAAGAGCACGACGGACGCTACGACGGTTGCACCGGCCGCAGCCGCCGATCGGCCTCGTAGCCAGGCGATCGCGGCAATGCTCGCCCCCCACGGCAGCAAGCAGGTCAGTGAAGTCGCCAAAACCGCTGAGATGAAGTTCGGAAGGGTCATGACTGCCGTGGCCAGCGGTGGCAGCATCACCACCGCCGCCCCGGCCGCCAGGTATCCGAGACGCTTCGGTGCCAGGCCGGAGCGGACGCCGACCGGTTCCCGCCACACCGCTGCAGCGGCCAAGACCGCCGCGGCGGCCGCAGCAGCCACTACGACGGCGGCCAGCATGACGAGAGCACCAGCAACGACGGCCTGCGCACCTTCCGCAACCATCTCGGCTGGCTCGCCGTCCTGACCGCCGCCATAGCCGTTTCCTATGTACGCGGCTACGCGAGCCCGGCATCGCTGCTATGGCCGCGCACCTCCCTGGCGGTGTGCCTACTTCCGCTCGCCCTGTGGCAAACCGGGCCGCGACTGACCCAAAAGCAGCGACCACCCCTGTCAGTCAGCAACCGCTTCTGGCTCCTGGACCGCACCATGCTGGAGACATCACCAAAGAGATTCCGAAAGCAGCCATCAAAGAATTGCTATCCGCAGGCTCGGCACTCGCACAACAGCGCGACTACCGCCTGCCGGCGCCAGCCCCAGCTGCGGTAGATGTGCCGTCGCAACGCACCGAATCGGCCGGTCAGACTCCGCAGCCCGCTACGGCACCTCGTTCGCACGGATGACCTCGATGCCGACGTGAGCGGCTGGTCCCTGTTCGCCGGCGGCAGCCGGGTGTATGCGGTTGCGGGCCACGCCGCAACGGGCGTGACCCGCGACCGGCGCCTCAGGTCAGTTCGCCGACCGGGACCGGGAGTGCAGCGGGAACACTGCTACGCGCCCGGAACCGTCCGGGTGGTCGCCGTCCCAGCCGCCGTGATCACGGTGCCAGCCACCATGATCCCAGCCGCCGTTGAAGTCACCGCCGTGCCAGCCGTCGTACCAGCCGTGGTACCAGTTGTCGTCGTCCCACTCGCCGTTCCAGTCGTCGGTGGCGACCTCCAGCACCCAGGCGCCGCGGTTGAACCCGGACCACACCCGTGAGCAGTCGTAGTCGTCCCAGCGACCGTGGAACTCGCCGAGCCGGCCCACCCGCTCACAGCCGAACCGGGTCCGGAAATACCCGACCACATCGGTGTCGTCCCAATGGCCGCCGGCCTGGGCCGACGCGCTGTGCCCGGCCGGCTGGGCCGTGACGATGGCAGCCTGCGCGGGCCCCGCAGCGATCGCCAATGCGGCGCCCAGGCCCAGACCGCTTATTGCGAGCACACGAGTAATCCTTTTCATTTTCCCTCCGATGAATACATCAGTTCTTTCAGCAACATGACGTCGCGGACAGATCGGATCACAGGCCGGCAATTCGGGCGGGAATTCGGATGACCTTACGCCATTCGGATGACGTAAGAAAATAGAATCACAATAGGAACCAGCCGCGCTGGCATAAACCCTTTCGGCGATGCCGCCACTGACCGAATGGCCGCCCCAGGGGTCCACCGAACGGTCAGAAAACCCGTCGGTCATCCGTGCGAGATCTACTTCAGGCGTGTTCCTAAAGCGGATCAGAGACGCTAATAGTACGTTACGGACATTGGAGCGATCTCTACCCTTTCCGCTCCACTGCATCGTCACCACGCAACCCGCAAGGGGAAGGAACAACCAGCATGCTGAAAGCACTGGCCACGGGAGCCACTCTGCTTGCCTCACTCGCCGCTACTGGCACGGCCGCGCACGCCGCACCGTCCACGATCGTCCCGGGCGAGGACATGGCGATCACCGTGGCCGCCGCGAACGGCAGCGGCTGCCCGGAGGGCAGCGCGGACGTCACCGTCTCGCCGGACAACAAGGCATTCACCGTCACCTACAGCAAGTTCACGGCCCAGACCGGCCCCGACGCGAAGCCGACCGACTTCCGCAAGAACTGCCAACTTGCCCTGAACGTGCACGTCCCACAGGGGTACACCTTCGCTATCGCCGGTGCCGACTACCGTGGTTACGCCCGCCTGGAGCGCGGTGCGACCGGTTCGGAGAGCGCGAACTACTACTTCCAGGGCGAGCCGCAGTCCACCCGCATCCGGCACGACTTCTCCGGTCCGGCCGACACCGACTGGCAGCGCAGCGACACCGTCGGTATCGGGTCACTGTCGTTCCTGCCCTGCGGCGAAGACCGCTACCTCAACGTCAACACCGAACTGCGTGTCAACCGTGGCTGGTCCAGCCGTAACGCCACCAGCTTCCTGACCATGGACTCCACCGACGGGCGCATCGACACCGTGTACCACGTCGCCTGGAAGCAGTGCTGACGGCATAGCGGCCACCGGCCCGGGGTGGTGGGCGATCGCGGTCTCGACGGCCTTTGGTCAGGTTCGCCCCTAGCTAGGGCAGCCAACCGGGTCCATCGGTGGGTCAACGCGGGCACCTGCTCGTTGCTTGCCAAAAAATTTGGTTTGGCTCCACCAGCCGAACTTCTTTTGGGACCACCGCATGATCGAGTAGAACCGCTCGACCTCCACTCGGGCAGTCATTGAGGACATCGACGGATCGCCGCTGGAGGCCGCAATTCCACATGTCATCGCCAAGGTCGACGAACTGATGAGTCTGATCGCTGGCGAACGAATCTCGGCTAGCGCCGAATCCCAGAAGGCCAGCCCTGGGGTGGCCGGAAACGTTCAACGCATCCTGAACGGACTCGGCTTTTGGCATCACGCGGAAGAACTGAAGGTGGTGGGGCGATACTGCGTCTCGCAGGTCCTCGTCTGTCGCCCCGGCCGTCGAAGGTGCCCCCACCGCAATGCACGATGCCGCAGTGCCCACGCCGCAGACGAGCAATCAGCGGGGGTGCAACCTCGGTTCGGCGAGGCGCCACGTCGCGGTGGCTCGGAAGGCGGATTTCGCTGCTGTCGGTAGCGCATGCTCACCCGGTTCGACGAAACGCGGCAGGGGCGAAGGCATGAGGGCGAATCCGGGGAGTCGCCAGTGCTCAGGTGAGCCGGGTGTCAGCCGATCAGCAGAGGTGCGGACACTATCTCGGACGGGACTGGTGGTGTGACCCAGAGCAACAGGCAGGTGTGTGACACCCGCAACGAGCCTGTCGCGCTCATCTCCCGCATAGTGGCCGAGCGTGCCGTTGAGCCGCTGTTCCAGCCCATCGTCGATCTCGATACCCGCCGGCTGGTGGGGGTGGAGGCGCTTGCGCGTGGGCCGGCAGGATCCCCGCTGGAGTTCCCGGACCAGTTGTTCGAGGCCGCTGCGCGGGTCGACTTGCTGCCGGAGCTGGACCAGTTGTGCGCCGCCCGGGCACATGAGATCGCTCAGGCCCCCGGAGCGGTGGTGCCACCGCTGGTGTTCATCAACAAGGAACCCGCCGGGGCGGATCGGCCGCTCAGCGACGACCTGCGATTACGGCTCGCCTCGATCTCGACCTACCGATACGTGCTGGAGTTCACCGAGCGTGCCCTGGCGGCACACCCCTCGGCGCTGCTCGAGGTCGCCGCCCGGGCGCACCGCACCGGCGGTGCGCTGGCGCTCGATGATGTTGGTGCGGACCGGCTGTCGCTGGCCTTCCTGCCGCTGCTGGAACCGGAGGTCGTCAAGCTCGACATGCACCTGCTGCGCGACCCGTACAGCGCACACACCATCGAGACGACCGCGCTGGTGTGCGGATACGCCCAGCGGACCGGTGCGATGGTGATCGCCGAGGGCATCGAGACGGAGCAGGATCTGCAGGTAGCACGCGCGCTAGGCGCCGGCTGGGGGCAGGGCTGGTTGTTCGCCCGGCCTGGGCCGCTGTCCGCCGTACGGGATTGGCCGGTCGACCCGTCGGCTCGGTTGCGTGCTCCCCGCCCTGAGTTGTACGTACCCGGTGCCAGCGCGTTCGATATGGCCTCGGCTCGACACTGTGCCCGGGCCGGGGACCGGCATCTGCTCGACGGGCTCACCGAGTACGTCTTGAGGCAATTGCCGTTCGCCGGTCCGTACGGCGTGGTCCTGGGCGCGTACCCGAACCTGGCGACGGGACACGGCTGGATTCCGCGGCTGGCCGCCGCGGCCTCGACCACGGCGCTGGTGGGTATTTCTGGTCCCGGCCCGGGCCTGCCAGTTCCTTCGCCGATTCGCACGTCGATCACTGATGGACTGAGCGGGGTGGAGTCGGAGTCCGCCCTGGTGATCGTCGACCCGCATGTCACCGTGGCTCTGTGCACCCGACGGCGCCACGACGATGCCATCGCCTTCGTGCTGACCTTCGATCCGGACGAGGTTCTTGCGGTGGCGCGAACGCTGCTGCACCGGCTCGGCCCGCAGGACCTACCCGGTTAGGGACGCCGAGCGCCGGACCTGTCCCCGGGTGGTCATAGCACTCGAAAATCCGCGGGTTCGGTGAGGAAGCCACGGCCGAGAAGGACTAGGCGCAGGTTTTCATGACGACCAGCAGCCCACGACCAGGCGGGCGGTGGCTCCGGCGCACCGCCACCACCACACTCGTCAGCAGCGAGTTGTCCAAGCTGTACGCGCTGCCAGATCTCGTCGATCCGCCCCTACTGAGCGAGATCGTCTGCGAGCTGGCCGCCGGCCACGACGCCTAGCACATGGCGTCTGCCGCCGCAGCTATGGGCGGCGAACAGTGGTGGTGGATCCGTTGGGTCGCCCGGCAACGACACGTGGCGCCCTCGGGCCCCTGCGATCACGCCGACAACCACGGTGAAGATGATTGCCTGCTACCCGCAACACACCCGGACCGGCACAGCTTCCAGCTCGCTTACTGACGCGGACATGCCGCCAGCGCAGAGAGGCCCAAGCCCGCAGGCCGATTGTGGCGTGGCGGCGCAGCTACCCGGGAAGCACGACGCCGCCATCAAGGGTCGCGTCCTGAGTGGCAAGCGACCGCGAGACGTGAGAGGGGTATGAGCTATGACTCAGGAAGGTTGCGGTATGTCCCTGCTCTACGGGCGGCGGGGCCGGCGGCATAGCCGGATGGATGGCGTCATCTCGCCGGCATCAGGAAGTCCAGTCGCGGGTCGGCCATGCCCGGCGTGATTTCCAGGATCTCGGCGTCGACGACCCGGTGGATGACGAACGGGTCGGCGTCGACCCGTTGCTGCAACTGCGGTAGGGACGTGTTGTGCGCCAGCACCGCGCCCCCGAGTTGTGGCTGGATGCCGCCCACGAGCAGGAATACCTGATCTTCCAGACCTTGCTTGATCCACTGCTGGTGGCCGGCCATGTGCTCGCCGGCGGCGGTTTTGTTTTCGGTGAACCGGAGCAAGACGATGAACATGCGGTTCCTTTACGGGTTGGGTCTTGGCGGATGTGATGATGCGGGCGGCGGGCAGGATTTCCCCGAATCGCGCCTCATGTTGCAGGAGATCTCGGCCGCCGAAGGCGTTGACGGGTGTCGCAAAACCCTGCTGGGAAGTCGGCGCATAGGCCGGCGGTTGTTAACGCGGAGATCGCGTCCGGGGGTTCGTCGCCGCATGTGACCTCGCCGACGACCTCGGGTTGGGGATCTGTTTCAGATGAGGTCAGGCGTCGTACGTGGGGTAGTCAATGTATCCGAGTGGGCCGCCTGTGTAGTAGGTGGACGGATCGGCGGTGTTGAGAGGGAGGCCGTCGCGGTAGCGGCGGATCAGATCGGGGTTGGCCAGGAACGGGACACCGAAGGCGATGAGGTCGGCGGCGCCGTCCCGGATCGCTGCCTGGGCGCGGGTGAGGTCATAGCCGTTGTTGGCGATGTAGGTGCCGGTGAACGCGTCACGAAGAGCGCGGTAGTCGAGGGCGCTGGTTTTCGTCGTCATGTCGCCTTCGAGCGTGTGGACATAGGCGAGGTCGCGGGTCCGGAGCTGTTCGAGGAAGTACCGGAAGTGCGCCTGTGGGTTGGTATCCGCCATCGAGTTGAAGCTGTTCTCGGGGGTGAACCGCACTCCCACCCGGTGTGCCGGCCACACTGCACACACCGCGTCGAGGATCTCGTTGAGCAGGCGCATCCGGTTGCGGGGACTGCCTCCGTACGCGTCGGTGCGGATGTTGCTCGCATCGCGCAGGAACTGGTCGACGAGGTAGCCGTTGCCTGCATGTACTTCGACGCCGTCGAATTCGGCATCGAGCGCCCGCTTGGCGGCATGCTCGAACTGGGCGACGATCTCCGGCACTTCATGGGCTTCGAGTTCGCGCGGCGTGACAAACTCCTGAAGCCCCGAAGGGGTGAGGGTCCGGCCCGACGGCCGTAGCGCCGATGGCGCCACCGGGGTGCTGCCGTCCGGCAGCAGGCTCGGGTGCGAGATCCGCCCACAGTGTTGCAGCTGGACGAAGACGCGACCTGATTCGGCGTGGACCGCCTCGGTGAGGCGGAGCCAGCCGGCCGCCTGGGCCTCGGTGTGAATGCCGGGGGTGTTGGGGTAGCCGACGCCCTCGGCCGAGACAGGAGTGGACTCGCTGATGATCAGGCCTGCGGTAGCACGCTGCCGGTAGTGGGTGACCATCATCGGTGTGACAACCCCGTCATGGTCGGCGCGATTGCGGGTCAGCGGGGCCATGACCATACGGTTGGCGAGGGTCAGATCTCCCAGAGGGAACAGCTCGAAAAGGCCGGTTGACAAGGTGACCTCCGCTTTTGTCTTTCCACTAGGACGGGCGTCCCAGATCGAGATATTAGGACGGGCGACCTAGAAGCGTCAAGTGCGGACGCTCTTGCTGACCCGCCTTGTAGGACGGGTGACCTAGCCGAGTGTTAGGATTGCTCCCTAAGGAAGGGGTGTGCGATGGGCGGCGCCAAGGCGACCCGAGAGCAGATCATCGAGGCGGCCGATCGGCTGTTCTATCAGCAGGGGTACGAGCACACCTCGTTCGCCGCGATCGCCGAGGCCGTCCAGATATCGCGAGGGAACTTTTACTACCACTTCAAGACGAAGGACGACATCCTGGCGGCCGTGATCGATGCCCGCCTCGCCGAGAGGCGGCGGATGCTCGATCGATGGGAGGCCGAGGAGCCCACGCCCGCCGGGCGGATCCGCAAGTACATCGAGATTCCGCTTGCCAATCGCGCTGACGTCCAAATGTACGGGTGCCCGGTAGGCACGCTGACCACCGAACTGGCGAAGTTGGATCATGCGTCGTTCGTGGAGGCCAACAGCGTGTTCACCCTGTTCCGCACCTGGTTGCGTGAACAGTTCGCGTTACTCGGGCACGAATCGGAGGCCGACGCACTCGCCATGCACGTCATAGCGTTCAGTCAGGGTGTGGCGACCTTGGCGAATGCCTTCCGTGACGAAGGGTTCATCTGGCGCGAGGTCAAGCAGATGTCTGACTGGTTGACCGCCTACGAGTAGGACCGAACCATCCGCCCACGCCTTGAGCGGCAGGAGGATTTGAATGGCCCGGCCTCGCGATCCCGGTTCTCAGGGCCTTCAGCCGACCGTCGGCGGTTGCCGATTATCGGATGCACTCTCATCGGCTAGATTCGCGCACCGGCCCAGGGAAAGGCAACTCCGCGATACCAGCCCAATATTGGCGCTAGCTGCGGAAATAGGTAGCGAGTTCGGCGGGGGCAATCTGGGCCGTACGCATCGGGGTAGGGCCAAGGAAGCGATGGGCCCTCAGCGGTGCCGATGCCCGGCGCGGTGAGAACTCCTGAGTTGGGCAACTGAGCCGGGCGCGGTGTTACCTGGCACCGGTCGGCTGCCGCGCAGCGCGGGTGAGCGGCACGGTGGCGTCGTCGCGTAGGACGTCCGCTGGAGGCTGCGGGAGGGGGCAGGCAAGGCGGCGAGTGGTAGCAGGCCGACCAGGGCTTTGGTCATGCAGTCGCAGAGCCGCTCGACGCCGAAAGGTTCCCGCCGCAGGTATGGGCGTCGGTGATCCCGTTGGTGGAGAGCAGCAGAACGTCACCGAGTTCGGGGACCCGCCGAAGCCGCGGCACGCCGGTTGACTTGCCAGACAGTGACCCACCAACAGTTTCAGAACGCTTCTTCCGAGGCTCCCGGTTCAGTCAAGTCTCGAGTGGAGGCCTCGAGGCGGGCGTCCGGACTGAGCAAGTCACCGCAGCCGGGCTGCCGCCCGCATGCCGCAGTAGCGAGGTGCCACTGCAGGCCGGCGACGCGCAGCATCCAGCAGACTGTCTCACTGGCTGCCACCAGCCGCAGCCGCTCGCCTAACGCCGTGGCGGCGCGATCCAGTGTTCGCAGTCCGGCGCAGTCGAGAAATGACACGTTCGCCAAATCTAGATCGACGTGGCCAGTACCGGTCCATGCGTCGGCTAGGGCTTCGCCGAGTATCCCGGCGGTTGCCAGGTCGATCTCGCCGACGACGCGCACGCGAACTCCGCGCCGGCTGGCGACGGTTTCTACCTGTAGCGCCGTGACTACCATCTGCATCACCTCGGGATCGACGCTAACTCTCGTCAATCGCTGACAGGATCGTCAAGACAGCCGTGTGCACCTCTACAACCGGATGAACCCGATAGTGCTCGCCGCCGACCGCTACCCGACCCGATGCCGTGAGCAGCATCAACACTAAGGGCGTCATCAGTATTGCCGCGACATGCAAGGAGGTGACTCGACCGCAGTTTTCGACCTCTTTCACTCACCCCCTTCATATATGCAAGTTGCATATATGAAGGGGGTGTCAAATATCGCCCCCGAAACGCCTCTACTAACACAAGCTCCGCTGCCACCGGAAGGGTCTTGCAGGAAATTTGACTTTCGGGTTTTCCGCGGTTACTGATCTTCGAGGAGGGGATTAGAGCCCCCGTTCGAGCAACACCCCCTACGGTTGAACGGAGATCCACTGATGCGTATCCGTACCGCTGTCGCCGCCCTCGCCATGACCGCCGGCGCCGCCGCGGGCAGCCTCGCGCTGACCGGCCCGGCCATGGCGACCCCGCAGAACGGCCTGGTCAACGTCTACGCCCAGGACATCGCCAGCGGCAACCAGGTCATCCTGTTGCAGAACGTGCCGGTCGATGTCGCCGCGAACGTGTGCGGGCTGACCGTCAACGTGCTCAGCACCGAACTGCTGTCGGGCAACCACGCCGTCTGCACCGCCAAGAACACCCCGACCACCAAGTCGTGGGTGTCCTACAGCTGAACCAGCAAGCCCGGTGACGCCCCTCGACACCCCCTACGCCGAGGACCGAAACAACCGGGCACCGTAATACCTGCGGCCAGATCAACCGAGTAATCAGCAACAGGCAGCCTCACGCCCCCTACGGCGTGAGGCTGCCCGCACATCCACCCTCCACCACCTGGCCCACTCTCGCTGAACACCACCGGTGGATAGTCCAAGATCTTCCAACCCGACTCTCGGCGTGAACCGGCAGACGCCGGACTGCGCCGCTGGCCGGTCGATCCGGCCGGTCCCTGGCACCGGATCCTGTCGACCTGCCTGCTCGGCACCGCGCACCGATTGGACAGGCCGACGCTCCGCTCCAAACCGAAGAAGCAACCAACTCGCGGAACCCCTCGCATCAGCACGATTCGCTTTATGGAAGGCACCTTCTGCCGATACGGGCAGCAAGGGCAATGCCCGGGGCCACATGCGATCACCCGAACCGGGGTTGCCGGGCTTTCGCAGGTGGCCGACAGTGGAAGCTGCCGCAGCATTCCCCGGCCAGAAAGGCAAACCGTCATCGAGACCAGCCAGTGGTGCCACGTCGCTCAGGACGCCGGCACCTGGACGGTGACCCTGTTTGGGGAACTCGACCTGCTACAGGCCGGTGAGCTGTCCGCGACACCGACCGAGGCAGCCGGTCATGACGACACAATCCGGGTGTGCGTCGATCTAGCCGCGGTGAAGTTCCTCGACTCCACCGTGATCGGCGCCTTGCTGCAGGTCTAGCACCAGCACATGATCGGCGTAGGCGAGCACGCCTGCCACGTCACCTTGCAGTTGCACCGTGCCCGCGACCAGATCGCTGTAGCCGCCGGTTCAGGTCTTTCAGCTGAAGTCGGTGGTCAGCGTGTTCAGGACACCCGCCACGGTCAGGACGCGCCGGACGTGGCCTGCGGCGTGAGTGACGGTGAACTGGCGGTTGCTGGAGGTCGCGGTGTTACGGGCGACGATCAGGGTGCTGATCACCGTGGAGTCGATGAAGGTCACCGCGGTCAGGTCGACGCGCACGGTGGTGATGCCACTGAGGGAGAGTTGTTCGGCGAACAGGTCGCTCAGGGTGGCGGTCGCGGCGAGGTCGAGTTCTCCTCGCAGGGCGATGGTGCTGGTGGCGGCGTCGCGGTGCACGCTGTGCTGCCAGGTGGGGTTCATGCCGGTGTGCTCCTGCCGGGGTTGCCATGAAGCGGTGGACCGGGCTTGATGGCCAGCTCCGACTGCTGTGGTGCGGGCACAGTACCGGAGCCTGCGGCCGGTGCCGCACCGGCCGGGATACCAGGGGCAGTCAGGCAGATAGTGATGGTGACGGTCACACCGTCGCGCCGGTCGGTAATCAGCAGGGTGTCGCTGAGCTGGGTGGCCAGCCACAGCCCGCGGCCGCCGGGTACGCCGGCCGGTGGCGGGCTGCCGGTGGCGGGGATGCCGTCGGGGAATCCGCTGCCATGGTCGCTGATTTCGCACGTCACGGTGTCGTCGTGCCGGCGTAGCAGCAGCCGGCCCCGGCCGCCGCCGTGCCGTACGGCGTTGGTGGTCAGCTCCTGTACGGCGACGATGAAGTCGTCCAGTCGTTCCCCGTGCAGCCCGGCGTCGGCTGTCGCGGTTCGAACCGCGTGGCGCAGGTCGGTCAGCACCGCCGCGGTGAAGCGGGAGTCCAGGGTCGGCGCCGGTCCGTCGACCGGCCTGGCGAGGGCGGGTGCCGGCGTGCGCATGACGGCACGGTGCCCGGGCGGCGATACCGCGAAACGCCCACCTCCTTACTTTTCATCGTCCGCGCCCACGGCTGCTGGTCGTGGTCGCGAAGCATCGTTCACCTGCATCGGCTGAGCGCCCGACCGCCCCTAGTCATCGGCGCACGATGGGGCTCGGCTTGCGTCAGAGTGTCGTTCCCGCTCCGGGGCTCGGGCGTTGGGGTTCGCATCGGTCGGTGGGCAGTCGCACGGTGACGCTGGTGGCCGCGCCGGTGTCGGGGTTCAGCTGGATGGTGCCGTGGTGGCGTTCGATGATGGCGCGGCTGAGGACTAGGCCGAGTCCGGCGCCGGGGATGCGGCGTTCCCGGGTGCGGCTGGAGCGGTAGAAGCGGGAGAACAGGCGGTGCCGCTCCTCGGCGGGGATGCCGATGCCGGTGTCGGTGACCGTGACTTCAGCGACCGTGGGCGCGGGCTGGGTCACCGTGACGCTCACCTGGTCGCCGGTCTGGCTATGCGCGATGGCGTTGGCGATCAGGTGTCCGATCACCTGTTGCAGGCGTCCGTGGTCGCCGATGACGACCGGTTCGGCGGCCAGCTGAAGGCCCATCTCCACACCGGCGCTCTCGGCCGCCGGGGCCGCCGTGGCGGCGGCCGAGCGTACGGCAGCCGCCAGGTCGACCGGTTCGCAGGCGATGATGGTGTGTCCGCTGTCGAGGCCGGTCAGGTCAAGTAGTTCGTCGACGATGTGCAGCACGGTCCGGCTGTTACGGGCGATGATCTCCAACAGCTCGGGGGCGTCGGCGAGCAGCACGGCGGGCTCGGCCGTGAGCAGGAAGTCGGCGCAGCCGGAGATCGAGGTCAGCGGGGTGCGCAGTTCGTGACCGACCAGGACGAGGTACTCGTCTTTGGTGCGGGCCAGGGCCAGGGCGAGTTCTTCGGCGCGGCGGCGTTCCAGGAATTCGCCGACGTGTGCGGCGGTCCCGGACAGCAGCGCGATCAGTGAGTCGGCTGGGTCCTCCACGACGTCGGCGAAGAATGACAGCACCGCCAGGACCCGGCCGCCGGAGGGCACGGGGATGGCCAGGCCGGTCCGCAGGTGCAGCCCCGGGGCGGCGCTGTTGCCGGGTGCGGCGTCGATGTCGCCTATCCAGATCGGTTTGCCGGTGCGCCAGGCGGCGCCCGTGAGCATGTCCCCCGGTTGCGGCTGGGGCGACAATTCGCCGGCCTCGACGTGGTCGGCGGCATAGTGAGCGCTCGGCATCAGCGCCTGGGCCTGCTCGTCGACAAGCCACAGTTCGGCGTAGGGCCAGTGCAGCGTGCTGCAGATCGCCTCCAGCACGCGGGAGCCGGCCTGCTGCACGCTGCTGGCGTGCGCGAGTGCCTCGGCCACCGCGAACTCGACGTCACGAAACCGTGCCGCCCGGCGCTGGTCGGTGACGTCCTGAGCGACCACGACCGCGCCGAGCCGTTCGCCGTCCGCGCCGGTGATCGGCTGTGCGTCGGTGCGCAGCACCGTCCGCCGCTGCCCCGGGTTGCGGACCGTGATCTCGACGTCGCGCAGCTGCTCACCCGCCAGCGCCCGCAGCAGCGGGACGGCATGCGCCGGCAATGGGCGGCCCTCGGCGTCAGCCAGATGCTGCCGGGCAGCCCATTGCTTCAGATCTGCTGGTGGCGACGACTCGCCGGCCCATTGCACGGCCAGGTCGTTGGCCAGCACCAGCCGGCCCTGGGCATCACAGGCAGTGACACCGGCCTGCAGGCTGGCCAGCAAGGCGTCCAGGAAGCGCCGCTGCTGGTCCGCTTGTTGGCGGGCCTGCTGTTCGGCGACGAACGCCGTACACGCCTGTGCGCCCTCGCGTACCCCGGCCAGTTCCTCGTCGGTCCACTGCCGGACCTGATAGTCCAGCACGGCGCACACCCCGACCAGCGTGCCCTGCGGGTCACGGATCGGGAACCCGGCATACGCGCGACCGGCGACGGCGCTGATCGGCGCACCGGCCGGCACCCGGACATCCGCGGCGGTGTCGGTTACGATCAGCGGCTCGCCGCTGCCGAGAATGATCCCGGCCAGCCCCGAGGACACCGGAACATGACCGATACGCTTCCACCCGTCCGGCAGTCCGGCACCACCGGCCAGCCGCAGATGATCACCATCGGTGAGATGGATCAGCGCGGTCGGCGCGCCGGCCGCCCGCGCCGTCACCGCCGCGAGCTTGTTCGCCGCTTCCCACGACATCGCCCCGGCAGTCAGCTCCATCTGCTGCACCGACGCGCCGGCATCACCGTCACCCTCGGCAGGATGTTCCTCGCCCATCACCGCAGCCAAACATGACACAAGGGCACATATCCCCGGAATAGGTCAGCGTTCATCCGAGGGAGCGGTGACTGCGGCGCCTCCAGCACCCGGTGACTCGCCTATCGCCCGCGAGTGAGCAGGCCCGTAGCGGGAATCGCAGCGGCCATGCGAGATCACCGCGAGGAAACTACTGGCTACGATGCCACAGACCGATGCGCTCGAACAGCAGCAGGAAGTGCCTGAGCCGGATACCGCAGCGCCCCGGGACACCGGCCTGGAAGCCGAGCCTGCCGACGTGGCCGAACAGCGTGCCGCCGCCCTCCCCGCCAAGCGGATCCGCCGGCAGTCGCCCTTCGGCGGACGCCGACCCCGCCGATGTGGTCGAGCAGGCCCGGACCGTACCGCCGGCCGACGACGATCGCTGATGATCCCCGCGGCCTGCGCAGTCACCGGCGCCGAGGGCTACCCGGGACGCCAGCGGCCTCAGCCACGCCGAGACCGCCGGCATCCTCGGCGGCGATGACGGCGTCGCGCGAGTGGATCAGCGCCTCGCTGCATGTCTCGCAGTTTGACGAGCTGCCGGGGCGACCGTGGTGGTTATGAGCAGACCAGCGTGATCTTCTCAGCGGTCGGCGCGCCGGTCACACTGTCGCCGCGGTCGTTTTCGTTGTCGTCGCTGTCCTCGTTGTCGTTGTCGTTGTCGTCGGTCTTTAGTTTGTGCACTGCTTGGCCGGGAGTGAGGTCGTCGATGGTGGCGGGGTCCGGGCAGGCCGCGGACCGGCGATACCAGCCGATCTCGGTGTGGTCGGTGACGGTGACCGTGACGGTCATACCCGCCGCGGTGGACAGGGTGAGCGCCGCGGTGGTGGAGTCGTAGCCGGCGATGGTGCCAGCGTTGTCCTCGCCGTCCCGGACGCCGTCGTGGTCACTGTCGCCGTCGCGGGGGTTGTCACCGCTGTCCAGTTCGTCGCCGTCGCTGACACCGTCGTCGTCGCTGTCCTCGTCACCATCGGACACACCGTCGCCGTCGCTGTCGGCCTTCTGCGGGTCGTCACCGAGTTGGAACTCGTCAACGTTGCTCAGCCCATCACCGTCCGCGTCCTCAGCGCCGTCGGCAACTCCATCGCCGTCACTGTCGGCCTTGAGTGGGTTATCACCGAGCTCGAAGTCCTGCACGTTGCTCAGGCCGTCGTTGTCGGGATCCTCGGTGCCGTCATCAGTGCCGTCGCGGTCGGTGTCGCCCGCGCGGGGGTTGTCGTGGACGAGGTATTCCTGGTGGTTGGTCAGCTTGTCGGCGTCCGCGTCGTCGCTGGCGTCGTTGCGCAGCGGGTCGAGACGGTTGCCGACCTCCCACCCGTCCGGCATGCCGTCACGGTCGGTGTCGGCGGCGCGGGCGCTGGTGCGCGCCTTGAACTCGGCCAAGTTCCTCAGGCCGTCATGGTCGGCGTCGCCGCTGGCGTCGTTGCGGCGCGGGTTCAACCCGTTGGCCTTCTCCCAGGTGTCGGGCATGCCGTCGTGGTCACTGTCACGCACCGCTGGCACGGCCGGTTTCGGCTTGTGGCCCTTGGCCGCCATGGCGGCGCCGGACATCGACAGGGTGGTCAAGGTGGCGGCGGCCGCGGCAGCGGCGACCCGCAAGTTCCGGCGGTGGTTCATGCAAGGGGTCCGTTCTTCTCGCGACTGCGGCGGGGAAACCGCAGGCTGCGCTACTAAACGCGATCACCATAAGACCATCGGTGACCAGCTAGATGATCTTGGGCTTGGGTGCTACCGAACCGCTCCCGCCCTGCACCGACGCGCCGCCAGCCGGAGGGCAAGAGCGCCGGCCTGCGCCTGGGTTCCAGTCGCGGCGGGCGTTGAGGACCATTTGCACGGCGCTGGCCAACAGCGTTGGTACGGTGCTGACCTGGATCAGGGTGCCACCGGTCTCGACGAGTTGGGTCTCGGGCAGGCCCCGTAGTGACCCGTACACCAGAACAGGGATGCCGGCCGTCGCAGCGTGCTCGTGCATGACTGTCAGGACGTGCGTCATCTCTGGCTCAGGCAGGTAGGCGTCCAGGACGACCACGTCGGGCAGACCGTCGACGATTTCGGTAGCGGCCGGTGTGGCGCGGCTGAACAGCATCGGAATGTGGCCCTCGGCGGTCAGTAGTTCCTGGATTCTGTCGCGGGTGTGCCGGTCGGTGATCGCGGCCACGATGAACGCCATGGCGGCAGTGTTACTCCTTCATCGGCTTAGCCCGGGGGCGGTAGGGCATCACCATGGCAACCACGGCTGTGGTCAGGCTGAAGATCCCCTGAAGGCGGCCCGGGGCGACCGCGACAGCTAGGATGCGTCGGCCCGCACGGTCCCGGTCGGCCACGCTCCCTGAGCAGAGCATGTGCTGGCCGGTGTGGCGGGTACCCAGGAAACAAAACGCGACCGTGCCCATGGGTCGCGGCGCACGCCACAGGCCACGGGGCAGGAAGGACCCGCATGAATGCTTCGGAGTCGCTGCGGCAGCTGCTGCGCCAGTCACACCATGCCCGGCCCGATGATTTGCCCCAGATGGCGATGCGTGCGGCGCCGCTGCTCAACGCCACCGCGATCATCCTGTACCTGGTGGATCACCAGCAGCGGCTGCTGATCCCGCTGCTGGGCGGCACCGCCCCGCAGCGGGACCCGTTCGCCGTCGACGGCACCCTGGCCGGCCGAGCCTTCACTCTAATCGCGCCCTGCGTCAGCGACACCGAACCCGGCGGCGTGCGGCTGTGGCTGCCACTGGTCGACGGCGCCGAACGTCTCGGCGTCGTCGAGTTCATCCTCGGCAGCCCGCCGGGCGACGACACCCTCGACGGCTGCGCCGCGGTGGCGTCCCTGCTGGCCGGACTGGTGGTCACCCGCAGCCTCTACAGCGACGCCATCGAACAGGTACGCCGCCGCGAACCCATGCAGCTGGCCGCGGAGATGCTACGCGCCCAACTGCCTCCGCTCACCTTCTCCACCGGCCACCTGGTCATCAGCGGCGTCCTGGAACCGGCGTACGACGTCGGCGGTGACGCGTTCGACTACGCCGTCAACGCCGACACCGCCCACCTGGCCCTGTTCGACGCCGTCGGGCACGGCTCCGCCGGCGGCCTGCGCCCAGTCATGCTCGCCTCCCTGGCCCTGGCCGCGTACCGCAACGCCCGCCGCGCCGGCCTCGACCTCACCGCCACCTATCACCACATCGACACCGCCGTGCACGGCTACGACCGCGGCGGGTTCATCACCGCCGTGCTCGCCGAATTCGACCAGCGCACCGGCACCCTGAAAGTCATCTCCGCCGGACACCCCAGCGGCATCGTCATCCGCGACGGCAAAGTCGTCAAAATCCTGCCCACCCCCACCGCGCTGCCCGTAGTCATGGGCCGCCACCGGCCGCCCCTGGTCGTCGAAGAAGTTCTGGAACCCGGCGACCGGCTACTGCTCTACACCGACGGCATCATCGAAGCCCGCGCCCTGGACGGCGCCGAGTTCGGCCTCGACCGGCTCATCGACTTCGCCGTCAAAGCCGCCGCCGATCAGCTATCCCTGCCCGAAACCGCTCGGCGCCTGGTCCACGCCATCCACGAGCACCAAGACGACCAGCTCCAAGACGACGCCACAGTCCTGCTCGCCGAATGGCGCACCCCGGCACCACCGGCCTCCGACACTGAACTACTCACCGCACCACCCGGCGCCCCGCTCGACCTACCCACCTAGAGACCGAATCGTGCACACCCCCAGAGGCACCGATCTACTGGGTCTGTCCGCAGACAGCGCGTCCGCATGTTCCAGGCCGCCAAGAACGACACGATGGCAAGCTTCGTGGCCAGGCATCCCACAGGGGTCGCGCAGAACTGACCGAATCGCAAGGAAACCGTGCCGTCACCGCAGGCCGCCGCAGCCGCAGGCGCGGGAAGACGCGTCTGCGGCATTGGTGACCGTACCGTGAGTCCGGGCATGCCACAGCGGTGCTCAGCGGCCGACAGGGCCCGCCCGGACCATGCCAGCAAGCAGGAGAAGGGTTCGACATGTTACGGCTGCTGCTGTTCGTCCTGCCGTTGGGCCTGGATTCCTTCGCGGTCGCGGCCGCGCTCGGCGCGCTGAGCCCCTCACGCCGCGAACGCTGGCGCATCACCGGCCTGTTCGTCGCCTTCGAGGCCGGCATGCCGCTGCTCGGCGTTGCGATCGGAGCACCCATCGCGCACGCTGTCGCCGGGATCGCGGACTACCTCGCCGCCGCCGCACTGGCCGGAGTAGGCGCATGGATGTTGCTGGGCGGCGACGAAGACGCCGAAGAGGAACGCGTCCGCCAGCTCAGCAAAGCCCACGGCATGGCCATCCTCGGCCTGGGCATCGCCATCAGCCTCGACGAACTCGCCATCGGCTTCAGCCTCGGACCCGGCTATCCATCACCGAAGTCCTGATCGCCATCGCAATCCAGGCCTTCATCGCCGTACAACTGGGCCTACGCCTCGGCGCGCGCGTCGGTAGAAGGGACGAATGTTCTCGCTGGGCCGTTGGACTTCAACGTCCGGTCGAAGCGGACGCCCTCGTCCCGGGCCCGCTGGCGGTGTCGTAAGGCTGCCGCGGCGCCGATGGCGGGCCGCCTTGCGCGCGAGAATTACGACCGTGCCACCGACGAATCCCGACACGGCAAGAACGTTGAGGTTCCGGCCCACCTTCTTGGGGTGCACTGCCCCGTCCATGCCGCCCCGGTTCATGCCGCCAGGATAAGACGAGGCTGGCCGTGCGACCGAGCGATCGGGTGCTAACCGCTGCGACCTCCCTCGGTGACGGGCGTTGCAGATCGACTCAGATTCGCTTTGGTGGAGGCGGCTCGGGGACGGGCTCTCAGTGTCTAACGACTACCAGCGCGGCGATGAGCAGTGCCGAAACGACGGCGGTGAGCGCCATCCCCAGCTGCCATGAACGCGCGGTGTTGTCGACCGATCAGGGAGGCGTGGCGTCGGTAGCTTGCCGGCTGCCGTCCCGAAATTTCCAGTGGCGGATCTTGGAGACCAGCAGGTACGAGGACATGGCGGCGTCGGCAGGTGCGAAGGCCGGATTCAGTATCCTCCGGCGAGGTCGGTCCGAGCCGGTCGGTGAGGGGCAGCAAGTCCCATACCCGGCGGACTGCCGGTTGTGGGAACACCAGGCGCAGGGTGATGCCTGCGTCGCCGGGCCTCGCCGTGGGCATGGTCGAGACTGCCATACCTGACGAGTCGCAGAAGCTGATCTGCGCGAAGTCGACCATGATCATGAGGACCTTAAGGGTGCCGGCGATCGCGTCGTGGACGGCTACCAAGGGCTGGTCAAGCTCTTGCCCGTAGCCCACATCCGCTCAGCGCCGAAGTGTGCCAACCGACGACACCGAGGGTGTCCTCCAACAACGAGATACACAAACACGGATACTTGACTGACCCCTGCCAATAGCCGTGACCGTGGCCGACCGTAAGCGGCGGCGGTATCCGCAGCCACATCGCGATTGACCGGCGCCGTGGCGATCCGGACTCCACCGGCACGATCCGGAGGCTATCCACGGGGAGGGGCAGCATGGTTCTAAAAGAAGGCAGGGGCGCACCCTTGCGCCATCGACGACAAGGCGCAGCGCTCAGTTTCGCATGGGCGCGCGGCCGGGGTTCGATGCAGGGGTTAGCGCTGGTCGGGCTGGCGGTGTGCGCCATGGCGGTAGTCCTGGGTGCGGCCGTGCCAGCTGCGGCCGGCACGGCCGCGCCATTGCTAGATGATCGGTGCCGTACCGATCTGACCGATGTCTCATCGGCGCACGCGCGGGTGTGGTTCTCGTCGGCCGCCGGAACACCGGAACGCGACCTGGCGATGGGTGTCGCACAGGCGATGGAGCAGGCTTACGGAAAGCTCGTCGCGGATCCCGCATTGAGTTTCCTGGCTCCGCTGTCGGATCTACGCCCCGCCCGGGCCAAATGCGCCGATGGTGTGACCTACCCTGATCGCGGCGACGGTCGGCTCGACGTGTTTGTGGTGCCCTTCGGTGACGCCGGGCATCCCGACGGTGATCCGAAGCTCGTTCGCGCAGCGCAAACAAACCCCTACCCTGCGGATTCGGGTGTCGCGGGCTGCGCCAGCTGGATCGAAATCAACGATGCAATTGGTGCCGCTGGGATGGGGTACAACGCGGTGCACGAATTCATGCATGCGGTAGAGAACTCGTACCGGTGCGGCGGGGACATCCCGGACAACGACGCCTGGTGGTACGAGGCGAGCGCGACGTGGGCGGAACAGTACGTCATCCCGACCGGCGACCATCCGCTGTCCATGGCGAAATCCTTTTTCATGCCGACACCGTCACAAGGCATGCCCGAGGAACCCAGCACGCGCTGGTACGGCGAATTCCTGTTCCCTTGGTATATCCAGCACGTCGTGGACAAGGACAAGCCGGCTCCGCAGACACTGCGCCGGATCTGGGAGCTGTTCGGTACGACGCCGTCTACCTCGGCCACCGAGGCCGTGGACGTCGCGGTCGGCGGGTTGGACCACCGCTGGCCCGAGTTCGCCCGGTACCACTGGAACGGGGACTACAACGCCGCGGTGCCTTCGGACAATTCCTACGCCGCCTGGGACGGGCGGTTCTTGGGAGTCCAGCCGGCCGTCACCGACCACCGGCTCGAGCTTGGCGGCGCACCGGACGTGCTGTACCCGCTGCAGATCGCCACACCCGGAACCGCCGGGAGCACACCGCTACGGCTGCCGCCCCTGTCCTCCGCCTACTTCCACGTGTCCGTCGACGACGACCACATCCGCTCTCTGGTATTCCACAACGGGTGGACGTACCGGCTGAGCCAGATCAACACCCACAGCGAGGATCCCGTGGTGGGCATGGACGGGCAGAGCCTCGTCGAACAGGACCTGCCGGGCGCCGCCCCGGCCGGTCTGCACGTGCAGGCGCTCGTCAAAATCCAAGGCTACTGGCATGACGAGGACCTGACCGAACAGCCCTGGCGGGCCTGGTGCCGCGACGTATACGAGCAGCACGTCGAGGACCTCGTGGTGATCGTCACCAACGCCCGCATTGATGCCACGGCGCAGGTCTCGCCGGCCGAGAAGGATCCGACGATCCAGGCGTCGAACATCGGCTGCGCAAAGGTCGACCCTGGCGGCGGCGTGCGCAACAGCTACGCCGATTCCGACAGCGACCTCGCCGTGTCGACCTCACTGACCTTCGGTGCCCCGGTACCCACCGGACTGTCCGGACAGACCAGCTCACACCTTGCCGGACAGCACGCCTTCCAGGGGTGGACGTTCCCGGTCACCGGCGGGACCAGCACCATCAACGAACAGATCCACGAAGTAGACGGAGACCACTGCGCAGGGCACGGAAACGCCACCAGCGCGCTGCCCAACCTCTCACCCCCATTCGAGATCGGCCTGCACCTGTTCGTCAACGTGCTACCGGGCGGACTCGAGTACCGGCACTACCGATTCGGCGGATTGCCCGCGGTCACGCACCACAAGTTCTCCTTCCCCATCGCCTGCGACGAGTACAGCGACACGACGACCGAGAAGGGCTGGCGGTGGGCACCCGCCACCATCGCGGACGGCGATCCGCCGGCTTACGTTCCCTACCTCATCGCCGCCGACGGGCTGAGCGTCACCGCCGACCATCTCGACGTGCCCGACGGCGGCGGCACCGACGGCGAATACTCCTACACCTACCGCTTCCATCTGAACTGACCACCCGCAGTGCCGGGTAGGCTCGCCCGCCCGGCACCGCACAAGCCGGTCTGCACCAAGGGGCACCGGGTCGCCCGGTGACCGGGCGACCCGGCCCACTAACACACAGGCGAGCTCATGGCGGCCGGCCCGAACCTGTCTACGTCCGGCCACCACTGGCCAATCACGCCTGCGACGCCGCTTCTAGCCGCAGCCGGAACCGAGCATGTGTCCGCAGCAATCCCGCCGTCACCGCCACCGCCTGGTGAGCCAGCTCCCGGAAGACCGTCCAATACGTGTCCGCCGTGGTCACCGCGCTGGAATGGCCGAGATCATGCTGAATCACCTTCAACTCGACACCAGCCGCACCCGCCAGACTCGCCGCACCATGCCGCAGATCATGCAACCGGACCAGTGGCAGCCCGAACCTGACGACCAGCACGTGAAAGCGGTGAGTGAGCCAGTCCGGGCGCACTGGACGACCATCCGCTCCTACAGGCTGAGCTGCAGTGGGCGTTGTTCGCTCGTCTTCAGGACAACATCCGTTGCCGTTGGACGCCGGCGGCAGTGCAAACCCT
The DNA here is from genome assembly GCF_900119315.1 of Actinoplanes sp. SE50/110. Classification (NCBI taxonomy): domain Bacteria; kingdom Bacillati; phylum Actinomycetota; class Actinomycetes; order Micromonosporales; family Micromonosporaceae; genus Actinoplanes; species Actinoplanes sp. SE50/110. The sequence goes on along the minus strand of NZ_LT827010.1, from coordinate 209,352 downwards.
GGTAAACGGCTGCCGGACGCTCGACACGCTGACCGACGTCGACGTGGCCAGCCTGCCCAGCCGGTCGCAGAGCATCGCCCAGGCGATGCTGCAGTCCCTACGGGTGGTCTACGTGACGCCAGCGCAGACCCGAGAAGCCGGCTACCTCGAACTGGATCACTTCGGCACCAGCATTCGCGGCTTCTCCAGCCACTACGACCTGACCGGGGTGACCCAGCGATGGCTGCGCGATCTTCTGTGGGACTACGTCGCCGACCAGCTGCGCACCCCGGGCAGTCCGCGCACCAAGGGCCCTTACGACGACACGCGGCGTGCCTGCCTCGAACTGAGCGCCTATCTCGAGGTCGCCGCCGAGAGCGGCGGGCACGACCCGACACGCCTGCATGCCGATCATTTCCACCGGTTCCTGGCCGATCAGCGTCATCGAGCCCGCCACCAACTGCCCTCGCTGGTCGTGCGACTGAAGACGGGCAAAGCCAGCACCGTCACCGAGACGACACTGCACTTCATCTTCAGCCACGCTCGCAAAATCATGCGGTGGGCACTGGAACGCGGGGAGACCGACCGCATCGGCCTAAACCGCGACTTCGTCGTCGCCTTCCCGTCAATGGGCACCGGCACCCATCGGACCCGCAGCCCGTTCACTGACGACGTCGCCCAAGCTCTGGCAGCTGAGGACAACCTCCGGCGCTTCGCCGATGTGCACGATCCCGCAGACCGAGGCCTACGCGATATTTGGGAGATCATCATCGTGACCGGCCGCCGGGCCAGCGAAGTGATCAAGCTGAGCCTGGACTGCGTCGGCCGCTACAGCAAGCTGCCCATGCTATGGCACGACCAGACCAAGGTCGGCAACTACGACCAGGCCATCCGCATCCCGGAGTACACCTACCAGCGCATCCTTGAACGGCAACGCCAGACTTTGGCCCGTTTCGAGGGCCGATTCGGTCATCCCGCGACCCCACCGGAGCGGGCTCGGATGGCTCTGTTCCCCGCCCCGAAACACAACCCCGGCTTCGCGCGTTCGCTCAGCTACGGCTGGTACGGAGCCGCCTTCAAGGCCTGGGTATCCGAACTCGAGCTGGGCTCCTGTGTCACCCACCAGGCTCGGCACACTCTGGCGACCAAGTTACTGGCCAACGGGGCCGGCCTGCACCACATCAAACGGTTCCTCGGACACGTCTCGAACCGGATGACCGAGCACTACGCGAAAGTCGCCGTCTCGGAGATCGAGGACGTGCTGCAGCACGTCGGGGTCTCCGGCCCCGGAGCTGCCCGACCCGGCGAGATGCTGTCCACCGGCACCACCCCACTCGACCGGCACGAGGCCCAAGCCCTCGCTCTGGATCTCACCCGCCGCAGCATGCTGGCCGAGGGCGGCTTCTGCACCTTCCAGCCCGTGGTCGACGGCGGCGCCTGCCCCTGGAATCTGAACTGCCATACCTGCGACAAGTTCGTGCTCTCCGGTGCCGACCTGCTCTACTGGCGCCGCAAACGCGAGCAGTGGATGTCCATCGCGGAACGCGCCCCGGACGATGCCACCGCGGACTACCTGCACCAAGTCTTCGAGCCCACCGCCCGCGCTATCGACGGCCTGGAGAAGGCCCTCGCTGGGCTCGGCCTGCTGCAGGACGCTCTCGCACTCGATCTGCGCAGGCCGCAGGACTACTTCCACCGCATGTGGTCGACCGCCTTCCGCGCCACAGACCTGGCTGACGCGGTAGCCACCGAAGCGATGACATACGACGACGGCATCGCCGACGAGCGGGAGGAACCCTGCGCATGAACAACGCCGCCGTTCCCGATCTCCGCACGGCTGCGGCCTTAGCAGCCCGGCGCCGCAGCACCGAGGCCAACATCGCACGGGTGCACGACGCCCTCGCCCGCCTCCGCCGCGAAGGGCTGCCGATCAGCGTCGCCGCCGTCGCCCGCCGGGCAACCGTTTCCCGCACCTTCCTCTACGCCAACCCACAGGCCAAAGTCGCAGTCTCCGACGCCATGGCCGAAGCCGGCGAACGGCGCAGCCAGGTCCTCGACGACCAGGCCGTCGGACGTGAGGCGACCTGGCGCGAACGGGCGCTCAACGCCGAAGACGCTCTCAAAGCCGCGCGCACCGAAATCCTCACCCAGCGGGCCCGGATCGGCGAGCTCCTCGGCCAGATTCGCAGCATGGAAACCGAATGGGCCGAAGAGAGCATCCAGCGGATCACCACCGAGAACACCACCCTCAAGCAGCAGCTCCGCCAGCTCACCGCCGACACCCGGATTCTCGACGAACGGCTCAAAGCCGCTCGATCCAACATCCGCTTTCAAGACCGGCGTATCGCCGACCTGGAAGCCCGCCTCGCCGACCCGGCACCATCCACGTGATGCCGCTCCGCGGGATGTCCGTTCCAGAGGCGATCGCGAAAGGGGCGGATCGCCCACTGCGTCACCAGGTCGTCAGTCGTCGTTGCGCCGAGGCACTCGACGAAGAGCCCTGTTGCCAACCTGGCGATATCCAGGACGTCCGGCGAACACAGGTGCGTGGGGGTCACAGGCGTTGTCGATCAGGCTCAGCCAGAGTGGATCGGTCAGCAAACGGGGACGCCGGGGACCTCGTTGTCACCGGTGAAAGTGATCGGCCGATCGAGGGGAAGATCACGGGTAGTGGCGATGCCCAGCCAGCTAATCCTGAACCGGAGGGAATCAATGGTTATGAAGCTGCCTTCCGCCATGGTCGGCTGGCACGTCATGGTCAGCGACCACTGGACGGTCGCCTCCTCTTCGGGGGCCAGCGTCACCTGCTTCAGTGCGGTCGCCGACTTATCGAATCCGGGGACGCCCGCCACGAAGGTGACCTGCTGATGTGAGAGCCATTCGACCGTGTCGACGCGTCGAGGCCGTGCACGGTGAAGGGCAGGTGACCGTCGTTGCGGACGCTGAAGGTGGCGGTTACCGTCGCGGCGTGCCTGCCACGCACCACCATTCGGGTCTCCGTCACGCCGTCGTTGGCCCACGACATGCCCTCCCCAGGACTGATCACGCTGCCCTCGCCCATCCGAGGGTTGCCCCACCACACGAAGGAGGTGGCGCCCACTGCGGCAACAAGCACGACGGCGGCGATCACCAACCGGCGGCGGCGCTTTGGCCGCGGACGTGGATCAGTCACCGTAGTCGTGCTGCCTTCCGTCGTATCCATCCTGATCTTCCTGTGCCGGTGGGCCCCACCGTGGAAGATCGTGCCACACAGTGCCCCAGCCGGTTCGGTGATCACCGATCGTCTGTCGGCCAGGGCGGGCGCAATCGGACTCGCGGTGGACATTGGCCGACGGCTACTGGCCGGACCAGGCACCGAGGTTCCTGTGGCGGCGACGCCGCTTCCGCCGCAGGCCCCGGTTGCTGGGCCCGAGGATCGGGAGAGTCCGTGTTGTTGAGTGAGAGGTTGATGGACTCTGGCGCACTCTTGGTGGACTCATCACGGATGGTGACGATCTGCCGAGAGCCGAGCGCGCGTTGTCTGCGGCAAATCCGTGCACCTGCCTCTGGAAGTGAATCGTCAGCCAACACCCGTGACCCAATGAGATCGCTACTCCGCGCTCAGAGCCAGACGGACGGTGGGCGTGCGGCGGAGCTACGCGCAAGGACAGCGCCAGCGGATCCACCACGACGCCATGCTGATTAACGTACGCCATCCTCTGCTGCACGACTCGATGCCAACCACTACGAAGGATGAAAATCGCATTCGGTGGGCCACGCGACCCGGGCCGGCCGGGGCGCCGAGATGGTCGAACCCGCTCCGTGCGCCACACCGGACTGTCCGAGGTCGGCGCGGCGACTAAGGCCGCCCTCCGCGAGGCCGTGACCAGGCACCGGCCGAGCTGTGCGCGCTAATACTCGACGGACCTTCCAACCGGCGCCGAGCCGGAACCCATAGGCCGTCCGGCTTTTAAATGCCTCAATCGGGGAATTGACGTCGCCTAGGCGGCCCGGGAAACTGGCTGGACGACTGCGGCAGTCGGCCGTAACCCCGTGTTTACCTTTCGAGTGCTGAACCTTCCTCAGTGTCCGGCAGCACACTGGCCGGCGGTGCGAGTAACGGATGGGGGTGCTCGATGACGGTCGTTCTCCATGTGCACGGCACCGGAGTGCGCGAGCCCGATTACTCCACGGGCTTCGACAGCTTCCGCGTGAAACTGCAGGCAATCCGCCCAGAGCTGCGCGTGGAACCCTGCTACTGGGGCGGCGAGCACGGCGCCCGGCTGCGGGCCGAGGGTGTCTCGATTCCGGCCGGGCGTAGCGCGCGCGAGCCCCAGGAGCCGGCCGATCGCGACGTGGCACTCTGGAGCCTCCTCGCGGCCGACCCGCTATTCGAGCTGTCCACCCTGGCCGCGGCCGAGGCGGCGGCGGCCCGCGGCGGGGCCGGCAATTTCGACCCAATGGCGGTGCGCGGCGCGGCTAAGCTGATCGAGCAGGCGCCCGGCCTGGCGGCCGAGCTCCAGGCCGGCATTGCCGAGCTGGGCCTAGCCGACGTGTTCCCCGGGGCCGTCCGGGCGGTGCTGGCCAGCGAGGAGATCAGCTCGCTGGCGCACTCCGAGGTGCGGCCGGCCGACCTGCGCCGGCCGTTCGCCCGGGCGGTCGTCGCTCAGTCGCTGCTGCTGGCCGCGGAGGCGGCCCGCCCGCCGATCGACGGCACCCACCGGGATGCGCTGGTCGCCGAGATCGTGGCCGCCCTCGGGGGCACCGACCGCGGGCTCGGCGCCGACGCCGGCAAGCTGGGGCTGCGGCTGGCCCTGCGGATGGGCGCCGGCAAACCGGTCGAGCGCCGGCGCGCCGCGATCACCCGGTCGACCAGCGCGGTCGCCGGCGATGTGCTGCTCTACCTGGCCCGCGGCGCGGCGATCCGCGACCACCTGCGATCCCGCATCGAAGAGCTGGGCGACGACGTGGTCGTGGTGGCGCACAGCCTGGGCGGGGTGGCCGCCGTCGACCTGCTCGCGACGACCCCGCTGCCCGCGGTGACCGGTCTGGTCACGGTCGGCTCCCAGGCCCCGCTGCTGTACGAGCTGGGCGCGCTGCCCGGGCTGGAGTTCGGCACCCCGCTGCCGGTCGGCTTCCCCCGCTGGCTGAACATCTTCGACCGGCGGGACCTGCTCGGCTTCACCAGCGGCGGGCTCTTCCCCGGGCGGGTCACCGACGCCGAGGTGGACAACCGCTGGCCGTTCCCCTATGCGCACACCACCTATTTCGGCAACGACGCCCTCTACGAAGAGCTGGACTCGTTCCTCCGATGATCGATCCGCTCCGCACCCGGGCGGTCGTCGTCGGCATCGAGCGGTACGACCTGGGCGAGAGCTGGAATCTCGACGGGCCGGCCCTGGACGCGTGCCGCTTCGTGGAGTGGCTCCTCGCCGAGCGCGTTCCAGCCGGGAACATCCGCCTGCACGTAAGCCCGCTGGCCGACAATGCGGCCGAGGTCGAGAGCCACGTCGCCGGCCGGCTCGACGTGCGGCCGGCCGAGTTCGGCCCGATCCGTAACAGCCTGCTCGACGTCGGGGAGGAGTCGAGTGACCTGCTGATCCTGTTCTGGGGCGGACACGGGGTGCGGCCACCGACAGAGTTCACCCATCTGCTCTGCGCCGACGCCCGGGACCGGGACCGCAGCAATCACCGCCTCGACCTGCTGCTGCACATCATGCGCACCACCGCGTTCGCGCAGCACCCGCGGCAACTGGTCATCGTGGACGCCTGTCAGGCCGACGTCCCCCGGCACTGGCAGCTGCCGGTGCACCAATACCAGGATGCCGACCTGGTCCGCGCCTTCCGGCAGCAGGACACGTTGCTCGCGGCCAGCCCGGGCCAGTCGGCCGGCAATGACGACCGGAACCGGACCGGCCGCTTCTCCGACGCCGTCCTGGCCGAGCTCAGCTGGCCCGACGAGGGGCGGTTCGACGAGCTTTACCAGCGGGTGAAGGCACGCGTCGCATCGGCCGAGCAGCAGCCGGTCCGGCTCGCCTTCCTGCAGGACGGCGTGGAACAGGACGTCTGGGTGCCCCGGCCGGCCAGCCCGAAGGTCGTGCCGCTGACCGATCTCACCGCCTACCGGGCGTCAGCCGCCGCGTCGCCCGGCGACGGCCGGCCGCCGGTCGACGAGCGCTACCGGGTGCGGCTCGACGTGGCCTGCTGCCTCGACCGGGCGCCCGGTCTCGCAGTCCTGGCCGGGCCGGTCGAGCCGGATTACGCCGCGCAACTGGCGGCCGCGCTGACCGCGGCCGAGGACCATCTGGCCGCCGCCGGCGCGGTCGAGCCGGAAGCGGTTCGCCGCTGGCTGGTGCTGACCCCGTCGACCGGTCGGCCGCCGGCCACCGCCGAGGAGATCGGCGCCGAACCGGGATGGTTGCGAGCGCCGGTGCAGGGCGCGGTGGTCACCGGCCTGACCGACGTGCGCGTCGCCGGCGAATACCTGCGCGCGATCCGGAGACTCGTCCCTGGGCTGGCCGTGCTCGCGGTGGCCGGCCCGGAGCGGGCGGCCCGCCTGGCTCGCACGCTGGAACTGCCCGAGCTGCTGGTCGCGGCGTTCGCACCGGTCGAGACGGCCGGTCGTCCGGTGCCGTTCCCCTTCCCGGCCGGGGGCGCGCTGGTCGCGCTGGTCGCGCACCTGCGGGCGTACGGCGCCCAGCTGCCCGCCGTGGCCGGCGAGCCGCCGGCGATCCCCGATGAGGTGGACCCCGTCGCCTGGGCGGCCCAGGTGGTCGCTGAGCTGAACGACCCCGGGCACCCCGGCTACGACGAGGCCGCGCTGCTGACCTCGGCCCGCGACCGCCGGCCCGGCCTGTATCCGGCGCTGCTCGCGCAGTACGCCGAGCGGCGGGCCGCCCCGGGCCGGCTGACCTCGCTGACCGTGGCGGCCGGGACCGACGCCGAGCTCAGCTACTGGCTCACGCACGCGACCGAGCCGCCCGACCCGGCCCGCGAGATGCCCGCTCCCGAGGTCGTCGACGCGCTGGCCGTCGTGCTGCGGCGCCGCTCGCTCGAGGCGGCCGCCCCGTGGGCGCCGTACGCCGGCCGGCGGGTGTCCGATTTGGTGACGCTGCCCGCCGCGGCGGCGCCCGGGCTGTTCGCCACCGCCTCGGCCGAGGTGGCGCTGCTCGCCATCCGGTGCGGGCTCGGCGAGGGCGTCGAGCCCGCCGCCGTCGAACACGGTCCGGTGCGTCCCGGCGCGTGGGCGCTGCTGGTCCAGCAGGGCATCACCGCCGACACCGCGAAGTGGCTGTCCGGCCTGGACGACCACCTGCGCCGACTGGTCGGGCTGCGGCCCGAGGACCTGTCGGTCGCCGATCGGGAGGCGCTGGCCGCGATCCGGTCGGCGCTGCACCCGATGCTCCCGCTCCCGCACGCCGCCTAGGAGGACAACGTGCTCGCTGACTGGTATCTCTGCGCCACGCAGGGACTCTCGCTGTCGGGAACGGACGCCTACCTGGACGCGCTGCGCGCGCTCGACGAACCGGCCGAGCGGGTCGAGCTGGCCGAGGAGGCGATCAACCAGCTGCGCCGGGTCGAGCCCGGCCTGATGCTGTACGCCCTCCCGCGGGTGCTCGCCGCCTACCGCCGGCACGCCGACCGGTTGTCGCTGGCCGGCCGGACCGCGGCCTACCTGGCCGAGCTGGACGAGTTGGCCGGCGGGCACCCCGAGCTGCGGGCCGCGTTCGACGCCCTGGCCGATTCGCCGCGCCGGCTGCGGGCCCGCATCGTCGCGCTGGCCGAGGTGGTGGCGGCCGACCCGGCCGACGCCGAGACGGCCGAGACGGCCGACGCGCCGGGGCCGGCGGCCGTCCCCGATCCGTACGATGACCTGTTCAGCGCTCCGTTGGCGACCGCGGCAGTGGCTCTGGCGGCCGAGTTGGCGGCCCGGTCACCGCAGACCGCCCGGGAGTGGCTCGGCGACGGCGAGCCGGAGTTGCTGACGGCCGCCTTCGACGGCCGGTACGGGCGGCTCCCGTTCCTGCTCGCGGTGCGGTTCTCGGCGCTCATTGACGGGACCGCCGAGAACCGGCAGCGGTTGCTGGCGCGGCTGTGGGCGTTCGGAAGGGGAGCCGCCGACCTGGAACCGGACCTCGTGCAGGAGGCCGCCGGGTTGTCCCGCGCGCAAGCGTCCGACGTGACCGAAACCCTGACCGAGGCGGTCGCCGGCCTGGACCTGGCCGCCTGGCGCAAGAACGAACCCGGGCTCGACCCGCAGCGGCGGGAAATCGCGCAGGCTCGTTGGGGTGGCAGCGGTGCGCCCGGCGCCGCGGCCACCGCCGCCGTGCTCTGGCAGGTCGCGATGTGGCGGGTGGCCGCCGAGCGCGATCCGGCCGCGACCCTGGCGGGTTTGCGCACCTGGTGGGCCGCCCCGACCCTGGTCGAGCGCTCGCGGAAGACCGCCGACCTGATCGTGCCGTTCACCGTGCCGTACGGCGAGAAGGGCTACGAGGCGGCCTGGAACAACCTCAGCACCCTCGCCCGGGTGCGCAGCTGGGATCAGCGGCGGCAGCCGCCGCGGCTCCAACTGACCGACGGCCCGGTCAGCGCGACTCCGGCGGCCTCGGCTAGCCTGGTCGGCAGCCCGTGGCTGCTGCGGGCGGTGCAGCGCTGGCGGGCGAGCGCCGAACGCCGCGCCTATCCGGACTGGAACGATCCGCCCTCGTTGATCCGGCTCAGCGCGGCCGCCACGCTCGCCACCGACCTGCTGGCCGCGGTGCCGCCGGGCCCGGCGGAGGACGCCGACCACCTGCTCGCGCTCCTGCTGCTGATCCGCGACACCGCGGTCTGCAGCCCGCTGCGGGACGCCATCGACCCGCGCGCCGCCGTCGGCAGCCCGCTGCCGGGCGCCCTGGTCGCTCTCTACCACCACGCGCTGATGGTGGCCGACCGCTGCGGCAAGGGGGATGGCCCGCACGCGGTACCACGCCGGATCGTCCGGCTGCTGACCGCGGGGCGGGCCGCGCGGGCGCGATGCGACGCCGAGCCGACCCAGTGGGCCCGGCTCATGATCTTCGCCGCGCCGATGGCCGCGTTCTGGTGGCTGCGCGAGACGGTCAGCGGTGGCTGGCCCGAGGAGAGCGAGGACGAGGACGGCTGGCTCACCGGGACGGCGCCCACCCCGGCCGCCCGGCTGTTGCGGCTGCTGCTCGCCGAGCGCCTCGACCTCGACTCCGGGCAACGGGCCGCGCCCGCCCTGCTCGAGCGCGACCTGCGGCCGGACAGCCGGCACGCGGCGGGTTGGGACTGGCGGCCGCACGAGGAGCCCGACTGGGACTGGCTGCCCAATGCCGAGACCTACGGCCTCACCCCGCCCGGCGCTGACGCGGCCGAGCAGCCCCGCACCCGGCACGTCAACGCCAACGTGCTGTTGCTGGCGCCGCGGCATGGCCTCGACGAGTGGCGCTGGTGGTCGACCCGGCTCGTGAAGGCGCTGGGCGACGAGCCGGCCCCGATGGCGCTGCAGACCGTACGGCTGGAGGCGCTGATGCACAGCCCGGCCGAGGCCGACTGGGCCGACGACTGGGCCGACGACTGGGCCAAGAGCGTCCTGCGTCGGGTCGAGCCGTGGGAACTGGCGCGGATCGTCCGCCGGCGGATGATCGACCTGCTGCGGGCGCCGATCGACGGCGACGAGTCCGAGAAACTGGTGGGCCGGGTCGGCGAGATCGTGATCGACGCGATCCTGGACCTCAGCCGCGCCGCGCAGTGGTACCACCAGTTGCTGCTGCGTGAGCTGACCAGGGTCGCCGCTCCGCCGAGCCTGGCCACCCAGTGGCGCTACCGGGCGGTCGGCACTCTCTACCGGCTGGGCACCGAGGCGGCCGGGCACGGTGCCATCAGCCCGTACGAGGTTATCGGGCAGCGGGTCTCGGCCGGACTCACCGCGAACAACGTCCGCGAGCTGCTCTTCCAGCACGGCGGCGCCCCGATCGTCGGGCAGGCGGCCGCCCTTGGCGAGGCCGTCGAGCGGCTCTGGCGCGACCTGCGGACCGGCCCGCCGGTGCGCCGGGTGGAGACGCCGTTGAGCGACCTCGACCACGCCCGCGCCGACGATCTCACCACCGTCGCCGTGCAGCTCGACCGGTACCACGGCAAGCTGGTCAGCTACCACGACTCCCGGGACGGGGTCTTCGACGCGTTCACCCAGCGCGACAGGGTGGCCGCGGTGACCTCCGCCCTGCTGGCCGGCGCGGACGGCTACGGCATCGTCTGTGCGGTCGACCAGCCCGCCCGTACGGTGTGGGTGAACGCCGGCTTGGGCCACCCGGCGCGGCACAAGCTCGCCAACCGGGACCGGATGCCGGGCCTCGGCGACCTGGTGGTCGCCCATTTCGCCGGCACCCCGGGCGCGCCGGTGGTGGACCGGGCACTCGCGCCGATCGACCGCCCGCTGGACACCGCCGAGGTGCGCGAGGCCACCGTACGGCCGCTGGCCGGCGCGCCCTGGCTGGCCGTCGAGATCGGCGGGATGGACGTCTATCCGGGGCTCGGCGCGACTGACGAGCGGGACCGCGCGGCCCGCTGGCGGTGGGACCCCGACCTGGCCCGCCGCTACGGCGCTCCCGGCGAACCGGTCGAGACCGGCGCTTGCTGGGACGAGACGATCGAGCGCTGGGTGCCCCTCGACCGGGGCGGCCGGGAGCTCATCGCCGGCGAACGGGCCGCTTTCGCGGACGGCCTACGGCTGGTCCTCGCGGAGCAGGTGACCGAGGACGAGCAGACGCGGCTGCGCTTCGTGACCCGGCCTGGGCGCGCCTATCTGCTGGGCGCCGACGACTTCGCGCCCGACGACTGGGCCCGCCTGCTCGGCCTGGTCGGCGACGGCCGGCCGGGGCTGGCCGTCACCGTCCGGCCGGCCGACCCGGACGGGCTGCTCGTGCTGCTCGACGAGGTCGACGAGCGCAACCGCGACTGGCTGCGGATCTTCGACGAGCCGGAGGACAGCGAGGTCGCCGTGCATACGGCGGTCTGGTCCTCGGCCGGTTGGCACCTGAGGGTCGAGCCGCCGGCCGGCTTCCCGGCCGAGATCGCGGTGACCGGCCTCGACGGGTCGGCGGAGAACGCGCTCTGCGTAGTCCGCGAGTGGGGCGAGCCGCAGGCCCGGGCGGCGACGGTGGCCGCGGAGCGGATGGCGGACCGCGGCGTGCCCCGGCCCACCGAGGCCTCCGAAGTACGCTGGCACGCCCTGGCCCACCTGCCCAAGGACAGCCGGGTCCGGTTGCAGCGGATCGTCGCCGGCAACCTGCGCAAGGCCTCGCTGCTCGGCATCACGCAGGCGGGCATGGGCGTGTTCGTGGCGACCGAGTCGGTGTCGCTGGCCGCCGATCCGGCGACGATCCACCGGTTCGGCCGGGACCGCGAGGTGATCGTCGAGTCCGACCGGGCCAACGAGCCGGTGCCGCAGCGCGACCCGGTCGCCGTGCCGGACGACCAGTTGCTCCGGCTCAGCGCGGCGGCCGGCCTGGAGGCCGTGCTGGCCGGGGCGGACGCCCTCGACGGCATGGTCGTGCAACAGGTCCTCGACACCGAGAAGCGCATCATCCAGTACGGCCTGTGGCTGCGCAACGGAAACCGGGTCAGCCACGCCGTGGTGCCCGAGCCCACCCTGTCGGCCCTCAAGGCCGAGGTCGGCGACCATATCGACTTCCGCCGGGCCACCACCGGCTGGATCGGCCACATACGCCGCCGCCAGATCCGTGGCCGGGCCCTCTACACCGGCGTGGCCAAGGTCGGGCCGGGCTGGCTGCCGGTCGGCGAGGTCGAGCGCGACGGCCGGCCGTACACCGTCTATCAGGCGCCCGAGGCCCCGCAGCTGGCCACCGGGAAGGCGGCCGAACGGGTCACCGAGCGGCACACGGTCAGCCGGCTCGACAACCGGTCCTGGTCCTACAACGGTCAGGCCTACGTGCGGGTGCTGGTCGAGCGGGGCAACCGGGCGTACGTCGGGGAGGCCCGGGAATTCCCGACCGGCTCGCTGATGCGGGTCCGCAGCACCGACCTGCGCCTGACCCAGCACCCGGGCGACGACAACCCGCGGTACACGGTCCGGCGCACCTTCAGCCTGGAGGCGGTGATCAAGCAGCCGCCGCGACCGGCCGCCTCGGCCGAGATCGAGCTCGACCGCTGGGAGCGGGCGCTGCGCGACGGTCACCAGCACATGGTCGGCATCCGCGACGGTGACCGGCTTCTGCTGAGCGGCTATCGGGCCCCGCTACCCGACGGCACGCTGGCCCGCTGGCTCCCGCTGCGGCCGGACGAGTTGCCACTGGTCGACGGGCATGCGTACGACAACGGCTCGGTCCGGGCGCTGATCGAGGACGTCGACGCCGGGCACGTGGCGTCGTTCGCCCGCGCGACCCCGCTCGACGTCGCCGGCTTCGCGGCCGCGCTCTCGCTGCCGGTCGACGACACCCGGACCGATCTGCCGGATCCCCTTTACTACGTGGGCGCCGAGCCCGGCCACCACCGGTTCGAGTGGGGCTTCGGCTGGACGGTCGACGTCCCGGTGGAGGCGCTCACGATCGACGGCGAACCGGCCGGCAGCGGGCTTTTCCACGGCGACCGGGTGCGGGCCGTCCGGCTGGTCCACGACCCGGCGCCGCCCGGTGGAATCGGTCTGCGGCTGGAGGGCCGGGACGTGGCGACCGCGCTGAGCGGGCGGCTGATGCAGGAGTCGGCGGCCGGCATGATCCACCGCATCCAGGTCGAAATCGACCTGGTGCACGGCCGGGTCGCCGTGCTCGGCGTGCACACCCAGCGGCAGGGTGCGTCCGGCGACCGGATCGAGGTGGCCGCGCATCCGATCCGGGCCGAGCTGGCGGACGCGGAGGCAGTCGTGGCCCGCGAGCGCAAGGCCGGCAGATCCGGCAAGGTGACCCGGCAGCTCCATGCCCGCCTGGACACCTCGGAGGCGGCCCGGCAGGGTCGTCGCAAGGTGTTCACGCTCATCGACCCGGCCCGGCTGGCCGAGGGTGACCTGCTCTACGCCCGGGCCGACCGGATCGTCGACACCGGCAACGAGCTCTGCCTGGAGCTGCGCCCGCTCGGCTCGGCCGGCCAGAAGTGGACTTTCAGCGTGGCCCGCCGGCAGTTCTCCCCCCAGGTGGGCCTGCTGGCCCGGCAGCTGCGCAGCCCTGGAGGCGCGAACGCCTACCGCGGCCGGCAGTTCATGGTGCGCCTGGTGCGGAAGGCGCCGAACCGGCGGGACCGCTGGCACGGCTCGATCGTCGACACCCCGGCTCGCCCGGCGGCCACCCTGGCCAGCTGGGTGCGGCAGCAGGGCGCGGCCTGCTTCGCCGTCCTGGGCCGGGACGACGTGCTCGAGGTCGGCCCGGGCGTGTTCTACGACGCGGCCGGCGTGCCGGGCGCTCGCCGCCTCGAGCCCGGCACCCTGCTGCGCCTGCTCGCCGTGGGCGCCGGGAAACCGCTCCAGCTGGAGGTCGCCATCCCGGCCGATCTGCGCTACGTCCGGAACGGTCGCCCGGCGCTCGCCCTGCCGAAGAACTCGGTGCTCGGCCCGGGCGGGCTCGGTCAGGCCCGTAACGGCAACGCGTTCACGCTGGCCGACCTGCCCGCGATCGAGGCCCGGCCGGACCGGGGCCTGAACGTCCGGTCCCTGCTTCAAACCGCCCATCCCAAGATCGTGTACGCGGTGAGCCCGGCCCCCGACGATCACGCCCGGCTGCGTTCGATCGACCCGGGGACCGTGGTCGGCAGTCTCGAATTGGACCCGGCCGGCCCGGCCCGGCTGCACCCGGTCGGCGGCGCGGAGCCGCATACGCTGCCCTGGGCGCAGCTGTCGTTCGCCGAGGGCAGCCGGGCCGAGCTGGCCCGCCGGCTGCGCGACGGGACCTGGGAATACCACGACGCAACCACCGGCCACTGGGACGCCGACGGCCGCGAGTGCCGCCGCCAGGAACTGGGCCCGGGCAACGCCGAACGCTGGCCGGTGTTCTTCGCCGACCGCGGTGGCCCGACCGTGCGCTACCCCCGCAACCAGCTGCTGCGGCTCGGCCTGCCGACCGCCGAATTGCTCGACCGGCCGATCCGCGGCCGGGAGGAGGAGACCTATGTGGTCGCCGACGCGACCACCCTCGAAGGCATCCCGGCGCTTTGGCTGGAGCTGAGCCCGGGCCGGGTCGCCGAGATACCGGTCGCCCTGTTCGCCTCCCGCCGGCAATCGCTGGCCGACCTCGACTGGTCGCAGATGCGCGGCGGCGACCTAGTCACCGTGCGGCGGCGGCGCAACGAGCAGACCGGGCACGTCACCCTCGAGCTGCGCGACTGGACGCCGGGGCTGCGCGGCGCCTGGCCCGGGTCGCCGGGGATCGTGCTGCCGGTGGTCGCGACCGACCGCGCAGCGGGGGCGCTGCAGCTGGGCGCGGGCGGGCACACCCGGTGGTACCCGGCCGAGCCCGAGCTGCTCGACCGTCACCCGGTCGGCAGCCGGGTGCGGCTGACCTCGGCGAACCGGCTCGGCGCGGGCACGGTCCGGACCGATGACACCGTCCTGCTAATGCCCCGGGACGGCGGCTGGGGGCTGGCCGGCTTCGGCGACGTCGAGGTAACGCTGGCCGGGGACGGCCCGACCCCGTGGCCGGGCGCCGCCTGGTTGCGTGACCTGCTGGCCGGCCCGGCCGCCGCGTCCGGGCTGCTGACGGCCCTCGGCGGCGCCCTGCCGGTGACCGTGGACGAGCTGGGCCGGTCCGGCGAACGTCTGACGGTGACCGTCTCCCGCCGCAATCAGCCGTCCGGCCGGTGGCCACGCCGGCGGATCGTGCGGACCGAGGTGGTCACGTCGATCCGCGGTTCGCTGGTCCTGCGCGCCGGTCATGCCCTCTATCTGATCGCGGCCGACAAGGCAGTGCCCGGGCTGGACAGTAGCGCGGTCGCGGCCGCCGCGACCGCGCTGCGCGACCGGCGTGCCGTGCTGTGGTGGCATCACGAGGAGGATGAGCTGCGGCCCGGCACGTCGGCCGGCACCGGCCACGCCGAGCAGGCGGTCCTGATCGAGGCGCCGATCGAGGTCGACGGCCAGTTCCTCGGGCTGATCGGCCGGAACACCGAGACCGGTGCGCTGGGCTGGCTGCCGTCCCGGCTCGCGTCCTGGATCGGCGAGCCCGACCCGCGGCTGCCCGGCCTGCTCGCGGGGCCGGCGCCGGTCCCGATGGTCCGCGAGCGACAGCAGTTCTCGGTGGTCGACCGGCCGGCCGCGGCCCGGGAGCACCGCCTCACCGAGGTCGGCAGCGTGCTGTCGGTGGTCGTCGCCGCGTTGCCGGCCGCCGGCCAGCCGGGCTATCTGGTACGTACCGCCTACACCGGGGTCCTGCTGACCCTGACCGCGGCGAGCGGCCTGGCCCTCGGTCAGCGGCTGCGAGCCGAGGTCACCGCGGTCCGTGGTGGCCGTTTCCCGCAGATCGTGGCGGTGCCGGCGGGCGATCGCCGGGCCGAGCTCGACCTGCCTCGGACGATCGCCGAGCGCCTCGCCGCGATCCACGCGACGGCCGACGAGCCGCTCGCCGCGGTCCACGCCGGCTCGCCGGCCATCGACTGGGATCAGCCGTTCCGCGATTACCGGGCGGCGAACCTGGCGGCCGAGTGCCCGGTCGACCCGGCCGCAGCCGTGGTGTGGTCGGCTGCCCACCGGGCCGACCCCGGGGTGCTCGCCCGGTGGCTGGCCGCCGGCGGCCGGGAGGCCCTGGCCGGGCGTGCTGACCAGCATCTGGCCCCGCTGCTGGCGGCCTGCCAGGTGGCCGCCGAGCTGGGTGAGTCCGACGCCCGGGCGGCCGCCCTGGCAGTGCTCATCGCGCACCAGATCGGCCGCCGGGCGATCCGGTCCCTGCACGTCGAGCCGCTGGTCACCCACTGGCTGGCGCAGCCGGAACGGCAGACCGAACCCGGCCTGTGGGCGCAGATCAAGCGGCTCGAGCTGGCCCCCGAGATGCCGCCTGACCGGTTGACCGTCGTGGTCCAGCGCTGCCAGGCCATCCTGGCCCGGCCGGTGCTGCACGGCCGAGAGGATCTGCGGGCGCCGGTCGCGCACGCACTGCTGTTCGCTACCGGCTCACCGGCTCGGGTCGAGCGGTTCGGCGACCGGGCGAACTGGCAGCCGGACGCCCCGCTGCTCTCCGAACTGGCCGCCCTCGGCCGCGGCCTGACCCCGCCCGCCGGTCGGCCGGTCGCCCAGCCGGCGCTGCTACCGCCCCAGCGGCAAATTGTCAACCGGGCCGCCCGGGAGGTGATTGGGCAGGCCCTTCCGGTGATTCTTTTGCCTACTCTGAGCGCCCCACCGGCGCAATGGCAAACGTTGCTCGACACCGACGGGCGGTAATGGAGATTCATTATTCAGTGAGCACTTTCAACTCGGTAGATCGGGTTCTCGACATGGTGCAGGGTGCGGAAGACCTGCGTGGTCGCGATCGTCCGCGACGGGCTGCAGCGCAGTTTGGTCAGGAGCGTGCCTGTCTTCAAGGTCACGACGGTGCGCTCGCCTGAGCGTGGATTCGGGCGTGGGCCTGGTTCACGGGTTTCTGCCGGGCCGACAGCTCCGGCCGGCAACGGTGCCGCTTGAACGGTGTGCGCACGGTACCGCCGACGCCTTGGTAGGCCTTGTCCGCGAAGCTAATCACCTCGGCGCTGGGAGCAACCTCGAGAGACGGCGCCCTCCCGATCGTTCCGGCGTCCCGGATCTGCGAGGCCGGGTGCACTGTTCTCAAGCAGATCCGGATGTTGGCGGACCCGCCCACCGTCACGTCGCGTAGCCGACGAATCTCAGGTGCCAGCTGCCGACCGCCCTCGTCCTGAGGACCACCCAGACGGACTACAGCGGCTGTTCCCTTCGCGCCGTCGCGGACATGTAATTTATGTATCGCCGCAGGTCAGATTCAGTTCACCGGTCCCGGCGGTCGGTAAAGAGATCCAAAGCGTTGTCCCCCAACTTGAACTGGATGCGGCCGTGCTCACGCACCAAGTCCCGGGATTGCGCCACCAGCTCGTCATACCGCTGCTGTGTTACCTGCCCGATCGTCGTCGGCATAGCCCACCACCAGGGGTCGCCCGCAGCGCGGCGAAGAGGCCGCCGTCAGTAACTACGGTCGATACCAGTCAGGCTGAACCGCCGGTCAGCAAGGTCGCAGTCCCCCGCAGGAGGTCACTCACCCGAACGACCCGATGTGAGTGACCTGCTCCGCCACGCCCTCGTACGGCACCGCGGCGAACAGAACACCGCCGACAGCGGCCGATCCAGGCCAGCCACCCACTCGGCGCCGCACTGCGGACACGCCACCCGATGGTCCTGCTTCGCCGCGGCGAGCCGGGCCCGACTCCGCCGCACCGTGCGCCAATGCCGGGCCCGGCACGCCGTCGAGCAGAACAGCATCGACATCCGGGTCGTCGGCGGCAACCGATCACCACAGACCGGACATCGCCGCGGCGGCTCCTCTGCCGAGTCCCGAACCGCGCTGGACGGTTGCGGAACCAGCGACAGCCAGCCCCGAGCACCGCGCTTCGCACCGCTCATCCCGCAAGCGTAGAACCGGCTTTAACTTGATCTTGAAGTAGCGAGACAGGCACTAACTGGGCGTTTGGTTCTGATCTGTGAGTCTTGGTGACGAAAACGGGTCGGTCAGTCGTGCTAGCCGCAGCTATCCGCATGCCCGAAAGGTCGATTAGGCAACGATTGCTGCGTCTTCGGCTGCCGATTTGGTTTCTCGATCGTGTCTGGTTCACCTCTGTGGTGGTATCGCCACACTTGACGTCCGAGACGGCCTGACTGGCCCACGTATCCCGAGCCTATGACCCACCGCCGTGCATACCCGTCCGACCTGTCCGACGCCCGATGGGCGCTGATCGAGCCCCGACTCAGCGCCTGGCGCCAGAAGCGCACCGACGCCGGCGTCGGGGGCCGCACCGCCGAACACGATCTACGAGAGATCTTCAACGCGATCCTCTACGTCAACCGCACCGGCATCGCGTGGCGCTACCTGCCGCACGATCTCCCGCCGTGGCAGACCGTCTACTGGTACTTCAAAACCTGGACCGAGGACGGCATCTTCACCGACCTCAACTACGACCTGAACGGGTTGGTGCGTAACAAATCCGGCCGCAGCACCACACCCACGGCATCCATCATGGACAGCCAGAGCGTGAAGACGTCCACCAACGTCCCCACCGCCAGCCAAGGCATCGACGCCGGCAAGAGAATCGTCGGCCGTAAACGCGGCATCATCACCGACACTCTCGGCCTGCTCCTTGCCGTGATCGTCACCGCCGCCTCCGTCAGCGACAACACGATCGGCATCGACCTGCTTGACCGGGCCACCCGCATCTATCCCACTCTTACAAAGGCCTGGGTCGATGCCGGCTTCCGCACCAAGGTCGTCGAACATGGCGCCACGCTCGGCGTCGACGTCGAGATAGTCACCAAGGACCCGCAGGTCAAAGGCTTCTCAGTGATCAAACGGCGATGGGTCGTCGAACGCACCATCGGCTGGCTCATGCAACACCGGCGCCTGGCGCGTGACTACGAGACTCTCCCAGTCACCTCGGCCACGATGATCCGCATCGCCATGATCGACAACCTCACCAAGGAAGCCGTCGACGAAACCACCCCAACCTGGCGAGACACCTAAAACGGCATAAGACGCAAACTACGTGAATCAGACGCCCTCTAACCCTGTTCTTTAACCTCCGGCTTGCGGCGGGGCAGGGTGCCGAGACTTCTATCGAACGAGCTCGGCATCGAGGAGATCGGCGGCTTCGTCGAGGACGGTCGCGAACTCGTCCGCCGGGATCCTGGTAACGGAGACCTTGTCAGGGCCCCCTGCGGGGTGGTGCTCGGCTCGCCGATGGCTGAAGACGATCACGAGGTCGTCGGCATCTAGATACGCGTAGCTTGTCACGTTGTCGACGTTCTCTCCCCAGTGCATCAGCCAGAACTGCTCACGAAAGTCGGTCTCGTCGTCTGCATAGAGGAGCTGGAAAACTTCTTCGGGTGAATGTTCCGGGAACGGGCACGGACTGACCTGACGGCGCCGCACCTTGGCTGCCGTGGATCGGAGGAAGCCGATGAAGGTAGGAAGAAAGACGGTGTTGTCCTCGGTGGTCAGCCACTTGCCGGCGGCCCAAAGATCGACGGTGCGCAGCTCGCCGGTGGCCCGGGCGGGTGGCGGTGGCCAGGCCTCGCCCACCTCGACAGCGAATCTGGCTCGGTCACCGAATCGTCGCGTCATAGGACCGTCAAAGTAGCAGCTCACGGGGACCGTGATCTTACCTCGCCCACTGGGTGGGTGGTGTCGCTACGCGCTCGTATGCGGGGCCGGCGCTCGCTGCTGGAGCCGCTTGAGGTACCCACCCGCCCCGGCCCCGGACGACCGCGGGGATCGAAGAACCACAGCCGCGCGGCCCGCTACGACGTGGGCAAGACCGTCAAACGCGAAACCTCGCTGGGCGGCCCACCTCGCCGCAAGCCCAAAGCCCGAGGTTAAAGAATAGGCTAACTGGGCGTTTGGTTGTGTTCTGTAAGTCTTGGTGGCGAAAACGGGTGGGTCTGTCATGCTCGCCATAGCTATCCGCATGCCCGAAAGGTCTATTACGCAGCGATTGATGCGTCTTCGGTCGGCCGATTTGGTTCCTCGATCGTGTCTGATTCACCTCTGTGGTGGTATCGCCACACTTGACGTCCGAGACGGCCCGACTGTCCCACGTATCCCGGGCCTATGACCCACCGTCGTGCATACCCGTCCGACCTGTCCGACGCCCGACGGGCGCTGATCGAGCCCCGACTCAGCGCCTGGCGCCAGAAGCGCACCGACGCCGGCGTCGGGGGCCGCACCGCCGAACACGATCTACGAGAAATCTTCAACGCGATCCTCTACGTCAACCGCACCGGCATCGCGTGGCGCTACCTGCCGCACGATCTCCTATCAGTTACGTGGAATCACACGTCGCAGGAGCCATCTCGTATCCTGCGGCGTCTTCACGGGCTGAGGAGGCGTGTTGGGCAGCGCGGTGGTGTTGGAGGAGAAGTGGCCGGTCCTTGGCCGGCATGAGCGGGCGGCCGAGTGGCTCCGAGTATGGACGGACCTGGGAAGAGCGCCGCGGACGATCGACGCCTACGCGCGGGGCCTGGCCGAGTACCTGCTGATCTGAGAGCGGGACGACGTCGACCCAGTGACGGCTGGCCGGCTGCATGTGGCCGCGTTCGTGAAGGACCTGTCCACGCGGCCGAGCCGCCGAGGCGAGAACGTGGTCGCGCTGGACTCAGGCGCGGGTCTGGCGAACGCGACGCTGCAGCAGCGCCTGGTGCCGGTCCGCTTGTTCTACGACTACTTGATCGAAGAGGGATTACGCGAGTCGAACCCGGTCGGCCGCGGCCGCTACACGCCGGGCCGAAAATTCGGCAGCCATGAGCGCGGCCTGGTGCCGCGCCTGGTGAAACTGCCCTGGATACCCAGCGAGCAGCAGTGGCTCGACCTGCTGGACGTGGTTCGCCAGGAGCCGGTACGGAACCGGGTGATGCTCGCCCTGGCCTACGACGCTGCTCTGCGGCGCGAAGAGCTTTGTTCGCTGCGGACCGACGACGTCGATCCCGCCCACCGGACGCTTCGGATCAGAGCAGAGACGACGAAGACCCGGCGCGAACGCGTGGTCCCGTACTCCGCGCCGACCGGCGTGCTGCTGTCCGGCTACCTCGCGCATCGAGCCACGATCAGCAGAGCCCGCGGCCCGCTGTTCCTGTCGGAGTCACACCGCAACCACGGGCAGCCGCTGAGCCTGTGGACCTGGTCGAAGGTGATCCGCCGCGTCGCCCTGGCCGCGGACCTGCCGCGTTTCTCCACCCACACCACCCGTCACCTCTGCCTGACCGACCTGGCCCGGATGGGCTGGGAACTGCACGCCATCGCGACGTTCGCCGGTCACCGCCACACCGAGTCGACCATGACCTACATCCACCTGTCCGGACGGGACCTTGCGGAGAAGCTGAACCGCGGCATGCAGCAGATCCACTCCTGGCGCATCGACATGCTTACCCGAGTCGGCAACTCAGGCGGGATGAACAGCCGGTGACCGCGACGACCACCAAGGCCGCCGCCGGCAGCGCGCGACTGCCTGCCAGCTGGCCGTGGCCACTCGACCTGGACCGCTACGACCGGCGAGCCCTGGTGACCGGCGCCGAGGCGAAGGCGCTCGCTGTCTTGGAGATCGAACAGCTCAGACGCCTGGGCCTGACGCCGCAGGCGGCTCCGAGGCGGCTGGTCGAGCCGCTGGCCCATGCCCGGGACTGCCTCCAGTGGGCGCCGGGCACTGGTCACCAGCGACGGTTCGCCAGTGACGCGGCCGGCCTGATCTTGATCCGCTGCGGTGAACTCGGCCGCAGCTACTGGGGCTGGTCGGACGAGGACTGGACCGACCTGATCGACCGTTCCGGGGGCGAGTTCCGGCGTCGGTGGAGCGGCCAGATCGGCTCGAACGCGCGCCCATTCGTGATCGCCTACGCCTATCTCCTCGGCGGCTTCACTGCGTTCGAGCAGATCGGACGCTTCCAACGGCCCACGCTCGCTCACCGGGTCTTCGGCCAAGCCCTGGTCGACGGCGCGGTCGGGAAAATCCTCGCGGTCCTCGGTGACTGGGGCTATCAGCGTCGGCCCGAACGCCTCGTCTCCGCCGTCTGTCAAGCTCTTCTGCTGAACCGCAGCCCTCGGCTGGAGGATCTGTCCGGCCCTGCTCTGGCCGCGATCCGCGCGTCGGTGGCCATGCAGGAGAGCGAGTGGGCCAGCGACCTGCACGGGATCCACCGCGCCGTTGCCGCTCTCGGACATGCCGACCCGCCGCCGCGCCCCCGACACGGCCCCGGGCCCACAGCGATCGAGGGCACCTCAGGAGCCTGGGTGGACTGGGTCGAACGCTGGCACGCGACCTCGACGCTGACCCCGAAGGTCCGCAGCAGCTATCGCAGCGTGCTCGCCAAGATCGGACGCTGGCTGGCCACCGAACACCCCGACGTCACCGCGCCGGAGCACTGGACCCGCCAGACCTGCGCGTCCTGGGTCACGGCCGTTGACCGCATGGCGGTCGGCGACTACTCCCAATGGACTACGGGCATGCGCTCGCAGGGCCGCATAGGCAAGCCGCTGACGCCGCAGGCGAAGTCCGGATACATACAGGTGCCCCGCACATTCTTCCGTGACCTGCACGAATGGGAGTGGATCCCGCAGCGCTTCAACCCTGCCCACGCGCTGAGGACACCCAGAAGCGTTCAAGCCCTCATGGGTCCCGACCCGCGCGTGATCGCCGACGACATCTGGGCCAAACTGTTGTGGGCCGGGCTGAACGTCGAGTCCGGCGACCTACCGACCGCCGATGGCCGCACCTACCCCGCAGAGCTGATCAGGGGTATCACCCTGACCTGGCTCTTCGCCGGGCAACGCAGCGATGAAATCGCCCGGCTCCGCGTCGGCTGTATTCGCTGGCAGCACGACGGCATGCCCATCCCCGGCGACTCCGGCGAGGTCCTGGCCCGCGACGCGGTCTGCCTGCTCGACGTCCCCACCCACAAGACCGGTACCGCCTTCACCAAGCCGGTCGACCCGCTCCTGGGCCAGGCGATCGAGGCCTGGCAGGCAGTCCGACCCGACCAACCCGCCATCCTCGACCCGAAGACCAACGAACCCGTCGACTTCCTATTCGCTTTCCGCGCCCGCCGGGTCTCCAAGCATTACATCAACGGCACGATCATCCCGATGCTCTGCCGCAAGGCCGGCGTCCCCACCGCCGACGTCCGCGGCAACATCACCAGCCATCGAGGCCGCTCGACCATCGCCAGCCAGCTCTACAACGCCAAGGAGCCCATGACCCTGTTCGAGCTCCAAGAATGGCTCGGCCACCGAACGCCCGAAGCCACCGCCCACTACGCCAAAATCACCCCGAACACACTGGCCAGGGCCTACAACGACGCCGGCTACTTCGCCCGCAACGTCCGCACCATCGAGGTCCTCGTCGACCGCGATGCCGTCGCCAGCGGCGCGGCAGCAGCCGGCGAGCCCTGGCAGTACTACGACATGGGACACGGCTACTGCACCTACACGTTCTTCGAGCAATGCCAGCACCGCATGGCCTGCGCCCGCTGCGACTTCTACACACCGAAAGCGTCATCCAAGGGTCAGCTGCTCGAGGCCAAAGACAACCTTCAACGCATGCTGGCCAGCATCCCGCTCACCGACGACGAACGCGCCGCCGTCGACGACGGTCAGGCCGCTCTCGACCAGCTGCTCGAGCGGCTCGTCGACGTCCCCACCCCGGCCGGTTCCACCCCGCGACAGATCGGAGCGCCTGCCACGGCAACCTTGCTTCCGATCCTCGCCATCACGAAGCGCCCTCACGATGAGTAAGCACAATTGAAGATGACGCCATCTGCCCACTCGCTCTCTAGCTGTGATGTCCGGGGACGGCTGCCGCGCTCAGGGCAGAAGCGTTCTGACGAGCTCGCCTTCGACGTCATACAGCTCGATCTCATAGTCGACGTCGAGAGAACGGAAGACGTCAGCCAGATCGTCGACGCGTGTGGGCTCCACCACGCCGGCGAACTTGGGCATCCCGCCGGAGTTGAAGAGATTCAGTCGGCACCACGAACATGTGATTTCATACTCGTCCGATGCCGACCTGCGGGCAGCCCATCCCAGCTGCGCGAACGAGCCCGCGAGTGACTCCAGGTCGAAGGTGTTGTGCATGAATCCGTAGACGTTGTTGTCCAACGTGTCGAGCTCAGCGGCAAGGTGCGCGCTGCTGGGAACGCCACCCGACGTTATCGACATCCCTTGCACCTTCCTGCGCGGAGTGCGCCGCAGCACCGACCGTCTCTGCGCCGAGATTAGACGCGTCAACCTTACGGGACCGCGCTCAGCAGCCGTTCCGCGTGGGGGAAGACTGGTCGGTCATAGCAGGACAGACTTGACAAATCAGATTCCACAGAACGCCGTGGCAGACCGTTTACTGGTACTTCAAAACCTGGACCGAGGACGGCATCTTCACCGACCTCAACTACGACCTGAACGGGTTGGTGCGTAACAAATCCGGCCGCAGCACCACATCCACGGCATCCATCATGGACAGCCAGAGCGTGAAGACGTCCACCAACGTCCCCACCGCCAGCCAAGGCATCGACGCCGGCAAGAGAATCGTCGGCCGCAAACGCGGCATCATCACCGACACTCTCGGCCTGCTCCTCGCCGTGATCGTCACCGCCGCCTCCGTCAGCGACAACACGATCGGCATCGACCTGCTCAACCGGGCCACCCGCATCTACCCCACTCTCACGAAGGCCTGGGTCGATGCCGGCTTCCGCACCAAGGTCGTCGAACATGGCGCCACGCTCGGCGTCGACGTCGAGATAGTCACCAAGGACCCGCAGGTCAAAGGCTTCTCAGTGATCAAACGGCGATGGGTCGTCGAACGCACCATCGGCTGGCTCATGCAACACCGGCGCCTGGCGCGTGACTACGAAACTCTCCCGGCCACCTCAGCCACGATGATCCGCATCGCCATGATCGACAACCTCACCAAAAGAGCCGTTCAACTACCCGACGAGCAGTCTCGGCCGACGCGGTTTCGCCGGGGCGGGTTCCGCACCGCTCGCCAGGCACAGACCGCCCGTAACCAGACGGTCGCGTCCGCCGCCGCCGGTGCCGGACCGCGGCGGGTCACGGTCGAGCAGTGGTTGCGCCGCTGGCTGCTGAGTCTGCCTGGGCAGGTACGCCGGTCAACGGCTGCCGGCTACAGCATCCACGTGCGCCGGTACCTGATCCCGCACCTGGGCCACCACACCCTGACAGGGCTACGAGCTGCGCACATCGAGGCGATGTTCACCACGATCACCGCACAACCGAGCCGCACCGGCGCGCCGCTGTCGGCGGCGACCTTGCAGAAGATCCGGGCCACCTTGCGCCGGGCGCTGAACATGGCGATCAGGGAGCAACTGCTGGCAATCAACCCGGCCCGGCTCGTGCTGTTGCCGCGGCCACGGCGGCACCGCCCACAACCGTGGTCGGCATCGCGGGTCGCGGCCTGGCAGGCTAATGGCTGCAAGCCGGTGGTGGCGGTGTGGACGCCGCAGCAACTGGCCGAGTTCCTGCTCTTCGTCCGGGACGACCCGCTGTTCGCGCTGTGGTGGCTGGCAGCCCTTCGCGGGCTGCGCCGCGGCGAAATCTGCGCGCTGCGCTGGACCGACGTCGACCTCGCCGAAGGCACGCTGACGGTCAGCCACACCATCGCCCACGCTAACGGCCGTCCCTATTGGGACACGCCGAAGACCGCTGCGGGGCAACGCACCGTGGCCCTTGATCGCATGACCGTTGCGGTCCTGCTACGGTCGCAACGCCAGCAGCGTCGGCAGGCACAGTGCGCCGGCGAGCGGTGGCGCCCGGACGGGCCCGTGTTTACCCGCCAGGGCCGGGCGATCCGCCCGGACTGGCTGACGCACCGCTTCGCCACGCTCGTCGCCGCGTCCGGGCTGCCGCCGATCCGGTTGCACTGCCTGCGCCACGGCGCCGCGACGCTCGCCCTGGCCGCGCACGTCGACCTGAAGACCGTTCAGGACATGCTTGGACACACCAGTTATGCCTTCACCGCTGACACCTACGCCACCGTGCTCCCCGACCAGGCGAAACACGCGGCTGAGTCGACAGCACGGCTCGTACTCAACGCTTTGCACAAAGCGTGCACCGCTGCGGGTGCAGGGTCGCAGACGGGCTCATGATCGCGCCTCCGTAGAACCTTGCCGTGGCCGGCCGAACGGCTTCCAGATGCCTGAGCTCAGGACCGGTCCTTCTGAGTCTCGGCCCAGGCCAGTACCCCGAATAGGTAGCCTACGAAATCGAATGGCGTGAGTTGAAGTTCTTCCAGGTCAGCCCACAGTTTCGGATGGGTTGTACGAAGCACGGCGCAGCAGATGAAGGCAACCGTCGAGATGGATACGACCTTGCTGATCTTCTCGACGGTCGTTACGGTCGGCAGCGACTCGCGCAGTAGCAGCCAGAGCCAGGAAATGTGCCATGCGGCGGCGTCTCGCACACCAGCGTGGCCGGATTCCTCACCGGCTTCCTGGAGCACCGTCTTGACTTCGGTTTGAATGTCCCGCCAAAGGTCGGCGTATCCCGATGACGCCGTCACCTCGTCGGCGAGCTGATCCAGCGACTCTTCTCCGAGGCCGTCCGCGACGATCCGCTGGAGTACATCGACGGAGGCGCTCACTGTCCGGTGCGTCAGGTCGGGATTGATCTGCGTTATGACAGTGCTCAGCGACTCCGCCAGGTCGTCAAGATTCGGCCGACAGGCCCGGGCGAGGCCCTCGATTTGCCCGGGCTCCAAGACCGCCATGCGACCGAGCGGCGAGGTGAGCGACTCCGTGAGCCGAACGCCAACGGCTGGTGGCCCGATCGTTTGCGCCAGGCTGTCGTACCGCCCGGCCTGATCAGTGAAGACGCGGCCTGCGGTCGAGGTCAGCGATTCCGTGAACTGCGTTGCGCCGGCGAGGTCCGCGGCGATCTCCGAGAGGCGGGCGCGCTGCTGCGCCTGGTCGGCGGCGACCTGATGTGCCATGAACGACAGTGCGTCCTTGTCCATGGCCGCAGCTCCGGCAACCTCGCCGATCGTTTTTATAAGCTTGTCGCGCTGTCCGATCTGGTCAGCGGTGATATGGCCGGCGATCGAGGTCAGCGACTTCGTGAGCTGCGTTGTGCCAGTGAGGTTCGCGGCCATCTCCGTGAGGCGAGCATGCTGCTGCGCCTGGTCGGCGGCCACCGCTTCGGCCAGCGCCGATAGTGACTCTCGCGCCCGGGCAGTCCCCGTGATGTCTCCGATCAACTTCGCGAACCTGTCGCGCTGCTGTGCCTGGTCGGCGGCTATCCGACCGAACAATGAGGCAAGCGGTTCAGTGAGGCGGAAGATCTCTGGGTCACCGAAAAGCGAGGAAGCCGCGAACGCCTTTTTCAGCGGCTCGTCGCCGTGCTCGCTGCTGCCCAACAACGCCTCCGCGATCCTGACCTCCCGGGGCTCCGGGACTTCTCCAAGATAGCGCCGTCCGGCACTGCGATCGGGTGACCGGGTCCCGCAACATCACCCACGGCCCGCTGGCCGCTATCGCCGAGATCCCCCTCGACTACGCCGGCTACGGCATCGTCGCCCTGTTCTTCCTCGCCTGGATCATCGCGATCGCCGTCTGGCACTTCGGGCGCGTCGAGGAACGCTGGTCGGCCAACCTCGCCTCCAACACCAAATAGCAGGCGACGCCGCTCACGGTGCGCGGCCAGCAGTGATGACTTCGTCCTGCTGGCCGCGGGCGCACGCCAGTTGATCAATCTCGCGTCCTGGCAGGCGCTCGAATCCGCGACCACACCGCACCATCCCCGCCCATGGCCCAGCCGGAGACCGGCGGCCGGCCGCGGCATGCCGTCACCGGTGCGGATCAGCCGTCACCCTCACCCGGCGGCGGCGAGGGCGGCCCGCAGTCGGCGATCAACAAGGTCAGCTCCTGCACCAGCTCGTCCATACTTTGCCCGGTCTGCCTACGGACCAGGCTGAGCGCGAGCTCGGCAAGCAGGCAGAAGCCCCGGGCCTGCACCTGCGCGTCGCCCATCGCCACGAGCAGTTGCTCGGCACCGGCGAAATCGCCGCGGTGTTTGGCGGCGACGACGCCGGCCGCCTGCTGGGCGGCGAGAAAGGCGAGCCCGGGGCCTGCCGGAATCACGGCGCGACGATGATCGGGTTGCCGGCGGCGCGGGCCGCGTCGAACCGCTTCGTCACGTCCGCCCAGTTGACCAGGCTCCACAGCCGGTCGACGTAGTCCGGGCGCACGTTCTTGTACTGCAGGTAGTAGGCGTGTTCCCAGGCGTCGAAGACCAGGATCGGCGTCGAGCCCTGCCCGACGTTGCCGTGGTGGTCGTAGACCTGCTCCACGATCAAACGCTGCGACAGCGGCTCCCACGCCAGGACACCCCAGCCGGAGCCCTGCACGCCCTTGGTCGCGGTGGACAGCTGCGCGGAGAACGCCTCGAAGGAGCCGAAGTGCTCGACGATCGCGGCCTCCAGTTCCCCGTCGGGGCGATCGGCGCTGGCGCCCGGGCGCAGGTTGTTCCAGAAGATCGAGTGCAGGACGTGCCCGGAGAGGTTGAACGCCAGGGTCTTCTCCAGGCCGACCAGAGCGGTGTAGTCGCCCTTGTCGCGGGCCTCGGCGAGCTGGTCGAGGGTGTCGTTGCTGCCCTTGACGTACGCGGCGTGGTGCTTGCTGTGGTGCAGCTCCAGGATCTGGCCGGACATGGCCGGTTCGAGCGCTCCGTAGTCGTAGGGCATGTCAGGAAGTGTGTAGATCGCCATGATGCTCAGTATGTCTTATTGCCAACTACTGGCAACTACTAGATAGTTACATCAACGGACGGGATGTTACGTCGTCGCGACTGCCCGACCCGGGCGGTGCTTTGCGCCGTTTCGACACCGAGAGGCGCTCCGGCCCGCGATGATCCACGCCACCGGAGCGCCTTTCGATGAACCCCGACCTAGGCCGCGGCGGGCGACCGCAGGGAAGCCCCGCCCACCGCCATACGGGGGCGGTGGCGGCTGCCGACGGCCACACGCCGCCCAAGCCGGCCGGTCACATTAGGCCTGCGAAGCGGCGCCCAAATTCAGCCGGATCCGAGCGTGCGAGCGCAGCAGCCCTGCCGTCGCAGTCACCGCTCGATCGGCCAACTCCCGGAACACCGTCCAGTACGTGTCCGCCGTGGTCACCGCGCTGGAATGTCCGGCCTGACGGCGCAGGCCCGGCCTGACGGCGATGGCCTATGGCGTGCGCAGAAATCAAGGCAAACTAACTAGGGCTGCCGGGCTTGCTGGCAGAGGTATCGCCTGACGTGCCGGCGCGGGCCTGCCTTAAATAAGAGAAGGAGCGGATCGTCGTGCCGGCGATCTGCTTCGCTACTACCTCATGATGCGGTCCGGGCTGTAAGCGGTCCGGGGCGTGAATAGTGAAGCCGGATGCCCACGGGGGGAGGCATCCGGCTTGGTCACCACTATAGGCGCCATTGGTCAGGCGGTAACACCGACGCTGCGGTGCCCCATCGTGGCGTTGTCATAAGACAAAGGCCGTCAAGGTAGGGCGCGAGCGGGTTCATGCCGGTGTGGCCTAGCTCGTACTGCCGGTGAGGTCTTTGAGATACGTAGCGGTGATCTGCTGGCCGGGCGCGGGCCGGCTCTTGGCATGATCGGCTCTAGCTGTAGACGATCGGCGTCAGTTGCCGGTGATGGACCAGTGCCAGGCTTCGGCGGGCAGGTTGACGAAGCCGTACTGCTTGGCGTGGCGGGTCAGCCAGGTGTAGGCGGGGGTCTTCTTGGTGATGGTTTTGCCTCCGGAGGAGATGTCGACGGCCAGGCCGATCTCGTGCAGGGAGCGGCCTGGGATCGCGGTCGGCACTCGGCAGGATGACGGTGGGGCGGTCCAGACGTCGGGGCAGCCGTTGATGGTGCGTAGTTCGGCTTGGCGCTGGGTGGTACGGAAGCCGCCGCCGGACATCTGGACGCCGTCGGCTTTCGCGTCGTCGATCATGTGTTGGAAGGCGAATGCGATGGTTTTGTTGACGGTCACTCCGTACACCTGGGTGGTGTCCGTGATGGCGAACCCCGCTCGGATCTGGGTGACGACGTCCCGGCTGATGGCGGCGGCCTGGGCGGCGAGTGTTGCGGCGCTGGGCAGCGCGGTGATCGCATTTTCGGCGCGGTTGAGCCCTGCGGTGCCGTCGGTGACTGCGGTGCTGGCCTGACTGGTGCGGCTGGTCGCGGCGGTGACCGCGGCGTGGGCAGTGGTCAGGGCGGCGACGCCCTTGGCGGCCTCGCTGTTGCGGGTGGCCACGGTTTGGGTAGCGGTGGTGACCGCGTTGCGGGCGCGGGTGAGGGCGGCGGCGTTGCGGGGCTTGCGGTGAGAGACGGTACGCAACGTCCGCTGCGCGGTGGACAGCGCGGCGCGGGCTGCGGTCAGCTGCGCCTGGGCCTGGGTGTTGGCGGTGGTCGCGGTGGTCAGCGCGGATTGCGCGGTCCGCAGAGCGTCGGTGGCGGCGGCGAGTTCGGTGTCAGCGGCGCGCCTGATGGCCTGCTGGGCGGCGAGCGAGGTGCGCAGGGTGGCCAGCTGCTCGTCGTGGGTGAGGCTGCGGTACATCATGCTGGACCAGGTGGCTGCCGCTGTTGGAGCTGCGGCCGCGGCTGGTGTGGGCGGGCTGATGGCGGAGCCGGTGGCCGTCATGGCGATGATCGTCGCGGCGGCGTACTTGCGCAGAGTTCGCTGTCGTGTCGTCATCCTCCGACCGTGAGGTGCGGCGGGTTCTGTGGCCGGTCCGGTCGGGGATCGGGCCGGTTGCGAATGGTGGATGGGATCGAAGCCGGAGGCTGGCCGGCTATCCGGGGTACGGTTCGGCTGCCGCAGACGTCGCCGTCGCCGAGGAGCTGGTGTTCATGGCCGGTCATCACCACAGCCACGCCGCGCCGGGTGGGGTGTCGCTGCCGCACGCGCGTCGTTTGACGGTGGCGCTGCTGATCCCGGCGGTGTTGCTGACCGCTGTGGGCATGTTGTTGCTCTGGCCGCGGCATCCGCCGAAGGCCGAGACCGCTGCGGGCGGGCCGGCTCAGGCCCAGGGCGTGGTGCTGTCGACCGCGACGGCCGCGTGTGCGCCGGTGCCCGCGGGTGAGACACGGCCGGCCGGCTGCGGCACGGCTGTCGTGCGGTTACGCGACGGTGCGCAGGTCAGCACGGAATTGCCGTCCGGGCCGGGCGCCCCGGTGATCAGCTCCGGGGATCGGGTGACGTTGATCGGTTTGCAGGATGAGCGGGGTTCGGTGACCTGGTCGATCGCGGATCATCAGCGGTCGCGGGAGTTGTGGCTGCTCGGTGTGGCGTTCGTGCTGGCGGTGATCGCGTTCGGGCGGTGGCGCGGGTTGAGCGCCTTGGCCGGCCTCGGGGTGACCTTCGCGATCCTGCTGTATTTCATCGTCCCGGCGATCCTGGACGGCCGGTCGCCGATGGCGGTGGCGGTGGTCGGCTCGGCGGCGATCATGCTGACCGTGCTGTACCTGACGCACGGGCTGAATGTCACCACGACGATCGCCGTGGCCGGCACTCTGGCGAGTCTGATCATCACGACGGTGCTGGCCGAGATCAGTGTCGCCGCCGTGCACTTGACCGGTGTCTCCGATGACACGTCGAACTTCCTGTCGGTCAGTCAGGGCAGGGTCAACATGCAGGGACTGTTGCTGGCCAGCATCGTGATCGGTTCCCTGGGCGTGTTGGACGACATCACCGTCACGCAGTCGGCCACCGTGAGCGAGCTGGCCCTGGCGAATCCGGCGTACGGATTCCGCCAGCTCTACGGTGCGGCGTCCCGAATCGGGCGGGCGCACATCGCGTCGGTGATCAACACGATCGTGCTGGCCTACGCGGGAGCGTCCCTGCCCCTGATGCTGCTGTTCGCGACCGGTGGCACACCGGTCGGTGACCTGCTCACCGGGCAGTTGATCGCGCAGGAACTGGTGCGCAGCGCGGTCGGCACGGTCGGATTGATCACCGCGGTGCCCATCACGACGGCGCTCGCCGCGCTGGCCGCGCACCGGATGGCGGCGCCGTCGGCGAAGCCGGCAGAACCGGAGGCTGGGCGATCGGCGCGGCACCGCCTGCCCCCGGAGCGTCCGTGGGCTGCTTCCGAGAGGTGACAACCGGCGTTTCACTTCCGTGCCCCCTTGTTCGTGGAGCATCTGCATGCTGCCGGCCGCCGGGTCCTGGCCATCGACGCTGACGTGATAGGGACGACGGGCCCGTGGCGGGCATGCCGCGGACCCGTCCATGGTGCGGTGGATTCAGCTGCCGGCGCCGATCTCGACGGAGCCGTGACCGACGACGCTCTGGTCGGTGACCACTGTCATCGGACCGAACAGCTTGCGACCAGTCTGCGCGCGGCGGTGGCGGTGACCGTCCCGGTCACCATGGTCGACTGCCCGGGCGGCAAGCGTTACCGGGTCGCCAGCACGGTGAGTAAACCGGGCAACTTGCTGTAGTAGACGTCGCGGTAGTCGTAGGCCGTGCTGCCGCTGGACACGGCATAGCCATCGGCCACGACGGTATAGGTGTCGGCCGCCGGCGCGGTGATCGACACACAGCTTCCCCGGGCGGCAGGGCGCCGCCTTCGGTCGCTCATTGACGTGTTCGTTACCGAGCGCCCCACCGGCGGTGGCAAGCGTTAGGCGCTCGCCCGGGGACACCGTACCGGCCTGTTGCGTCACCTAAAGCAAATGAAAACCGTTACCGTTATCGGTGCTGGGGCGTCGCGGCCAATGTCTGCTTGCGGCGATGCGCATGCGGCACGCCTGCCCTGGCGCTTCATCAGTTGCTGACCACTGCGGTACGTGTTGGGAGAGTTGAGGATGTCAAGCCCGCGAGGCATGAGCCGGGTCGAGGCCCGAGAGGTGACCGTCGCCCTCGCCGGACCAGGGGATCTGGTCGAGGCGGAGGCCATGATGCGGGAGGTGTTGGAGGCGGACCTGGGCGGCTATCGGCCGCAGTGGCACCGCGACCTCGACGATCTCGAAGCGGCGTATCTGCGTAGTGCCGGGTGCGCACTGATCGTTGCCCGGGATCCGGACGGCATCGTGGGTACGGCCGGGGTCAAGCCGTGCGCGTTGGCGAGTCCGCCGAATCCGCAGTGGTTGGCGCACCGGTACAGCCAGCCCGACGTGTGTCAGTTGGTGCGGGTCTGGGTGGCCGCAGGCGGGCGACGCCGGGGCGTCGGTCGCGCCGTCGCCGAACGGGCCGTCGCGTGGAGCGTCGGCCCGGGCGGATATCGCCGCGTGTACTTGCACACCGATGCCAGCGTTCCCGGCGCGGAGGCGTTCTGGCGTTCGCTGCCGACTCGCGAGGTTTGCGACACCCGGCCTGATCCGTTCAACACGGTGCACTTCGAGATCGACGTCGCCGCGATGCTGCGGACGTCGGAATGTTGAGCGTGCCGGTTGCCCCGGCCCGCGACGTCGACGAGCGTGTGCTGGCTGGCCGCATTCTGCGGGTGTACGACGGGCTGCGCGCCCAGGACAGTCTTGCCCCGTCGCCCGAGGTCAACTCCCTGTTCGCCGACCTGGTCTCGATCTGCGCCCACGCTGATCCGGCCGATGCCTCCTCGGCACTGACCGACCCTCGGATCACCGAGGCACGCGACGGCCTGGTCCGATTGTGTGCCGAGGGAGAATCCCGGCTCGAACAATGGTGGGCACGCCGCACTCTTGCCGCCGCCGACCCGCACGCCGAGCTGGCCGCCTTCCCGTACCTGCGCAACTACCAGCAACTGGCGCACCTCGAACGGCATGCGCTGGCGGGAACCGGCCACCGGCCCGGAGAGTCCCGTCGGCTGTGTTTCCTCGGCGGCGGGCCGCTACCACTGAGTGCGATCATGCTCTCCCGCATGCTGGACACTCAGGTCACGGTGGTGGACCGGGATGCCGACGCGGTCGCGTTGTCACGCCGCCTTCTCGATCGGCTCGGCCTCGCGGAACAGATCAGCGTGCTCCTGGCCGATGCCAGCTCGGCATCCGACCTGGCGTACGCCACCGCCAGCTGCGACGTCGTGGTGGTCGCCGCGTTGGTAGGCACCACCCGGATTGAAAAACAGGCGGCGCTCCGTGCCGTCGGCACGGCCCTCGAGGCGGACACGCGCGTGCTGATCCGCAGCGCCCAGGGACTACGGTCGCTGCTCTACCCTGTCGTCGACGTCCGAGACGTGCACGATGCCGGCCTCGTACCCGAAGTTTTGCTGCATCCGTTCGGGGAGGTCATCAACTCGGTGTTCGTGGCCCGGTGTCGTTGACGATCTGCCGGCCACGCAGCACGACGTCCCGGACTCGGGTCAGGGCTAGAATGTCGCGCTCCACGTCACCGTCGACGATCAAAAGGTCGGCTGCCATGCCCGGCCGTAGCCGTCCGACGGTACCGGCCAGGCCGCACGCCGCGGCGGCACCCGATGTCGCGGCCGCCACCGCGGCGTGCACCGGCAGCCCGGACCGAACCAACTCCTCGACCGCGTAGGCGAGCACACCGTGCGGCTTGGCCGGGTGGATCCCGGCATCAGAACCGGCCAACAACGGCACCCCGGCCGCGTGCAGCCGGCCGACCTGCGCGAACCGGGCCTCCAACGTCATGCCGGTCCGGCGCATGACCTCGATCGCCTGCGGAGACGGCGGCAGCCCGGGCAACCGGCCGAACGTCGGGCACACCGTGACCCGACGTGCGGCCAGTGCGTCGATCACCGCGTCCGGCGTGGCGATTCCTGTGTCGGTCAGGCAGGTGCAGTGTTCGATGGCGTCGACGCCCGCGGCCAGGCACACCTGCACGGCGGACACTGGGTGGGCATGCGCTGTCACGGGCAGCCCTCGACGGTGCGCTTCGTCCACCACGTCGCGCACCTCAGCGACGTCGAACTGCAGCCGCAGCAGATCCGAGCCGGCGGTCATCGCACCACCGCTGACGATCACCTTGATGATCTGGGCACCTCGGTCATACCGCTGCGCGACCGCGGCCCGCAAGCCCGCCCGGTCGCGGGCCGCGCCGCCGAGCGCGGCGCAATGACCGCCGGTCGAGGTGATCGGCGGCCCCGAGCCCACGACCGACGGTTCGTCGTCTCGAACCGTGCGGTCCACGACCGCGAATCGGTTGTCTCCCAGGTCGCGCACCGTCGTCACACCGGCACCGACCTGCGCCAGCAGGGAACGACGCACGACCTGTTCCCGTTCAGCGGCGGACCGGCCCGCATCCCACCGCAAGGCGTCCGGCTCGCCGCCAGCCACCAGATGAACATGGGTATCGATCAGACCGGGCAGCACCGTGCATCCCGGACGGTCCACCACTGGCTGACCAGCCGGCAACGGCTCCGCATAGGCACGGACAGCGGCGATACGATTGGCGGCGACATGGACCTGCAACCCGCCAGGGATGAACTTCTCTCCGTCGAACGCGTGAGCTGCCCGGTAGACCACAGATCCTGCCATCCCTGGAAACTACCGTCCTTCATCGATCACTAGTGATCTCTCCCGCGCTATGACGCGAAGGAGCCGGAACCAAAACGGCTTCCGTCGTCGGTTAGCGCCGTCACTCGACTCTCGCGAGCGCGGCTGACGGCGCGCCGCAGCCTCACCGAAGGCGAGAAACCCGCTTCGGGCTGTCCCGGGAAGGTTCCGCGAACTGGCCGCACGGCAAGCTGCCCGGCGTACGAAAAGCCTCCTGGTAAGCGGGCTGCCGGCTTTCCCGGGTTGCCGACC
The DNA here is from genome assembly GCF_900119315.1 of Actinoplanes sp. SE50/110. NCBI lineage: Bacteria > Bacillati > Actinomycetota > Actinomycetes > Micromonosporales > Micromonosporaceae > Actinoplanes > Actinoplanes sp. SE50/110. Next base: position 174,024 of record NZ_LT827010.1, on the reverse strand, counting down.
GGGGAGGCCGCCCGCCAGCTATGGCCGCTGTCAGACGGTACGCAGGTCCAGGATGTGCCACATGACGGTGTCAGTGCTGCCGGTGGACCACCACAGCACCCCGGCCCGTGTGAACGCGGCGCTGACGGCGGGACTGATGTCGACGGTGGTGCCGGTGCTGATGTCGTACACCCGCAGGGCGGCGACGCCGGTGACATCTGATCCCGGAATGGTCTGCGACAAGATTTCGAAGCGGTCGAGGATCGCGACGTCGGTGACGGCGGCGGAGGCGTCGGCGCCGGCGATGCGACGGCGGGCGGAGCCGTCCGGGTGCATGAGGTCGATCCGGACCAGTCCCTCACTGCCGGAAATCATCACCCTGCACCAAACGGGGCTGCACTCGGCTGCGTCCTCAGCCGACGTGGCTACCTGCACGTCACGGCCGGTGTTGAAGTTCCGCATCCGCAACATTCTCGATGGGCCCCCAGTGGAATCGGTCAGCCACGGCCATGTGGTCAGGGCCCAGGTGCCGGATTCCCGGCGGGCGGTGACAGCTCCACCGGTCAGAGCGACCGATCGAATCTCGGTGTCTTGGCCCTGCTTCAGAGCGGCTGCCCAATACACCCGGCCTCCGGCAATGACGAGATCGTTCTGCGTGCCGTAGAAGACGGTGTCGCCGGTGTCGGCCGTCAGTCGATGCGCCGGTCGTCCGTCACGCGTATTGACCGACCAGATCTCGGTCGATCCTGCATCGGTTGACTCGGTCCACACGACGTCGTCGCCGGCCACCGCGAAATTGTCGAACTGCGGGGCCGCGTCGGCCGGCTGGCGGCGCAGCTCGCGCAGGCCGCCGGTGGAGCGCAGCAGCAGCCGCACCTGGCGACCGTCCCCGGTCGCCGCCGTTCCGATGACGGTGTCGGCGGCCAGGAACAGATCGGGATTGAACCGGGTGCCGTCGGCCAGCGTGCCGGGCAGGTCTGCCCGGCGTGCGTGCGGCCACGCCGCGGCGACGGTGACCGGACCGGCGGCAGGCGCGGAGTTGCTGCGGCGCGGGGTCGTTGACAGCAGTACACCGCCGGCCGCGAGAGCGGTCACCAGGACGACGGCGGTACGACGGCTGGGACGTGTCGGCCCGGTCCGGGGCGGGGCGCTGCTCATGCGTACGGCTGCTTGGGTTGTGCGATTTGCTGCCAGCTCTTCACCTCGACGTACGCGATGGGGGCCTTGTTCACCGGGTCCGTGCCGGTCTGCGTGCTGTAGACGCCGATAATCTCGACCCACGTGTCGGCGGGCGCGTCGATCGGGGTGCCGCCGGTGAGTCCCACCTTGATCGGCTGGCCGTCCGCGGCGCAGCAGATCAGCACGATGCGGGTCAGCATCGGCTTGCCTGCCGCGTCCGGGGTGATGAACCCGGTCATCCGCACGGTGCGCCCGGCCAGGCTCTTACCTTTGTCGAAGATCGCGCGGGAAGCGTAGTCGAGCAGATTGACCGTCACCGGCTCCCCCGCGGGCAGCGGCGGATAGTCCGATGTGGTGTCCGGTTGCACGCTGACGCTGCCCGCCTGCTTGGCGGTGTAGGAACCCAGCGCCGGAGGAGAGATCAGCAGTATGGCCAGGACCGGCAGAATCAGCAGCCAGCCGACGGCCGGCTCATGCTGCCCATGGCCGTGCCCGTCGTCATGGTGGCCGTCACCGCCAGGCCGCCACTCGTGCCACAGCGTCATGACCGCGGCCGCGACCAGCAAGATACCGGCGACCAGCAGGAATGGCCGCAAGCCCTCCTTGACGTAGCGCAGGAACACGTCGGTCAGGGTGGCCCTGGTGATCGCGCCGCCGAACAACAGCATGATCACCGCCTGGGACATGCGGTTCACAGCAACACCAATCCGAAGCCGGTACCGACCAGCATCGCCGCAACGAACGTGGCCGGCGCGAACCGGAACGCGAAGCGGCGGCCGAAAACCCCGGCCTGCATCGAGATCAACTTCAAGTCCACCATCGGCCCGACCACCAGGAACACCAGCCGCGAGGTCAGCGAGAACTGCGTCAGCGACGCCGCCACGAACGCGTCCGCCTCACTGCAAATCGACAACAACACCGCCAAAGTCGCCAAAGCAATCACCGAAACCACCGGATTACCGGCCAACGACTGCAACCACGAGGCCGGAACGACGACATTGATAGTGGCGGCCGCCGCCGCGCCCAGCACCAGGAACCCGCCGGCGTGCATGATGTCGTGCCGGCACGCCGCCCAGAACGCCCGCGACCTGGAGCTGTCGTCGAGGTCCGGCCGGTGCGGCAACTTGATCCACTCCGTCTTGCCCAGCCGCAGCCACAGCCAGCCCACCGCAACCGCCACGACAAGGCTGGCCACCCCGCGAGCCACGGCCATCTGCGGCCTCCCCGGGAACGCGATCACCGTCGCGGTCAACACGATCGGATTGATTGCCGGCGCCGCGAGCAGGAACGCCAGCGCGGCCGCCGGGGTGACCCCGCGCCGAATCAGCGACCCGGCGATCGGCACACTGCCACACTCACACCCCGGCAGAATCACACCGGCCACACCGGCCGCCGGCACTGCCAGCGCCGGATGACTCGGCAACGCCCGAGCCCAGAAACTTCGCGGCACGAACACCGCGATGACTGCAGACAGCACCACCCCGAACACCAGAAACGGGACAGCCTGCACCAGCACCGAGACGAACACCGTCGCCCAGGTCTGCAACCCCGGCCCGGTGAGCAGACCGGACAGCTTCCCGCGCACCAGCACCAACACGATTAGCAGGCCGGCGAGGACTTCCAGCGAGCCGATCCCTGCCTCCCTACGGCGGCCCGGCTGCGGGACCTCGCTTTGCCCGGCAGGCTCGGACATCGGTCGGGGGTGCTCGTGACTGTCAACGTCAGACGTGGTCACGGTGTGCTCCGACGAACTCAATGAATCGGCTCCCTGCGTACGCCGGAATCGGCCCGGAACGGCAATATAAAATACCTTCCTTTGCGGATTTGACAATGACCCCTGCACTCCAGAGAGGTCATCGGTAAATGATTCAACAATTGCTCATATGCCCAACAGTGCATATCTTTGTGGCTTCGTCGTCGCTGGGCAGGCGGGCAGCGTGAGCGTGCAACCTGACAGCGCTTCGGCTTATCCGCCGGTGCCCGCTCATTCGCGGGCGTAGCGCAGGACCTCGGCCACCAGGCGGTTGGTCGCCTCGTCGGGCAGCGAGTAGAGCACCCGCTGGCCCCGCCGCCGGCGTCGGACCAGACGCGCATCGGCGAGGTGACGCAGGTGATGCGCGACGACTGTGGTGTGCACCGCGAGGGCGGCCGCCAGCTGTGTCGGGGTCGCCTCGCCGTCGCGCAGTATGACCAGGATATGCAGGCGGTGCTCGTAAGCCATGCCGCGCATCGCCGCCGCCGCTCGGTGCAGGGCGGTCTCGCTGACCGCCGGCCGCGCGGTCATGCCCGCACCGGTTTCGTGGACCCGGCACGATGGGCGGTGGCTCGTTGCGCGGCCGGGCGCAGGCGGGTGGCCGTCCAGGAGATCAGCAGGATGGCGGTTGCGGTAAGCGAGATGCTCGCGCCGGCGGCGATGTCGAACCGGCCGGAGGCCCACAGTCCGGCCAGTCCGCTGCCGGCGGCGAACCCGACGGCGAGCACGGTCATCACCGGTAGGCGGTCGGTCCACAGCCGGGCCGCCGCGGCGGGCGCCACGATCAGCGACAAGGCCAGGATCGTGCCGGCCGCGGGTACCAGCGTCACCACGACGAGCTCGATGCTCAGCAGCAATACCAGGTCCCAGGTCCCGGTCGACAGGCCAGCCGCCTGAGCGCCGGTGCGGTCGAAGCCGACCAGCAGCAGCGGGCGGGCGAACACCGCCAGGACAAGCGCCACGACGACGAGCGCGACCAGTGTGGTGATCAGGTCCGCGGTGGTGACGGTGAGGATCGAGCCGACCAGGAACGCGGACAGGTCGCGGCTGAACCCGTTTTGGGTTGCGACCAGCGCGGCGCCAAGAGCGAAGCCGGCCGACAGTACGACCCCGGTGGCGGCCGCGGCGTCCTGGCCGCGGCGGCTGGTCAGCGCCGCCACGCCGAGCGCGACGGCTGCCCCGGCCACGGCACCGCCGGCCAGGATGTTGACTCCGATGATGGAGGCCGCGACCACGCCGGGGAACGTGGCGTGGGTCAGGGCCATGGTGAAGAACGACAGCCGGCGCAGCACCACCTGCACCCCGATCAGGCCGGCCAGCGCGCCGACCAGGATCACCTCTGCGGTCGCCCGGTGCAGGGCGTCAGCCCACCAGCTCATGCGCGGCACTCCTCTGCCTCGGAAGGGGCACGTGACGCCGACGGCGGCGATCACGGATCCAGCGGACGGGGATCAGCAGGCAGTACGCCGCGACCAGCAGCAGCACCACGGCCGAGGCGGCGGTCAGGGACACGCCGTAGTCCATGGAGGCGGTCCAGCTCAGCCACAGTCCGCCATAGCCGGCACCCAGGACCAGCACGGTGCCGAGGATGGCCATCGCGACCAGCCGGTCGGTGACCATGCGACCGGCCGCCGCCGGGACGATCAGCAGCGCGACCACGAGGATGGTGCCGACCGCCCGAACCGCCGCGACCACCACCAGCGCTACCAGGATGTTGAGCCCCAGGTCGAGCCAGCCGACCCGGAAACCCGCCGCGGCGGCTCCGGCCGGGTCGAAGGTGCGAAACAGCAGCGCCCGGGCGCCGATCAGCAGCGCCGCCAGCACGACGACGACCAAGACCGCGGTCTCGGCGATCTGCCGCGGCGAGACAGTCAGCAACCGGCCGAACAGAAACGAGGTCAGGTCCGCGGTGTACGACGCTCGGCGCGAAACCAGGGCCACCCCGATCGAGAACATCGCGGTGAGCACCACGGCCGTGGCCGCGTCATCGGAGATCCGCCCGCCGCGGGTCAGCAGGGTCAGCACGAGCGCGGTGACGACCCCGGCGACCAGCGCACCGGCGAACAGCCCCTCGATGCCGCCGGCCAGGAACCCGACGACCACACCGGGGAAGATCGTGTGGGTCAGGGCGTCGGAGACGAACGACAGCCGGCGGGCGAACACGAAGACACTGACCGGTCCGCAGATCAACGCCAGCAGCGCGATCTCCGTGAGAGCGCGGGCCATGAACGGTGCGGCGAACGGTTCGATCATGGTTCCACCAGCACCATCCGGCCGTCGGCCAGATCGATGGCGCTCCCGGCGTACGTACGTCGCAGGTTGTCGGCGGTCAGTGTCTTAGCGGGCGCCCCGGCGGCCCACTGCCGGCCGTTGATCAGACAGACCTGATCGGCGAGGTCGCGTGCCACCTGCAAGTCGTGGGTGCTGAACACCAGAGCGGCGCCGCCCGCAGACAACTCGCGCAGCACCCGCACGATCGCGTCCTGGCTGACCGCGTCGACGCCGTTGAAGGGCTCGTCGAGCAGCAGCAGCCGCGGCTCAGCCGCGATGGCGCGGGCGAGCAACACCCGCTGGCGCTGCCCACCGGAGAGCGTGCCGAAGCGGTGAGCGGCCCGGTCAGGCAGGCCTACCTGCTCGAGGGCGTCGGCCACCGCCTGCCGGTCGTATCTGCCGGCCGGGCGCCACCAGCCGATCCGACGGTAGCGGCCCATCATGACGACCTGCCGGACGCTGACCGGGAAGTCGGCGTCGAGGGTGTCGGTCTGCGGCACGTATCCGGCCCGGCCCCGGGCCGCGGCCGGGCTGTCGCCGAGCACGGTGACGGCACCGCCCAGCACGGGGACCAGGCCGAGCATCGACTTGATCAGGGTGGATTTGCCGGCCCCGTTCGGGCCGACCAGCGCGAGGCGCTGGCCGGGCGCGAGGGTCAGGTCGACGTGGGTGAGCACCGGGGTGCCCTGGTAGCCGATGCTCACCTGGGAGTACGTGAATGCCGCGGTCATGTCAGCCGGCCAGCGCGGAGACGATGACCTGGGTGTTGTGCTGCTCGGCACCGAGGTAGGTGCCTTGCGGGGTGCCGTCGGCGCCGAGGCTGTCGCCGTACAGGGCATCCTGTCCGGCGACGATCTTCACGCCGGTCTGCGTGGCGATGGCCTCGGCGGTCTTGGGCGGCAGCGAGCTCTCCGTGAAGATCGCCTTGGTGCCGGTCGCTTTGATCTTGGCGACCAGGTCGGTGAGCTGCTGCGCCGACAGTTCGGCGGAGGTGTCCATGCTGGGGATGACCGAGCCGACGAACTGCAGCTGGTAGCGGTCGACGTAGTAGCCGAACGCGTCGTGGTTGGTGACCAGTTTGCGGTCGGCGGGGGGCAGCGTGGCGAAGGCGGCCTGGTTGTCGGCGTCAAGCTTGTCCAGCTTGGCGCAGTAGCCGGCGAGGTTCTCGGCGAACGTCTCGGCGCGGGCGGGGTCGGCCGCAGCGAGGGCCTTCTCGATGTTGGTCACCATGATCTTGGCGTTTTGCGGGTTGTGCCAAATGTGCGGGTCACCGTCGGCCATCTCTGCGTCGCCCGGGTCCCCCTTGCGCAGCGCGACGCCGTGGCTGGAGTCGACCACGGCCCCGGTGAAGCCGGCCGACGCGATGGTCTGGTCCAGCCACCGCTCGAGGCCGACGCCGTTCTTGACCACTACCTTCGCGGCACTGATGGCCTGGATGTCGGCGGGCGTGGGCTCGTACTCGTGGGGGTCGACGCCGACCTTGATGATCTGGGTGACGGTGACGTCGCTGCCGCCGATGGCGCGGACGAAGTCGGTGACCTCCGGCGTGGTGGCGACGACCGGCAGCGGCTTGCCGCCGGAGCCGGCCGGGGCAGCTGCGGCGTCGCCGCCGGAGCCGCAGCCGGCCAGGACGGTCGCCGCGGCGGTCAGGGACGCGAGCCAAAGCAAGGGGTGCCTGAATGTCATTGATTCCACTCCTCTCACTGAGGAGCAGAACGATAATCGTTTTCAATAACTATCGTCTAATAGCGACATGACTATCAGTTCATCCGCCGGCGAGCGGTCACCCAATCCCGGCCAGTAGGTCCAGCAGCCGGTCGATCTACTCGACGATGTTGCAGATGTGGCCAACTCGCCCGAACGGGATGCGGTTGCCTCACCACCGTCGGCCCGACGGCGCTCATCAACGCGGGCGGTGCGGCGCTGCCGGTTCAACAACAGTGACCTCGGCCAAGATGACGGCCAGAACCCGTTGGGCGGTGCTCTCGGCAGCCGGCCCACGCGGGCGGCGATCCCCGCTGCTCGCCGAACTTGCCGTGGCGATCGCCGGCAGTGAGACCGGTCGCGACCCGCAGGTGGTGATGCGTGGCATCTCCCTGCGGATCGCGGTCGCGGACAGGAAGAGCAGGCCGATGGAGATCCACAGGCCGGTGGCGGCGTGCCAGCCACGGGTGCGGCGCACGCTCTGGCATCAAAGGGCGGGGAGTTACGTATCAGTGACCACCGACCTGGGCGGTGCTTGCACCGTGTCGACACCGGAAGGCGCTCCGGACCGCGATGATCCACGCCACCGGAGCGCCTTTCGATGAACCCCGAGCTAGGCCACGGCGGGCGACCGCCGGGGAGCCTCGCACGCCGCCGTTCAGTGGCGGCTGCCACCCAATCCGGCCCGGCACATCAGGCCTGCGAAGCGGCGCCTAGATTCAGCCGGATCCGAGCGTGCGTGCGCAGTAGCCCTGCCGTCGCAGCCACCGCCCGATCGGCCAACTCCCGGAACACTGTCCAGTACGTGTCCGCCGTGGTCACCGCGCTGGAATGCCCGAGATCATGCTGAATCACCTTCAGCTCGACACCCGCCGCACCCGCCAAACTCGCGGCGCCGTGCCGCAGATCATGGAACCGGACCGGCGGCAACCCGAACTCGGCAACCAGTGCGTGAAAGCGGTGGGTGAGCCAGTCCGGCCGGACCGGCCGCCCGTCCGCGTGTGTGAATAAGTATCTGCGCGGATTCCGGTCAGTGCCGGCGAACCGAGCTTGCTGCCGGTCACGGTGCTGGCGCAGCAACTGGTTGGTGAACTCGTCCAACGCCAAAACCCGCACCCCGGCCGCCGACTTCGGCGGCCCCAAGCGCACCTTGCCATCCACGATCAGCAGCTGCCGCTCGACGCTCAGCTCCCGAAACTCGGCGTTCAGGTCCATGGCCCGCAGCGCAGCCACCTCACCGCGGCGCAGCCCGCGCAGCGCGACCAGCCACCACAGCGGGAACAGCGGATCACCCTCGACCGCTTCCAGGAACTTCGCGACGTTCTCCACGTCCCACACCGCGACCCTCGGCCGGGCCCCGGTAGCCCGCCACAACGCCTCCCTCTCCCGCGTCCACGCCACCGCCTGCGGCCGGGCACCGGTCGGCAGCCGCAATCGCCACGCCGCGTTCGACGACACCAGGCCTTGGCGACGCGCCTCGCTCAACGCACTGCGCAGCACCGCGACAACGCGGTGCACCGTGCTCGCCGCCACCAGGTCACCGTCGCGCTTCTCCTGCCGGCCGATCCCATCGACCGCCCGCTGAACCAACTTCGCACCGCGGCGCCCGTCCAGCTCCGCCACCCGATACCGGCCCAACCACGGGACCAGATGCCGGTACGTCACCGACCGATACGCCCGCACCGTCGACGGCCGCACCCGGTCCTCGATCTGCGACAGCCAGAACTCCAGCCACCGCTTCACCGTCCACGTCTCCGCCATCGCCTCCGGCCCCGGCAACTCCAGAACCTCGGCCAGCCCCCGCTCAGCTTCAGCCCTCGACGAGAATCCGCCCCGGCGCAGCCGCTTCTGCCGGCCATCAGCGCCAGGCACGTGCGCGTCGATATACCAGCGGCCGTGCCCCACCTGACCAAGGCGCGGACACCGGGCGCCCAACTGCTTGCCCGTCTCTGCCGACCGGCACGCACACCGCGCAAACACCGTCCCGTTGCTGGTAGCAGCCATTATGACGACCCACCACGCAGGCAGGAAAGATCACGGGTCGAGCGTCGACCCGCAACGCACCACGCTCCACGACACCTTGGATTGAACACGTTCTAACTCCTTGACGAGTAAGAACTTCCAACCTCAAGATCCGGCCCGAGCCCCAGCGGCCACCACCAAGCAGAGCCAGGTGAGGCACGACCGTGCCCCACACCGCCCCACACCGCCCACCAGCGGACTATGACGCCCGGACGTTCGTGCTGGTGGAACCTGGTGGGCCGCCCGGGACTCGAACCCGGAACCTAAGGATTAAAAGTCCTCAGCTCTGCCATTGAGCTAGCAGCCCGCAGGGTGACAGAGTACCTGGCAAAGCGAACGAAGCCTACGCGATACCCACCTCAACGCCTTTCGGCCCCTTCATGGTGTACGCCCACCCGCTCAGAGGCCGGCCAGCAGAAACCCCCGCACGTCGCTGCGGGCCTGGTGGATCCGGGATTTCACGGTTCCTTCCGGAATACCCAGGTGTTCCGCGATCTCCCGGTAGTCGAGCTGGCAGATGTCCCGCAGCACCATCGGCGCGACGAGTTCGGCGCGGCGGTTCTCCAGGCGTTCCAGGGCGTCCAGCAGGTCGAGCCGGGAGCCGGCGATCACGCTGGTGGTGCGCGGGTCGGCGACGTCGATCGGGGTCTCGTCGTGGGACTGTTCGGCGGCCCGCCGCTTGAGCATCCGGTAGGTCTGCCGGGAGCTGTTTGCGATGATCACGTGCAGCCAGGTGCTGAATTTGGAGCGGCCCTCGAAACCGGCGATGTTGCGCGCGACCTGCATCAGCACGTCCTGGCAGGCTTCCTCGGCGTCCTGGTAGCAGGGCAGGAACCGGGCGCAGCGCCGCAGCACCGACGGCTGGATCAGGCCGAGCAGCGATTCGAGTGCCGCCCGGTCGCCGGCGGCCGCGCGCCGGGAGAGGTCTTCCTGTTCCTCTTCACGCACCGCTGATTCCCCCCGTGACTTCGATGCTCATAATACGATCGTGCCCGCACCTATCATGATCGGTCGATATCGAGTGACGCGCCGTCTCGGCTCGGGCGCGTTCGCCACCGTATGGCTGGCCGAGGACGACGTGCTCGAGTCGTACGTCGCGATCAAGGTGCTGGCGGAGAACTGGGCGCACCATCCGGATGTGCGGGCCCGTTTCGAGCAGGAGGCGCAGGTACTGCGCCGGGCCGATTCGGAGCGGCTGGTCCGGGTGCACGATTTCGGTGAGCTTGCGGACGGCCGGCCGTATCAGGTGATGACCTATGCCGGTGGTGGCACGCTCGCCGACCGGCTGGAGGCGGGCCCGATGCCGCTGGGCGCCGCGCTGCGGACCGCGGTGGCGATCGCCGACGCGGTGACCGTCCTGCACCATTCGGGCGTCCTGCATCGCGACCTGAAGCCGTCCAATGTGCTCTTCGACACGGTCCGGGGTCACGAGCGGGTGCTGGTCGCCGACCTGGGCCTGGCCAAGGAGATCGCCCAGGCTTCGGGTTTCACCGTGGTGGCCGGCACTCCCGGTTACATGGCGCCGGAGCAGAGCCGGCCCGGTGGCGGCCTGGACGTGCGCGCCGACGTCCACGCGATCGGCGCGTTGACGTATCAGATGCTGACCGGCAGGACGCCGTTGGAGGGCCGCGGCGCCGCTCCGTCCCGGCTGCGGCCGGGGATCCCGCGGCAGGTCGATCGGGCGGTGCTGCGCGCGCTCAGCACCGACCGCGACCGCCGGTTCCCGTCGGCCGAGGCCTTCGCCTCGGCGTTGGATCTTTCCGGGCGGCGCCGTCCGCTGCGGTCCTTCGCCCGATTCGCCGGTACGTCGTTGGCCCTGGCCGCCCTCGCCTGCACCACCGCCGCGACTCTCCCGGACGCCACCCCGCCCGGTTGGACCCGGGTGGGTGACGCCGCCCGTGCGATCTCCGTCGCGGTGCCGTCGTCGTGGGCCCACCAGATGCGCGACAGCGGCTGGGATCCGGCGTCGCTGGGCCTGCCCGCCGCGCACTGGCCCGGTCTGCAGGTCGGCGCCGACCTGCGGGACCCGGCCGCCATCACTCCCGCGGTGCTGGCCGGCGCCGGTGACTGGACAGGCCGGTTGGTCGCCACCACCCTGCCCCGGCACCGGGCCTGCACGGAGCAGCCGCCCCGCCCGGTGTCGGTCGACGGCTTGACCGGCCAGGTGCGCCGCTGGACGAGCTGCTCCGGCACCGCGGTGTCATTCAGCGAGGTGTTGCTGACCGCCCCCGGCGGCCGCGGCGCCTACCTGCAGATCCGTCAGGACGGCCCCCGCGACCGCACCGACGAGTTGCTCCGCACGCTGCGCGCCGCTCACTCGTAACAGTCCTGGTGCGCGTGCTCCACCTCCAGTTCGACGACCTTGTCCTTCTTGACGAAGAAGCGGTAGTTGACCAGGTCGGTGGAGGTTGCCCAGGCGCGTCCCGTCCGGCTCTGCACGGTGCCGTCGACTTCGCTGGGCTTGAAGCGTTTGCCGTACGCCTTCATCACCTCTTCCAGTGTGCTGCCGAGGTGGATGCCCTCCGGAGTACGGATGTCGCCGTACGCGGAGATCGCGATGATCCCTTTCCCGGGCGAGTGCTGGACGACGGCGTCGTCGTGGCCTTTGAGGTGGGACGTGGTGCACGCCGTACTCGCGTGATATCCGACGATCATCCCGGTGGCCAGGGCGTCCTGCGCCGTCATGCCGATCTTCAGGGCGCTCAGGCCGTCGGGACCGAGGATGAGCCGCTTGGCCGGCGCCGGATCGGTGTTGCCGGTCGAGACGACGCGGACGGCCGGCTTGGTGGTGGGCGTAGTGGTGGTGGGGCTCCCGGCGGCGGCCGGAGGCGGCGTCGTGGTCGCCGAGACGATTCCGCCGATCGGCGCCGCTTCCCCGCTGACGACGTCCGGCTTCCGGGTGCACCCGGTCAGGGCCAGGGACAGCCCGGCGACCGCGGTCAGCGTGGCGATGGTGCGTCGCATCCGTGTTCCTCTTCCTCAGAGCTCTCTGTGTCGCTGTCATAGGGTGCGATGCGCCGTTTCCGGCCCCGGTTCTGGGATTTATGTAACGACTGGATAACGACTCGGTGCCCTGTTCAATCTCCGGCCACCCGATGGACGGGTAGATCGGGAATCCTTCCTGCTCATGCAACGTACTTCCGGAATCGCCGCGCTCGTGGCCCTGACCACGCTGGCCGCCGGCACCCCGGCGTTCGCTTCGGAGCGGCGCCCGGCTCGCGAGATCACCGCCGAGGCGGAGACCGCGGCGCTGCACGACGACGACCCCGGGGGCAACGGCGACACCGACGACGCGGCTGTCTGGGTCGATCCGGCGAACCGGACCGGCAGCCTGGTCATCGGCACCGCCAGGAACGGCGGTCTACGGGTGTCCGACCTGACCGGGCGCGAGGTGCAGTCGATCGCCACGCCGGACGGCGGCCGGTTCAGCAACGTCGACATCGTCTCCGGCTTCCGCCTAGCCGGGCAGAAGGTGGACCTGGCCGTCGTCACCGACCGCGGACTGGACCGGCTGCGCGTCTACCGGATCGGCGCGAGCGGCCTCACCGATGTCACGTCGGCTGACGCCCCACTGCTGTTCTCCCGAGACCAGGCCGAGGTCCGGGCGCAGGCAACCGGCTACGGCCTGGCCACCTACGGCCGGTACGCGGTGGTCAGCCGCCGGCGCACCACCCGCCTCGGCCTCTTCCGCCTGGAAGAGCGGCAAGGCCGGGTCACCTACCGCACCTCAGACACCCTGGACCTGCCGAGCTCGTTCCGCCTCCCGGACGGCGGCACCTGGTCACCGTGCGCGGAACCGGGCCAGGGCCCGCAGATCGAGGGCCTGGTCGTCGACGCCGAGGCGGGCGTCCTCTATGCCGCTCAGGAAGATGTCGCCCTCTGGCGGATCCCCCTGACCGGCGGCACGTTCAGCAGCATTCCGCGGATCGTCCCCTCCAGCAGCCTGCCGCGAACCGTCGCCTTCAGGAGCCTCCCCCGAACCGGCCCGTCCAGGAGCCTCCCCTGGGCCCTCGACGCCGGGAAACCATGCGACACCACCGCGTCGGTATCCCTGCCGGGTTACCCGAAGGGTCTCCTGGTCCTCCCCCACGGCGAGAACATCACGACCAACGACCGCGCCAGCACCGACTTCAAGTTCCTCGACTGGCGCAACCTGCAGATCACCACGTTCTAAAACCCGATTACCCGGTACGTCGAAAAGCGCCTCCGCCTCGGCCGCAAGCCGACGTGGGGGCGCTTTTCCGCCTGTCCGTGGATACAAAAAAGAAGAGGCCCACCCCGTCAGGGGTGGGCCTCTTCTGAAGTTGAGTCCGGCGGCGTCCTACTCTCCCACACCCTCCCGAGTGCAGTACCATCGGCGCTGGAGGGCTTAGCTACCGGGTTCGGAATGTAACCGGGCGTTTCCCCTCCGCTATGACCACCGAAACAGCCATCAGCAGAACAAACCAGCAACCCGGCAGTCTTGAACCGGGGTGGTTGTTCGTTTGCTGTGAATCACACAGTGGACGCATATCGAGCATAAAGTTTGGTGTGGTTAAGCCCTCGGCCTATTAGTACCGGTCAACTCAACACGTTACCGTGCTTACATCTCCGGCCTATCAACCCAGTAGTCTAGCTGGGAGCCTTACCCACTCAAGGTGGTGGGATACCTCATCTCGAAGCGAGCTTCCCGCTTAGATGCTTTCAGCGGTTATCCCTTCCGAACGTAGCCAACCAGCCGTGCTCTTGGCAGAACAACTGGCACACCAGAGGTTCGTCCGTCCCGGTCCTCTCGTACTAGGGACAGCCCTTCTCAAGTATCCAACGCGCACGGCGGATAGGGACCGAACTGTCTCACGACGTTCTAAACCCAGCTCGCGTACCGCTTTAATGGGCGAACAGCCCAACCCTTGGGACCTGCTACAGCCCCAGGATGCGACGAGCCGACATCGAGGTGCCAAACCATCCCGTCGATATGGACTCTTGGGGAAGATCAGCCTGTTATCCCCGGGGTACCTTTTATCCGTTGAGCGACACCGCTTCCACACGCAAGTGCCGGATCACTAGTCCCGACTTTCGTCCCTGCTCGACCCGTCAGTCTCACAGTCAAGCTCCCTTATGCACTTACACTCAACAC